>DATHUD010000183.1:0-6848 GCA_035462575.1 Thermoanaerobaculia bacterium | reverse complement strand
CGCGTCTACACCTCGACGGACTACCCGGCGGCGGAGACGATCTTCCCCCACAACGAGCACTCCTACGCGAAGCGCTTCCCGCTGAAGCTCTTCTTCTCCTGCGTCGTTCCGCCCGAAACGGGCGGCGAGACCCCGGTGGGGGACACCCGCCGGATCTTCGCGCGCATCGACCCTGAGGTGCGCGAGCGCTTCGCCCGGAGCGGCTGGATGTACGTGCGCAACTTCCACCCCGGCTTCGGCCTCGCCTGGCAGACGGTGTTCCAGACCGACGACCGGGCGAAGGTCGAGGCCTACTGCCGGGACGCCGGCATCGACTTCGAGTGGCGAGAAGGCGACCGCCTCCGCACCCGCCAGGTGCGGCCGGCGACCGCCGTCCACCCGCGCACCGGAGAGACGGTCTGGTTCAACCACGCGACCTTCTTCCACGTCTCGACGCTGTCCCCCGCCATCCGCGAGCCGCTGCTCCGGGATTTCGGGGAGGACGACCTGCCGAACAACACCTATTACGGGGACGGCTCGCCCATCGAGCCCGAGGTCGTGGAGCACCTGCGGCGGGCGTATCTGGATGAGATGACCGAATTCCCCTGGGACCGGGGGGACGTCCTCCTGATCGACAACATGCTGACCGCCCACGCCCGGAACCCCTTCACCGGCCCGCGGAAGATCGCGGTCGCCATGGCGGACCCGCACGTCCGCGAGGATCTCCCCTGATGGCGGAGACGGCGGTGCAGGGCTTCCGGCTCTCCCCCCAGCAGCGGCGCCTGTGGGCGCTCGCCCGGGAGGAGGGCTCGGCCTACCGCGCAGAAGCGGCGGTGCGGATCACGGGTCCGCTCGACCGCGCTCGCCTGGAGGCGGCCCTCGGGGAGGTGGTGGCCCGCCACGAGATCCTCCGCACGGTCTTCCCCGTGCCGCCGGGGATGAGCCGGCCCGCGCAGGTGATCCAGCCGCCGGAGCCTGTCCGTCTGGCCGACGCTCCCGGCCCGTTCCGTCCGGACCGGGAGCCCCCCTTCGCCGCCTCCCTGGTCTCCGAAGGGCCGGAGAGCCACCGCCTGCACCTTGCAGCCCACGCCTTCGTGGCCGACGCCGCCGCCCTCGAAGTGGTCGTCCGCGACCTCGCCCGCGCCTATGCCGGCCGTCTCGACGGCGAGCCGCCCGCGCAGTACGCCGACGTGGCGGAGGCCCTGAACGAGCTGCTGGAGTCCGACGAAACGGAGGCTGGCCGGGACTTCTGGCGCGAGGAGGGGGCGCTGCCGGCCGAAAGAGATTCCGCGCCGTTCTCCCCGCAGTGGGTCTCCCTCGGTCTGGAAACCTCCGCCAGCGCCGCCACCCTCCTCGCCGCGTGGCGGACGTTGCTCTGGAGGCTCGGGCTGGACGGAGCCGCGATCGGCGTCGAATACCCCGGCCGCCACTACGAGGGCTTCGACACCGCAGCCGGCCCCTTCGCCCGCTTCCTCCCCGTGCGCCTCCCGGTGGCGGACGGCCTCTCCTTCGCCGAGCTGGCCGACCAGGCCGCCGGGAAGCTGGCCGAGTTGGAGGACTGGCAGGACTACTTCTTCCCCGAGGGCGGGTTCCTCTCCGCGGGCTTCCGTTTCGCCGAGCCGGCGGACCCGGAGCCGGCCGGCCCCGTCCGCTTCGAAGTCGAGAGAGCCCGCGGCTGGACCGAGCGCTTCGAGCTTCTCCTTTCGGCCCGAGGGCTCGTCCTGGAGCTGGGCTATGACGCGGCCCGGTTCGGGGAGGAAGAGGCGCATCGGATTCTCGAAGCCTTTCGGGCGCTCCTCGAAAATGCCGAGCCCGCCTCCCGTCTGGGAGACCTGGAGCTGATCCGCCCCGAGGAGCGCCGCCGCCTTCTCGAGGAGCTGGCCGGTCCCGCGGTCCCCATCCCTCCCGTGCCGGTCCACCGGCTGATCCTCGAACGGACCTCGGACGCGATCGCTCTCTCCGGGGAAGACGGGATCCGCGTGACCTATGGAGAGCTGGCTGAACGGACGCGCCAGCTCGCCACCTACCTGCGGAGCCTCGGCGTGGGAGCGGAGACGCGGGTGGGGCTTTGCGCGGACCGGTCGCCCGAGATGATCGTGGGACTTCTTGCCATCCTGGAGGCCGGGGGGGCGTGGGTGCCGCTCGATCCGTCGTACCCGGCGGCGCGGCTCGCCTTCATGCTGGGGGATTCGAAGGCGCCGGTCGTGCTGGTTCAGGATCACCTGCGGGATCGGTTGGAGGCTTCGGGGGTGGAGGTGGTTCTCCTTCCGCCCAGGGTTTCCACCCTGGGCTATCCGAACACCGCCCCGGGGGGCGGAACGGACGAAAGCGCCGCGTACGTCCTGTATACCTCGGGTTCCACCGGCACGCCCAAGGGGGTGGTCGTCCGCCACCGGGCGTTGACGAACCAGATCCGGTGGATGCTGGACGCCTATCCCCTGGAGCAGGGGGACCGGGTGCTCCAGAAGACGCCGTCGAGCTTCGACGCGTCGGTGTGGGAGATCCTGGCGCCTCTCGCGGCCGGGGCGGAGCTGGTGCTGGCGTCTCCCGGTGCGCACCGCGATCCCGTGGCGATGGGGCGGGTGCTCCGGGAGCGGGAGGTGATGTCGCTCCAGGTCGTCCCCGCCCTGCTGCGTCTGCTGCTGGATGGCGGACACCTCGAAGGTTGTCCCTCGCTCGCGCGCCTCTTCTGCGGCGGCGAGCCGCTCACGGAGGATCTCCGCGAGCGCGTGCACCGGCTGTCGGACCGGATCGAGCTGATCAACCTCTACGGCCCCACGGAGACGACGGTCCAGGTGACCTCCTGGGTGGCGGAGCGGCGGGCGTCGGACCGCGCGGTCCCGGTGGGCCGGCCGGTCCTCAACGCCCGGCTGTACCTGCTGGACCCGTGGGGACGGCTCGCTCCGGCGGGGCTGCCGGGAGAGGTGTGGATCGGCGGCGTGGCCCCGGCCCGGGGATACCTCGACCGGCCGGACCTGACGGGCGACTCCTTTCGGCCCGACCCGTTCTCCGGCGAGCCGGGAGCGCGGATGTACCGCTCGGGCGACCTGGGGCGCCTGCGGGCGGACGGCGCGCTCGAGTTCCTCGGGCGGATCGGCGGCCAGAACAAGGTGCGCGGCTACCGCTTCGATCCGGGCGAGATCGAGGCGATCCTGCGCGCGCACCCGTCGGTCCAGGACGCCGTAGTGCTCGTCCGCGAGGACCGGCTCGTGGCCTACGCGGTCCCCGGAGAGGGGACGCCGTCGCTCGCCCTGCTCCGCCCCTTCCTCGCCGAGCGGCTGCCGGACTACCTGGTGCCCACGGACCTGGTCGTCCTCCCGGCCCTGCCGCTCTCGCCCAGCGGCAAGGTCGACCGCTCCGCCCTGCCTGCGCCGGGGGAGGATGAGGCCTCTGCGCCCGGCGGGTCCGTCGCTCCCCGCACGCCCCTGGAGGAGATCCTGGCCGAGATCTGGGCCGGGCTCCTCGGGCGGGAGCGGGTGGGCGTGCACGACGATTTCTTCGAGCTGGGCGGGCACTCTCTCCTCGGCGCCCAGCTCGTGGCCCGGGTGCGCGACGCCCTGGGCGTCGAGGTCTCGCTCCGCAACGTCTTCGAGGCCCCCACGGTTGCCGGGCTCGCCGCCCGGGTGGAGGAGGAGTGGCGCGGAGACGCTCCGCCGGTGCCCCCGCTCGTCCCCGTCCCCCGCGAGCCGGGCGCCGCGCTCCCGCTCTCCTTTGCCCAGCAGCGCCTCTGGTTCCTGGACCGCCTGTCGCCGGGGAGCGCCTACTACAACGTCCCCTCGGCCGTGCGCTTCACGGGCGAGCTGGACGAGCGGGCGCTCGCCGCCGCCTTCAACGAGATCGTCCGTCTCCACGAGGCCCTGCGCACCACCTTCCACAACGTGGAAGGCCGGCCCGCCCAGACGGCGGCGCCGTCGCTCGTCCTCCCTCTGCCGGTCGTGGACCTCTCGGGCCTGGCCGATGCTCTGCGGGAGGACGAGGCGCACCGCCTCGCCCTCGAGGAGGCGCAACGGCCGTTCGACCTCGCGACGGGACCGCTCGCCCGCCTCATCCTGCTGCGCCTGGGAGAAGGGGAGCGGGTGCTGCTCACGACCCTTCATCACATCGTGTCCGACGCGTGGTCGGTCGGCGTCCTCTACCGGAGCCTCCTCGCGCTCTACACCGCCTTCGCCGCGGGAAAGCCGTCCCCCCTCGCTCCGCCGCCGGTCCAGTACGCGGACTATGCCGTCTGGCAGCGCGAGCGGTTCGCGGGCGAGGCTTGGGAGCGCGAGCTCGCCTGGTGGGCGCGGCAGCTCGCGGACCTCCCGGTCCTGCGCCTCCCGGCCGACCGGCCGCGCCCGCCGCGGCAGACCTTCCGCGGCGCGGGTGTCACGGCCGAGCTTCCGGGGGATCTCGCCGCCCGTCTCCGCGCTCTCGCCCGCGAGCGGGGAGCGACCCTCTTCATGGTCCTCCTCGCCGGCTTCCAGGCGCTCCTTCACCGGATCACCGGGCAGGACGAGGTCGTCCTCGGCTCGCCGGTCGCCAACCGCGAGCGCTCCGAGGTCGAGGGGCTGATCGGCTTCTTCGTCAACACCCTCGTGCTGCGGACGGACGTCTCCGGCAATCCGTCGTTCGCGGACCTCGTCTCCCGCGCCCGGGAGACGGCGCTCGGGGCGTGGGCCCACCAGTCGCTCCCCTTCGAGCGGCTGGTCGAAGAGCTGCAGCCCGAGCGGGACCTCTCCCGCCAGCCGCTCTTCCAGGTGATGTTCCAGCTCCAGAACGTCCCCCTGCCGGACTTCGGCCTCCCCGGCGTCGCGGTCGAGCCGCTGGAGGTGGAGCCCGGCACCGCCCCCTTCGACCTCGGAGTGGACCTCCTGGAGATCCCCGGCGGCCTCCTCCTTTCAGCGCGCTACGCCACGGACCTCTTCGACCACACGACCGTCCTGCGGCTGGTGGACCGCTACTCAAGGCTCCTCGAAGCGGTCGCGGCCGAACCGGACCGGCGGGTGGGGGAGATCCCCCTCCTCTCGGAGCCGGAGCGGCGCCAGCTTCCGCTCGCCTCCCACGGCAAGGTGGACGAGAAGGCCCTCCCCGCGCCCAGGCGGGTGCGGCCGGACCTGGGGAAGGAGCCCGTCCCGCCGCGCACGCCGGCCGAGGAGATCCTGGCCGGCGTCTGGGCCGCGGTGCTGGGGACCGACCGCGTGGGCGTGACGGACGACTTCTTCGCTCTGGGCGGCCACTCCCTCCTCGCGACCCAGGTCGTCTCCCGCATCCGCCAGGCGTTCGGGGTCGAGGTCGAGCTGCGCGCGCTCTTCGAGTCCCCCACGGTCGCGGGGCTCGCGGCGCGGATCGAGACGGCGGCCGGCCCCGCGGCCCCGCCTCTCGTGCCCCGGGCCTGGGAGGGTCCCGAGCGCCCGCTCTCCTTCGCTCAGCGGCGGCTGTGGTTCCTGGACCGCCTGGAGCCCGGCCGGGCCACGTACAACATGCCGTCGGCCCTGCGCATAAGGGGGCGGCTCTCCCTGCCGGCTCTCGCCGCCGCGTTCGACGACATCGCCCGGCGCCATGAAGTGCTCCGGGAGCGGATCGTCCCGTCCGGGGACGGCCCGGTGGCGCTCGTCGATCCTCCGGCGCCGCGGCCTTTCCCCCTCGCCGACCTCTCGGCGCTCCCGGCGGCGCCCCGCGAGGCCGAGGCCCGGCGCCTGGCCCTGGAGGAGGCGCTGCGTCCCTTCGATCTGGAGAAGGGGCCGCTCTTCCGCACTGCCGTCCTCCGGCTCCGGGAACGGGAGCACGCCGTTCTCTGGACGATTCACCACATCGTGTCGGACGGCTGGTCCGAGGGTGTGCTCGCCGCCGAGGTCGCGGCGCTCTACGCGGGGAATCCCCTCCCTCCGCTGCCGGCGCGCTACGCCGACTTCGCCCTCTGGCAGGGCGAGCGCCTGCAAGGGGGAGAGCTGGAAGCCCGGCTCGCCTGGTGGCGCGAGCGCCTCGCCGGGGCACCCACGCGGCTGGACCTCCCCACGGACCGCCCTCGGCCGGCCGTGGCGTCGGGCAAGGGGCGGCGTCTCGCCTTCCAGCTCCCGGTCGCCGAGGCGGTGCGCGGACTCTGCCGCCGCGAGGGAGTGACGCCGTTCATGGCCCTCTTCGCAGCCTTCGCCGCCCTCCTGGGGCGCCTCGCTCGCCAGGAGGACCTCCTCATGGGGACCCCCGTGGCCGGGAGGAGGCACGCCGAGGTCGAGGGGCTGATCGGCTTCTTCATCGATACCCTGGCCCTCCGCGCTAACCTTTCGGGGGATCCGACGGGTGGCGAGCTTCTGGCGAGGGTTCGCGAGACGGCGCTCGGCGCCTGGGCCCACCAGGACCTCCCCTTCGAGCGCCTCGTCGAGGAGCTGGCCCCGGAGCGCGACCTCGGCCGCCAGCCCCTCGTCCAGGCCGTGCTCCAGCTCCAGAACATTCCCGCGCCCGCCGTCCACCTGCAAGGCCTCGTCGTCGAGCCTCTGGGGGTCGACTCCGGAGTGGCTCCGTTCGATCTCGGCCTGGACCTGGTCGAGACGCGGGACGGCATCGCGGGCTCGGTGCGCTATGCCACGGACCTCTTCGACGAGACGACCGTCCGCCGGGTGGTGGACGCCTACGAGCGGCTCCTGACCGGCCTCGCCGGAGACCCGGGGCGGCGGATCGCGGAGATCCCTCTCGTCTCCGAAGCCGATTGGCACCAGCTCCTCACGGAGTGGAACGACACGGCGGTGGAGATTGACGCGGCTCCCGTGCATCGCCTCGTGGCCGCGCGGGCGGCGGAGCGGCCAGAGGCCGTGGCGATCGTCTTCGAGGGGGAGGCGCTGGCGTACGGCGACCTCGTCCGCCGCGCCGGCCAACTCGCCGAACGGCTGCGGGAG
>DATHUD010000182.1:0-8863 GCA_035462575.1 Thermoanaerobaculia bacterium | reverse complement strand
GAGCGAGTTGACGAGCGCCGTCCTGTAGCGCCCGGCCGCGAGCACCTGCCCGATCGCCTCCCACCCGGAATCGGTGAGCGCCCGGCCCGCCAGCAGGGCGAGGGGCCACCCCACCACCGTGACCAGAAAGACGAAGAGCGGGAGCGCGAGGAGCACCCCCGTCCACGGCCTCGATGCGGAAGGGCTCAGCATGGCTGCGTCATCGGCCGCTGCCGCGGATCTCCTCCATCCAGGCCTTCTTCAACGCGTCGGAGGCGGCGGCCATCTTCGCGAGATCCAGGGCTCGCGCCCGGGAGTACTCCTTGTCGGGCAGGAACTTGGACTTCAAATCCGCCGGCAGGGTTCCCGGGATCACCGGGCGGAAGAAGCCTCTGGCGAACTCGGCCTGGGCCGGCGGCGTGAGCAGCCAGTCCAGGTACTTCTTCGCCTCGGCCCCGCGCGGCGCGCCCTGGACCAGCCCCATCACGAGCGGCATGGTGAACGTCCCCTCGGCGGGGATCACCACCTCGACCGGACCGCCGTCGACGTGCTTCATCTTGTAGCCGTTGCCGTCCGCGTTGATCCAGATCGGGATCTCCCCGCGGAGCACTGCGTTGTAGACCGACTCTCTGGGATAGGACGACACGTTGGCGTCGAGCTTCTTCAGGTAGTCAAGCCCCGGCTTGAAGTTTTTCTCGTTGCCTCCGAAGAGCCCGTTCAACCCGTAGACCAGGGTGTAGGAGGTGCCGCCCCAGGTCGGGTCGTCGTACGCGATCTTCCCCTTGTACACCGGCTTCAGC
Organism: Thermoanaerobaculia bacterium; assembly: GCA_035462575.1. GTDB lineage: Bacteria > Acidobacteriota > Thermoanaerobaculia > Multivoradales > UBA5704 > DATARR01. The sequence goes on along the minus strand of DATHUD010000182.1, from coordinate 8,084 downwards.
AGATCCTTCCAAGACCGCGGCACCGGGGCTCCTCCGAGCGCCCTGGTGTTGACCAGGAACGCGATCGTTCCGGTGTGAACGGTCCACCAGAGGCCGTCCTTGTCCTTCAGGCCTGCGGGGATCTGTTCCCAGCCCTTGGGCCTGTACGGCTGGTGGAGCCCCTTTTTCGCCGCCTCGTAGCCGACCGCCCCGGAGTAGTAGGCGGTGTCGGCCTGCGGCTTCTCCTTCTCCGCCTCCAGGGCGGCCAGGGCCACCGAGGAGCCCTTGGGATCGGGGGGAACGGTCACCCCCGAGACTTTCTTGTAGAGGGCGGTCACCCCGCCCCAGTTGGCGTAGTTCGGAATGCAGTCGTATTGGATGACGACCTTCTCCTGGGCCGTGGCGACGCCGCCGGCCAGGCAGGTCAGAACGATGAGAGAGAGGAGGCGTGCAAGGAACCGGTCCATGAAGGATCTCCTGAGATGCGGAAGCTTACATGTTCAGAACTTCACTTGGAACTGATTGAGCACCGTGGGGCGCCAGCCGGAGCCCTTCCGGAAGGAGCCGTTCCCCCGCCCGTCGAAGTCTTCGCCGATGACGTTGACCTGCCAGCGCGTCCGGCCGTTGAACCATACGTTGGCCCCCAGGGTGACGGCCACGATCCGCTCGCCGTCGATCCCCGCGAGCGCGTCGCCCGAAAGCTCCGCGACCTCCGCCCGCAGCACGGGCTGGACACCGCCCGCCGCCTCGCTCCCCCGCGCCCAGAACGCGGCCTGAACGTAACCTCCGGCCAGCTCGGCCCCGCTGTCCTCGAAGTCGAAGGAGAGCCACTCGGAGTCGAGCGAAAGCCGCCCGCGCTTCCAGTGCGCGTCCAGATCCACGCCGCGGCGGTCTCCGGAGACGGGCAGCGCGATGAAGCGCGCCCCGGAGTAGCTCGCGAGAGTCAGAGTCTGCGCCTCTTCCGTGTCGATGTCGAAGGCGATGCCGGTCGTGAGCGCGTCCGTCCACTGGGCGTTCAGGCGCCCCTGGATCTCCTTGTCGCCGTTGTTGTCCCGGGCGTTGCCCCGCTGTCCCGAGACCACGCCGGCCCCGGCCGAGGCGTTGCCGTTCCACACGCCCGCGAAGTAGGTGAACCGCTTGCCCTTGTCCAGGTGCCCCCAGAGCATGGGGCCGAACTGCACGTCCAGGGCGGGCAGGCTGAACATGGCGTTCAAGGCGAGGAAGCGCTCCACCGTGTCGAGCGCTCGCGACGAGCGGGTGTTCTCGGTCGAAAACGGGGTGATGAACTTGCCGGCGCGCAGATAGTGCCGGTCCTTCACGTACGCCGCCTGGGCCCACGCCTCGACCAGCGCCGTGCCGTCGGACGGCGCGCCGTCGAATTCGAGGAACAGCTTGTAGCGGTCGTCGTAGTCGGCCGAGAGGTCGATCCGGGCGCGGCGCACGCGGAAGTCCGTCTCCTCGAACGTGGCGCCGTTGTCCTCGTCCGTATAGGTGAACGTCGGCTGGGCGTAGCCGTAGAGCCGGAACAGCGCCTTGCCGTCCGGCGACTTCACGAACACGCCGCCCCCCTGCGGGTTGATCCCCGCGGTCCACCGCTGCGCCTCCCGCTCCTTCAACTGCCGCTCGACCTCCTCCTTCACCTTCTTCCCGATCGCCTCCTCCTCCGGGGAAGGGGGCGGGGCCTCCTCCTGAGCGGCCAGGCCGGCCGCGCACAGCAGGGCAAGACACGAAGCCACGAGGCTTCTCTGGAATCTCGACACGGAGCCTCCTCTCGAAAACCGGCAGGGGAAAGCTATCCGAGGATATACGCTCCAGGGGAGAGGGGGTGGATGGCCGTTCCGCCCCTTGGGGCGGTGTTCGGATAGCCCAGGGTGGAAACCCTGGGCGGCGAGGGCGTCAGAGTTGCCGAAGACGGATCTTTACCTGGCCGGCGCTGCGCTCCGCGACCACCATGAAGGGAGTGTCGATCTCACCGATCCGTTCGAAGAGGGCGTCCAGTGTGCCCATCGTGAAGGCCGGCTCGATGTGGCCGGGTCTCAGATAGACGATCCCCACGACCGGTTCCAGACCGGCCACCGCCAGACGGCCGAAGTCGCTATCGTGAGTCAGGACGACCCGGTGCTCCGCGTAAGCCTTGCGGAGGATGGCGAGATCGCTGGAACCGACGAGACCACTTTCCTTGACGTCCAGAAGGTCGTTGCCGCGCTCTCGCAGCAGCTTCACGACCTCCGGATGGATGTTCTCATCCGTCAGGAAGGCGAAATCCCGCAGCCTCAATGAGGGATCTCTGCCGTGATGACGACCTCGTTTTCGAGAAAGCGGGCCGCATACCGGAGAGCCTGCTCGACATCCTCCTTTGCCAGGTGGGGATAGGCCTTGAGGATGTCCGCCCGGCTGGCCCCCTGCGCGACCAGCTCCAGCAGGAACTCGACGCTGATCCTCGTGCCCTTGATACAGGGTTTGCCGCCGAGGATCTTGGGATCGGACGCGATGCGCTCGAACATGGTGATGGGTCTCCTCCGGCAATCCTACCTCAGAGCCCCCCCGCCCAGGGCTTCCGCCCTGGGCTATCCGAACACCGCCCTGGGGGCGGGCTTGAAGAGCGCTACACCGTCACCCGCTCCTCCGGAACGTCCTCCAACACCACCTCCCGCCTCTCTTCCTGCGACGGCCCGGCCGTCTTCACCCAGCAGCGCAGCACCTCGGCGACGCTCCAGGCCTGGGCCACGCAGCCTCTGGGGGTGTACGGCGGCTCGGCGTCGAAGATTTCGCTGATCGAGCCGAGGCAGGCTTCTCCCAGGTGGGGGATGAAGCCTTCGAGGAAGACTCGCGCCCTGGACGGATCTTCGGGGTGGAGCTTCAGCCACGCGTCTACGAACGGGCCGATGAGCCAGCCCCAGACGGTGCCTTGATGATAGGCGGCGTCCCGGGCGCGGAGGTCGCCGTAGTAGGTCGATTTGTAGTCGGGATGGCCGGGGGCGAGCGAGCGCAGGCCCACGGGGGTCAGGAGGCGGTTTTCGACCACGGAGAGGACGGCCTGCCAGCGGCCCGGATCGAGCACCGGATACGGCAGCGCGATGGCGAAGACCTGGTTCGGCCGGCAGGCGGAGTCGTCCCCCTCCGGGCCGTCGATCACGTCGTAGAGGTAGCCTCCCCCCTCGTACCAGAAGCGGCGGTTGAAGGACTCCCGGGCGCGGTCCGCCTGCTCGCCCAGGCCGCGGGCGACGTCGTCCTGCTCGCCGCGCTCCTCGCCGATCCAGCGCTCGAGGAGCCGCAGGGCGTTGTACCAGAGGGCGTTGATCTCCACGGGCTTGCCCCGGCGCGGCGTGACCACCCAGTCGTCCACCTTGGCGTCCATCCAGGTGAGCTGATAGCCCTCGGCCCCCTGGCGCAGCAGGCCGTCCTCCGGGTCCACGCCGATGCCGAAGCGGGTTCCCCGCAGATGGTGGTCCACGATGTCCATGAGCGTGGGGAGGAGCAGGTCGAGCGTCTGCCGGTCGCCGGTCGCCTGGAGGTAGCGGTCGAGCGCGTGGAAGAACCAGAGCGTGGCGTCGGCGGTGTGGTAGAGCCCTTCGCGGTCCCCCTCGGGGAAGAGGTTGGGGATCAGGCCGTCCTTCATGTGGCGGGCGAAGGTGCGCAGGATGTAGCCGGCCTCGAGCTCGCGGCCGGCCGTGAGCGCCAGCCCTTCGAGGCTGATCATGGTGTCGCGCCCCCAGTCGGTGAACCAGTGGTAGCCGGCGATGACGCTCCGGGCTTCGTCGCCGGCCGCGTGGGCGCGGGCCGCGTCCTCGGAGCGGCCGGGGGTGACGACGAAGGTGTCGGCCGCGAGCACCAGCTCGGCTCCCATGCCCTCGTGCGCCCGCGGGTCTGCGTTGTAGATCAGCCGCTCGCGCCGCTCGAGCTCGGCCGCCAGCGCCTCGCGGTGGGAGAGGGCGCGGATCGCGGGCCAGTCTTCGGTCGAGCCGACGAGGGCCGCCGTCATCTCCCCGTCCGGCAGGAGGTCGGCGCCGAAGAAGCCCGGGGACCAGAGGTCGCCCACGGACTCGTAGCCGCGGCGGTCTTCGACGGCGTAAAAGGCTCCTTCGATCCGGCGGCTCGCCACGGTGAACGTGGGGTTGGCCCCTTCGAGCCCCATCCGCAGGGGCGGCAGGTCGGGCCAGTTGGAGCAGATCTCGTAGCGGTCTTCGACGGCCACGATCTTGTACGGCCCGGCGAGCGCGGTCGAGACCGGCGCGTCGTGAGGCCGGAAATGGATCGAGGGGTGCATCTCCAGCCGCACCAACCCCCCACCTTCGAGCAGACGGTAGACGACGTGGACCGTGTTCTGGAGGTGGACCAGGAAGACCCGCTTTTCGAGGACGAAGTCCCCCACGCGGTAGGTCCACACCGGGAGCCCCGCCTCCAGCCGGAACTCCTGGAGATGCCCCGCCCCCGGCGCCTCGGGCGGCTGGCCCGCCAGGTGCTCGCCGCCCAGGGAGGCCACGGTGCCGTCCGGCAGGCGCAGCACCTCCTGGACCTGGCCGAGCATGAGCATGCGGCCGCGCGGCGCGGGCAGGGCCGCGACCAGGAGCGAGTGATAGCGCCGGGTGGCCACGCCCGAGACCGTGCCCGAGGCATAGCCCCCCAGGCCGTTGGTGACCAGCCACTCGCGGGTGAGAAGGGTTTCGGGCAGCGGCTCGGGGCCGGTCCGCTCTTCGGGCTCGGGCCAGGGCATCCGCCGGGCGGGTCTATTTCTCTTGGTCTGCAGCGCTTCCATCCCCACTCCCCCTTGGAACGAGTTTCAACACGGTGGCCGAGCGGCCGGGAATCCGCCAGCACCCCTCCTCGTCTTCGGGAGGGGGGGCGCCCACGCCGCCGTAGCGCGGGTCTTCGCTCGACCAGAGAACCTCCCACCGCCAACCGGTGAGAGGGGCGAGGAGCGGCTCCGGCACCCGCTCCAGGTGCCGGTCGGCTCCGAAGTTGACGAGCAGGAGGCGGTCGGCCCCCTCCTTGCCGAAGAAGCGGAGGAGGAACGCCTCGGACGAGAGCACGGCGCCGTCCAGAAACCCCCTCCCCTGCTCCCGGAACACCGGATCCTCCCGGCGCAGGCGCAGGAGGTCCCGGTGGAGCGCGTAGCAGGGCGCGTGGCTCTCGCGCTCCGCGAAGTCGAGCTTGCAACGCTCGAAGGTCTCGCGGTCGTGCGGCACGGGGATGCCGGCCTGGGTCTCCGGCAGGGCGAGGCTCGGGAACTGCGCCAGGAACTCCTCCCGGCCGCGCTGCACCGCCCGGGCGAGCTTGGGCCCATGGTCCGCGAAGTAGAGGAACGGGGCGGACGCGCAGAACTCCTGACCCTGGAAGAGCATGGGCGTGCCGGGGGCGAGCAGCGTCAAGGCCGTGAGCGCCCGGAAGTGGCCCGGGTTCGCGAGCTTGTGGCAGCGCTCGCCGCGCGCGGAGTTGGCCACCTGGTCGTGGTTCTGGATGAAGTTGACGAACGAAGCGTGCGGCAATCCCAGGGCCGACGTGCCGCGGCGCTGCTCCTGCCAGGCGTAGCGCTGTCCCTGGTAGAGGTAGCCGTATTTGACGAGCGAGATCATCTCCTGGGGCGAGCCCTTGTAGTCCGTGTAGTAGGCCTCGCTGCGCCCGGTGAGCACCACCATGGCCGAGTGGTGGAAGTCGTCGTTCCACAAAGCGTCGATCCCGTAGCCCCCTTCTTCCGGCGGGCGGACCAGCCGCGTCTCCTGCGGCTCGTTTTCCGCCACGAGGTAGATCGCCCGCTCCCCCGCCGCCTCCCGCGCCCGCCGCGCGACCGCGGCGAGGATAGGGTCCTTCGAAGCGTCCTTCACATCCTGGGTTGCGTCGAGCCGCAGGCCGTCCAGGTGGAATTCCGAGATCCAGTACCCGGCGTTGGCGAGGAAGAATTCGCGCACCGGCCCCGCATCCTCGCCGTCGAAGTTGATCGCCTCGCCCCAGTCGTTTTTATACCGGTCGGTGAAGTAGGCCTCTGAGAACTGCTTGAGATAGTTCCCGTCCGGCCCCAGATGGTTGTAGACGACGTCCAGGATCACCCCGATCCCGGCCGCGTGGGCGCGGTCCACGAAGCGGCGGAAGTCGTCCGGCTCGCCGTAGAGGTGATAGGGCGCGAAGAGGTCGACGCCGTCGTACCCCCAGCCGAACTCTCCCGGGAGCTCGGCCACCGGCATGATTTCGAGCACCGTGATGCCCAGCTCCGCGAGCTCCGGAAGCTCGCGGGACGCCGCCTCCCACGTCCCCTCGGGAGTGAACGTGCCGACGTGCATCTCGTAGATCACCTGCCCCTCGCGGGAGAGGCCCGGCCATCCGCGATCGGTCCACTCGAACGCGGACGGATCGATCACCTGGGACGGCCCGTGCGGACCCTGGGGCTGGAAGCGCGAGGCCGGATCGGGGAAGGCGTCGCCGCCGTCCGGACGGTATCGGTAGAGAGCGCCCGCTCCGGCCTCGGGGGCGAGGCCCGAGAAGTAGCCGTCTCCCTCGGCTGAGAGCTCCAGCTCGACGGGCCATTCCCCTTCGAGCACCACCTCCACCTTCCGGGGCCGGGGAGCCCAGACGCGGAAGTGCACCCCCCCGGGCACCACCTCGGCCCCGACGGGGAGGCGGCGCTCGACTTTCGGGGACGCCCGGCGCCGGGGCTTCTTCGCGGGGGGTTTGGGGATCGTTGCCGTGACCACGGCGAGGGAGCTTTGCACGGTGTGTGCCGGGAACCTCACCCCTTCGTCAGCAGGATGATCCTGAACATCCCCCCGAACATCGCCGGCTCGTTCCGCTCCACCCGCAAGGGCGCCCCCGACGCTTTCAGGATGTCCCCCATCCGCCGGTTGATGTCCGAGAAGAGCACCCCGGTCACCCCGTTGAGCATCCGCCGCGGCAGGCTCGGCCGGGATCCGTCGGGCAGGAACTTGTCGAACACGGCGATCCTCCCGCCGGGCTTCAGCACCCGCGACGCCTCGCGGAGACAGGCCACGGGGTCCGGGATCACGGCCAGGATCAGGTGGAGGATCACGGCGTCGAACTCCGCGTCGGGCAGGTCGAGCTTCTGGCCGTCCATCACCCGCGTCTCCATCCCGGGGCGGACGGGGGCGCGGGCGAGCATCGCGGGCGTCAGGTCCGTGGCGAGCACCGACACGCCTTCGGGGATGTACGGCAGATCGGCCCCGGTGCCCGCCCCGACAATCAGAACCTTTTCACCGGGATGCAGGGACAGGAGCCCGATCGACCGGCGCCGGTACCGCCCGAAGCGGGCGATCAGGTCGTAGATCGGGGCCCAGACGGTGTAGCGGAGCCGGTTCCAGGCGGTGGCGTCCATGGTCGGAGCTCATCCTATCCCGCCGGCCGGCTCTCTTGACGGCTTTCGCGCCTCCTGCGATCCTGCTTTCGGGATGAAAGCTCCTGTCAGGAAGAGAGGCGAGGTCACCGACGAGTCGATCCGCAAGGCGACCGGCCACGGCCTCGACCACTGGTTCGCCGTGCTGGAGGCGTTCGGCGCGGCCGGGAAGGGGCACACCGCCGCCGCCGCGCACCTGCACAAGGAGCACGGGATTCCCGGTTGGCACGCCCAGGGGATCACCGTGGCCTTCGAGCGCTCGCGAGGCCTGCGCGAAACGAACCAGGCGTGCACCGGCACGTTCCAGGTCTCCGTCACCAAGACGGTCCCCGCCACCGTTTCCGCGGTCGTCGACGCCCTGAAGAGCCCCGAGCGGCGGGCGGCATGGCTCGCGGACGCCGATCCCGGGCTCGCCCAGGCCCTGGAAGCCGCGTTCACGGGCGACAAGCCGCGCGAGGTGAAGACCAAGGGCGACGATCTGGCATGGCTGCGCTTCAAGTGGGACGGCCGCACGGTCGAGATCCGCATCACGGGCAAGCCCAAGGGGGCGAGCGTCGTGGCGGACAACGCGGGTCTTCCCGACGCCGGGCTGGTCGAGCCGCGGCGGGCGATGTGGAAGGCGGCGCTGGAGGGGTTGAAGCGGTATTTCGAAGGCTGAGCCCGAAAAACCCCGGGGCCTTCGGCCCGGGGCCCTCACCCCAACCCTCTCCCAGCCCCCTCCCACCCTGCCGGGAGAGGGAGCCTTGGCTGGTTTATGCCGTGGGGT
>DATHUD010000181.1:0-4027 GCA_035462575.1 Thermoanaerobaculia bacterium | reverse complement strand
AGCACGCCCCGCAGGAGCGGGCCTCTCGCGAGATCGAACGGCCTCAGGGCCTCTTCGGCGGCGAGGCGGCGCAGCTCGCCGGGAGCCGCTCCGAGATCTATCACGGGGAGCCTCCAGGGGATCTCGGGCGCGATCACCTGCACCGCCCCTCCGGCGCGCTCCGCGAACGTGGTGCGCAGGGCTTCGTGGCGGCGGATGACCCCCCGGAGCGCCTCTTCGAGCGCGGGCACGGAGAGGTCGCCCCGGAAAGAGAGCGCCGAGGCCATGTTGTAGGCCGCGCCGCCGGGCTTCAGGCGATCGAGGAACCAGAGCCGCTCCTGGGGGAACGAGAGGGGCGGGTTCCCCTCGCGCGGCACGGGCCGGAGCGGCGGGGCGGACGAGCCCGCGAGCGCCCCGAGGCTCTCGGCGAGGCCGGCGACCGTGGGTGCGGCGAAGAGGTCGGCGAGCGGCAGCTCCACTCCGAAAGCCTCGCGCACGCGGGAGACGACCTGGGTCGCGAGGAGCGAGTGGCCGCCCAGCTCGAAGAAGTCGTCGTGGACGCCGACCGCCTCGCGGCCGAGCACCTCGGCGAAGAGGCCGGCCAGGATCTCCTCGGCCGGCGTGCGCGGCGCGGCGCTCTCGCGGAGACCGGCCTCGGGCGCGATGCGGGAGAGGGCCCGGCGGTCGAGCTTGCCGCTCGGGGTGACGGGGAACGCGTCCACGAAGGCGAAAGCCCCGGGGACCATGTGCTCCGGCAGCCGCTCGCGCAGCCACGCCCGCAGCTCCGCCGGATCGGCCTCCTCCCCCACCAGATACGCGACGAGGCGGTCCTCGCGAACAACGACCGCCGCCTCGGACACGGCCGGGTGCGCGGCGAGCGCGGCCTCGATCTCGCCCAGCTCGATCCGGAAGCCCCGGACCTTCACCTGCGAGTCGATGCGGCCGAGGATGTCGAGGTCGCCCGAAGGCAGCCGGCGGACGAGGTCGCCCGTACGGTAGACCCGCGCTCCCGGCTGCTGTGCAAAGGGATCGGGGACGAACCGCTCCGCCGTCAGATCCGGACGGCCGAGGTAGCCTCGCGTCACGCCCGCACCGCCGATCCACAGCTCCCTGGCCACGCCGACCGGGACCGGATTGCCCTGGCGGTCCACGACGTGGGCCTGGAGATTCGGGAGCGGACGGCCGATCGGCACCCTCCCCTCCCGCCCTTCGCCGAGGGGCCAGGCCGTCGCCGTGATCGTCGTCTCCGTGGGGCCGTAGGCGTTGATCCAGGCGACGCGGTCCCCGGCGATCCTCCTCCAGGTTTCGAGGTGGACCGGCGAGACCGGCTCGGCTCCCGGAACGACGAAGCGGAGGGAGGACGGCACGGCGGCGCCCGCGCGCTCCATCTCCGCGACCCATTCGTGCCAGTAGGAGGACGGGAGGACGGCGTGGGTGATCCCCTCGCTCTCGATCAGGCGGTGGAATTCCGGGACGCCCGAGCGCGCGGCCTCGGTCCAGAGCACCACACAGCCGCCCGCGAGCCAGGTGGGATACAGCTCCTCCGCCGCCGCGTCGAACGACAGCGAGGCGAACTGGAGGACGCGGTCCGTCTCCCCGAGCTCGTAGAGGTCCCGGATGGCGAACGCGTGGTTGACCACGGACCGGTGTGGCACCATGACGCCCTTGGGCCGGCCCGTGGAGCCCGAGGTGTAGATGACGTAGGCGAGGTCGTCTGGCAGAGCCCGCGCCCCGCTCCCCTCCCCTTCCGGGAGGTTGTCCGTGAGCACGAAGGCCGCGCCTGAATCCTCCACCATGAACGCGAGACGGTCTTCGGGATAGTCGGGGTCGAGCGGCAGATAGGCTGCGCCCGCCTCCAGGATTCCGAGGAGGCCGGCCACGGTGTCGAGCGAACGCCGGGTCTCAAGCCCCACAATCGTTCCCGGGCCCATGCCCAGGGCGCGGAGGCCGCCCGCGACCCGCCCGGCCCGCTCGCGGAGCGCGGCGTAGGTGAGCCGCTCCCCGGGCTGGCCGGCGACCGCCACGGCGATCGCGTCGGGCGTCCGCTCCGCCTGCTGAACGAAGAGGTCGTGGACGAGGAGGTCCGCCGGCACGGGCGCGGCCGTGTCGTTCCACGCGAGGAGCTGCGCACGCTCCTCCACCGAGAGGACCGGCAGGTCCGCAACCGCCCGGTCCGGATCGGCGGCGATCCCTTCGAGGAGGCGCCCGAGATGGTCCGCGAGGCGGTCGATCGTGGCGGCGTCGAAGAGGTCGGCCGCGTACTCGATCGCGGCGCGGAAGCCCTCGGGCTCGTCGATCACCGAGAGGGAGAGGTCGAGCTGGGCCGCGCCCCGGTCGGTCCCCTCGGCCGTCCACACGAGGCCGCCCCGGGTGAGCGGCGGGGCGGGCACTCCTTCGAGCGCGAACATCACCTGGAAGAGCGGCGAGACGGCGGCGCTCCGCTCGGGCGCGAGCGCCTCGACGATCTTCTCGAAGGGGACATCGCCGTGCGCGTAGGCGGAGAGGGCGGTCTCCCGCACGTCCGCGAGCAGCCGCCGGAACGGGGCGTCCGCCGGGACGGCGGCGCGGAGCACGAGGGTGTTCACGAAGAAGCCGATCAGTCCCTCGAGCTCCACCCGGTCGCGCGTGGAGGACGGCGATCCCACCGCGAAGTCCTCCTGGCCCGTCCAGCGGAAAAGCAGCGCCTCGAAACCGGCGAGGAGGAGCATGAACGGCGTCACCCCCTCGGTCCGGGCCAGCTCGGCCAAACGCAGAGGAGGCAAGGATCGGAGGAGCGTGGCGCCGCGGAACGACTGCACGGCCGGGCGCGGCCGGTCGAGCGGCAGCTCCAGCACGGGCGGCAGGCCCGCGAGCTGCTCGCGCCAGAACCCAAGGTTGTCCCCCACATGCTCCCGCTGCCAGACGGCGTGGTCCGCGGGCTGGAGCGGCAGCTCCGGCAGGACCGCGCCCTCGTAGAGGGACGACACCTCGTTCCAGAGGATCGCGAGCGACCGGGCGTCCGACACGATGTGGTGCATGGAGACGAAGAGCCGGTGCTCCGTCTCGGAAAGCCTTACGAGGGTGGCGCGGAAGAGCGGCCCCCGGGCGAGGTCGAACGGCCGCCGGGCATGCTCCGCCGCGAGGCGCTCCGCCTCTTCGGGCCGGCCGGAGAGGTCCACCACGGGGAGGTCGAAGGGAGCCGGAGACGCGATCCGCTGCACGGGCCGGCCGCCCTCCTCCGGGAACGCGGCGCGCAGGGCCTCGTGCCGGCGGATGATCTGAGACAGCGCCCGGGTGAGGCGGGCGGGATCGAGCGGGCCCGCGAGGCGGGCCGTGCCGGCGATGTTGTAGGCCGGGTTTCCCGGCTCGAAGCGGTCGAAGAACCAGAGCCTCTCCTGGCCGAAGGAGAGCGGCAGCGGCGCGCCGTCCCGCGCGACCGGCGCCAGAGGCTCCTCCCCCGCCGCACTCCCGCCGCGCAGAGCCGCCTCGATCTCCCCGGCCATGGCGGCGAGGGTCGGGCCGAACATCGCGCGGAGCGGCAGCTCCACTCCGAACGTGCTCCTCACGCGGGAGACGGCCTGAAGCGCCAGGAGCGAATGCCCGCCCAGCTCGAAGAAACCGTCTGAAGGGGACACCCGCTCGACCCCCAGCACCTCGCTCCAGATCCCGGCGAGCAGCTCCTCGACCGGAGTCCGCACCTCCTCCCGGCGCGGCCGGGATACGACCGAAACCTCCGGGGCGATGGTCTCCGCCCGGACCAGCTCCGGGAGCACCGGGAGACGGCCAAGCCGCGCGTCCGGATCGGCGGCCACGGCCGCGAGCAGCATCTCCAGAGACGCGAGCAGGCGCTCCACGGTCACGGCGTCGAAGAGGTCGGCGGCGGCCTCGAACGTGGCTGCCAAGCCCCCGCCCGCCTCGGAGACCGTGAGCGAGAGGTCGAGCTGGGCCGCTCCACGGTCGACCCCCTCGGGGGCCGCCCAGGTGAGGCCGCCGGACTCGATCCCCGGCCCGAGATCCGCCTCCAGGGAGAAGAGCACCTGGAACAGCGGATTGGCTCCCGGGCTGCGCT
>DATHUD010000180.1:0-4961 GCA_035462575.1 Thermoanaerobaculia bacterium | reverse complement strand
CGGGAGCATTGTAGTAGTGGGGGGAGATCCGGAGGACCGGCGTCTGGGAGCCGTCCTCGCTCGAAGAGACACTCACGTTGATCCCGGCCGCGCGCAGCCGGTGCATCAGGTCCGTCGCGTCGCGCCCTTCAATGCTCGCGGTCGCGATGGCGCATAGCCGGGGGCCGCGGTCCCACACCTGGACTCCCGGGAGCCCTGAGAGCTTCTCGCGGACCAAGGCCGCGAGCTCGCGGGCCCGCTCTCCGGTCCGCTCGATCCCGACTTCCAGAGCGTAGCGGGCGGCCTCGCCCATTCCGAGGACCAGGGCGTAGGGGAACTCCCAGTTCTCGAAGCGGCGGGCTCCCTCTTCGAGCTCGAAGCCGTCCGTGCCCACGCGGCGGGCGCCCCGCATGTCGATCCCCAGCGGGTAGATCCCCTCCGCGAGCTTCCGGTCCGACACGTAGAGGAAGCCCAGCCCCCGAGGTCCGCGGAGGAACTTCCGGGCGGTGACGGCGAGGAAGTCGCAGCCCAGGCGCGCGACGTCGATCGGGATCTGCCCCACGGCCTGGCAGGCGTCCACGAGATAGGGGACGGAAAGCTCCCGGCAGACCTGGCCCACCTCGGCGACGGGCTGCACGAGGCCGGAGTTGGTGGGCACCCAGGAGACGGCCACCAGCCGGCAGCGCGGATGGGCGGCCAGCTCGCGCACGGACGCGGGATCGACGCCCCCCTCCGGCAGGTCTTCGGCGGCGAGCACCTGGACGCCCCGGCGGTCCCGCAGGGCGAGGTACATGATCCAGTTCGACGTGTAGTCGCTCCGGGTGGTCACCAGGACGTCGCCCGGCTGGAAGTCGAACGCGGAGAGGGCGAGCGAGAAGGCGACCGTGGCGTTCTCGACGACCGCGATCTCCCGGGGCTTGGCGCCGATCAGCCGCGCGAGGTGCCCGTACACCTCCTCCAGCCGGCCCTCCGCCTCTTCCGCGGCCTCGTACCCGCCGATCTCGGCCTCGCGGAGCAGGTGGCCCGTTATGACGTCCAGCACGGGCTGCGGCGGCAGCGCGGCCCCGGCGTTGTTCAGGTGGATGCGGCGCGCCGTGGCAGGGGTGTCCCGCCGCCAGCGCTCCACGAGGTCGGCGGGGACGGTCACGACTTGGGGAGGGACCATCCGAGGACGCCGCCGTTTTCAGGCCGGAGGTAGCGCGCGGCCACGTCGAGCACCTGCTCGGGGCCGGCGGCGAGCACGCCCGCCAGGTGGCGGTCCAGGTGCTCGAGGTCGAACAGGGTGAGGGCGATCCCCACGGAGAGCGCCTGCTGGTGAACCTTTTCGTGACCGAAGACCCAGTCGGCCATGGAGATCTGCCGGGCCCGCTCCAGCTCCTCGGCCGAGGGGGGATGGGTTTCGAGGTCCCCCACGAGCTCGAGGATCCGGGCCTCCACGCGGGACGGCTCCACGCCGGGCACCACCTCGGCGGCCACGATGATCTGGCTCGCGTCCATACTCTCCGAGATGTCCGCCGAAACCCAGACGCAGATCTGCTCTTCCTCTACGAGGATCCGAGGGAGCCGGCTCGTCCGGCCGCCGCCCAGGAGGGTCAGGGCGAGCTTCAGGACCGGGTGGTCCGGATGGGTCCCGGGCGGCCCGGGGAGCGCGACCAGGATGCGCGCCACCTCTCCCTTGCGCCGCTCGACGCGGGTGAGCTCCCTGGGGAGGTCTCCGGGAGCCGGGGGCGAGAACCCGCGCCGGCGCTCCGCTCCCGCCGGCACGCTGCCCAGGATGCGCTCGACGTCCCCGAAGGCGTCGTCCCCCACGTCCCCGGCCACGACCAGAACGGCGTTATCTGGCCGGTAGAACCGCTGGTGGAAGGCGCGCAGGTGGCTCTCGTCCATGGCGAGAAGCTCTTCCCTGGTGCCGAGCACGGGCTTGCCGTAGGGGTGGGTGCCGAAGAGCCGCTTCATGACCTCCATTTCGAGAGCGTCCCAGGGCTCGCTGTCGTACATGGCGATCTCTTCGAGGATCACCTGCCGCTCGCTCGCGACCTCCGTGGGGTCGAGCGTCAGGGTGGTCATGCGGTCCGCTTCGACGGTCAACGCCTCGGTCCAGCGGTCGGAGGCGAAGTTGAAGTAGTAGGCGGTGACGTCGTGGCTCGTGAAGGCGTTGTTCGAGCCGCCCAGGGCCTGCGTCTTGCGGTCGATCTCCCCCGGCCCGTAGTGGGCCGAGCCCTTGAACATCATGTGCTCCAGGAAGTGGGCGACGCCGCCGTTGCCCGCGGGCTCGTCCCGCGTGCCGACGCGGTAGAAGACCGCCGAGGTGACGAGCGGCGCCTGGCGGTTTTCGACCAGGCAGACCGTGAGGCCGTTGTCCATCCGCTCCGCGCGGAGGCGCCCCGGAATCGAGGTCAGGCGCGGGAGCGCCTCGGCCACCGCGGTGGCAAAGCGGGTCTTGCTACGGCGTCTCATTCATCCCCTCCGGGCGCCAGGCGCACTTCGATCCTCTCCTTCTCCTTCTCGGCCCCGCCCGTCACGTCGACGAGGAAGTCCTGCCGGCGAAACCCCGGCGCGGTCACGGAGACCCGGTGCCGGCCCGGTTGGAGGGTCAGCCACCCCCGCTTCCCCATCCCGCCGGAGTATTGCCGCGCCGGGCCCATCTCCTGGCCGTCCACGCTCACCACCGCGCCGGCGGGCTCCGCCCGGAAGGCGACGGCCTCGCGGACCTGGATCGTCCGCAGGTCGGACGTCTCCACCTCGGCCGCGGCCATGGAGCGCAGCCGCACCGTGATCGGAGTCGTCACCCCGGCCCCGCTCGCCTCGACCGCGATCCGGTGATCCTTCATGCCGGGCTTGCGGATCTTCACGAGATAGGACCCCGCGCCGGGGAAGGTGTAGGTGCGGGCGCCTCTCTGGCCGCTCCACTCCTGTGCCTTGCCGATCACCCGGCCGTCCACCAGGATGTACGCGTCCGGCGGGGTGACCCGGAACGCCACGTCGAGCCCTGTGCGGACCGTCTGGTCCGCGGCCTCCATCGCCGCTGGGCGCTCCGCCACCGGCTCCGGCTCGGGCTCTTCTTCTTCCTCGGGCTCCGGCTGGACGGGCACGACCGGAGCCGGCGCGGGCCTCTCCCTCTGGGGGACAGGCGCCGGCCGCTCCTCCCGCGGAATGGGCGGCGCCGGCACCTGAGTCTGCGGCGCGGGCTCCGGCCGGCGGGAGAGGTCGGCCGGCTGGTCCGCAGGCAGATCGGCCGGCCTGGGACTCGGCGTTACGGGTTTGAAGGTTCCCTGGGAGACCGGCTCCGGAGAGGTCTCCTCCGGAGAAGGCTCCGGCTCCGCCTCCGTCTCTGTTTCTGTCCCGGCTTCCGTTTCGGTCCCGATCTCCGCGGTCTGCTGCGCCGCCTTGACCCGCGACTGCCAGATCGACCAGATCCCCCAGGCGGCGGCCAGGCCGACCAGGAGGACGAGGCCGGCGGCGAGCGCCAGCCAGGGGAGCATGCTCTTCCGGCCCGCGGCCGGAGCGGCAGTCGGAGCCGGCATCGCCTGGGGCGGCGGCGGAATCTGCGGCAGGGGCGGCACCTGCGTCAGCGTGGCCGTGGGCGGAGTGCTCGCTCCCGTGGGCACGGCCGGCAGCGGAGGGGGGGGCGGCACCACCGTCCCCGGAGACACGGTGCCCGTCCGGCGCGGCAGGGCGAACGTGCGCTCCAGCTCGTCGCTCCCCGCGGCGGCGGCGAGCGTCTCGTCCGACAGCTCGGCCTCGATGGCCGCGAGCTCCTTGGCCACCTCGCCGGCCGTGGCCATCCGCTCGTCGCGGTCCTTGGCGAGCATCCTTCGCAGCAGCTCCTCCACCCGCGGCGGCACGGCCCGGAGCGCCGAGACCGGCGGCGCCTCTTTATGGAGGATCTGATAGACGAGCGTCGTGATCGTTTCGCCCGCGAACGGCCGGTTCCCCGAGAGCAGCTCGTAGAGCACCACGCCGAGCGAAAAGAGGTCGCTCCGGCCGTCCAGATCCTCGCCCCGGATCTGCTCGGGCGACAGGTACTGCGGGCTCCCCATGACCGATCCCGCCACCGTGAGCTCGGTCGACTGCCCGGCCATCTTGGCGATGCCGAAGTCGGCCACCTTCACGCGGCCGATCGTGTCGATCAGGATGTTGCTCGGCTTGATGTCCCGGTGGACGATCCCCTGGCTGTGGGCGTACTCGAGGGCGTCCGCCACCTGGCGGACGATGCGCAGCACCTCGCGCAGGCTCAAGGGCCCCCGCTCCAGGCGCTGGGCCAGGTCCGAGCCCTGGACGAACTCGAACGCGAGATAGAGGAGGCCGTCCGCCTCCCCGGCGTCGAACAGCGCGACCACGTTCGGATGGAGCAGCCGCCCGGCGGCCCGGGCCTCGCGCAGGAGGCGCTTCTTGCGGTCCTCCACCTCCTGCGGGCGGCCGACCAGGCGGACCGTCTTGATGGCCAGCTTGCGCTCGATGTGGGGGTCTTCGGCGAGGTAGACCTCGCCCATGGCCCCGGCCCCCAGGAAGTCGAGGATGCGGTAGCGGCCGACGCTGCGGCCGCCCTCGAGGCCGCTCACCGTTCGCCCGGGCCCTCGTCCGCGGCGGGAACCTCGGAGAGCGGCGCGCCCGCCATCTCCCCCTCGTCCCCGGTCGCCACGTTCTCGCGCTCGTTGAGCAGCGCCATCGCCTCCGGCGCGCGCTCCACGGGCACCCGAACCCGAACCTCCCCCAGCCGTCCGAAGTCGGCGGGGAACTCGCTCGCGAGGAGCGACTCGTACGCGGCCTCGATGCCGCTGTTCTGGAGGAACCCGACGAGGAGAGTCGCCTCCTCCTCCGTCCCCACGATCTTTACAACGTCCCAGGAACCCCAGTCTTCGCTCGTGTCTTCGGCCATCGGTACCCTCCCAGAAGAATGGATCATATCGCCAATCCTTCGATCCTGAATCGGGCGGCCTTGCCTCCGCCGCGACCCTCACCTCCCCGGCCCTCCTCTCCCA
>DATHUD010000179.1:0-7337 GCA_035462575.1 Thermoanaerobaculia bacterium | reverse complement strand
CTCTCCCATCGCCCCCCCGCCACCCGGGAGAGGGGAACGCCTGCGGGCGGTCTTGCCATAGGGTGCGCTTTGCGCACGTGTTAGGGCGGTGGAAAGCAAACACGTGCGCACAGCGCACCCTACAAGCCCCCACGGTTCTGGAGCGTCCCCCTCTCCCGGCGGAAGGGGGGGCGATGGGAGAGGGGACAGGGGTGAGGTTTTCGGCGGGGGCCTGGTTTCGCGGGTTCCTCGGGCGGCTTCCTGTAGCGCTCCTTCTTGTAATGGTCCTGTAAGGAACGCTCCGCTACGTTCCTCACATCACCCAGACCTCAAGCTCTTTGGGGACGGGTCGTCTGACCAGTGCAGTTCTGAGCGGCGATTCTTTGTGGATCGCCACCCTTTAGCACCGGCACCGCCGGAATGGCCGTGCTGCGGCCCTGAGGCCGCAAAGAAGGAGGAGTTCGATGACCAGGTCTTTCCGTCTTCGTCCAGGGATCGGCGCGCTCTTTGCCGCCGCCGCGTTCCTGGCCACGATCCCGGGGATGGCCGAGGCGCAGACCTGCGCCCGGAACATCACCGCGGACGTGGTGGCTCTCGATCAGGTGTTCTTCTGGAACCGCCTGGGAGCCGTCCAGCCGCAAGGCATGATCTACGCCCTGCGCGGTGACGTCGTCTCGTCGAGCAGCAGCACGACCGCTCTCTCGGCGGGCAACGTGCAGTTGCGCCCGGGCAAGCGGCCGCGGCCGCTCGTGCTCCGCATGAACGTGGGCGACTGCCTGACGATCAACTTCCAGAACCTGCTCTCGCCCTCCCGGAGGGACAGCGAGCAGCCCAACACCCGCAACGCGTCGGTGCACGTGATGGGTCTCAATTGGACGACCAGCCACGTGGACGACGGCTCCTACGTGGGGCAGAACCCGTCCTCGGGCATCGTCGCCCCGGGGGGCTCGGCCGTTTACAAGCTCTACGCCGAGCGCGAGGGCGAGAACCTGCTCTACAGCACCGGCGCTACGACCGGCGGTGAAGGCAACGGCGGGCAGTTGGACACCGGGCTCTTCGGCGCCGTGGTGGTCGAGCCGGCCGGCTCCGTCTGGTACCGCAGCCAGGTGACGGAGCGGGACATGGCCGTCGCCACCAGCGGCACCACGGCGACCGGGCAGCCGGCAATCAATTTCAATGCGACCTATGGGTCCGGCAAGCCGGTTTTGAAGATCCTGGATGCCGGCAACAACATCGTCTACAGCGACGTGACGGCGATCATCGCCGGCACCGGCACGAACGGCCGGCTCCCGGCGGGCACCTATCCGGTCAACGTGACCAATCCGGACCGCGAGCAGCCCTTCCGCGAGTTCGTCACCATCTACCACGACGAGATCGGGGCCGTGCAGGCGTTCCCCGAGTTCGAGAACAACGTCCTCTCGCACACGCTGCACAGCGGCCGCGACGGCTTCGCCATCAACTACGGCGCGGCCGGGGTGGGAGCCGAGGTGCTCGCGAACCGGCTGAAGGTCGGCCCGATGCACGACTGCACCGAGTGCAAGTACGAGGAGTTCTTCCTCACCTCCTGGGTCGTGGGCGACCCGGCCATGGTGGTCGACGTGCCGGCCAACGCGCCGTGCCTGAACCCCACCGCGGACCCGAACAACGCCCGCAGCGAAACGGGCTTCAGCACCAAGGTCAACACGCTGCACTCGGCGTGGTCCACTACGCCCCCCTGCACGCCGACTCAGGGCCCCAAGGCCACCAAGGCCTTCTTCCCGGACGATCCGTCGAACACCTACCATAGCTATCTCGGGGACCACACGAAGTTCCGGGTGATCCACGCGGGTGCCAAGGAGCACCACATCCATCACCTCCACGCCCACCAGTGGCTCTACGCGCCCGACAACGACAATTCGAGCTACCTGGACAGCCAGGCCCTCGGACCGGGCACGGGCTTCACCGCCGAGATCGCCAAGGGCGGCAGCGGCAACCAGAACCTGACCCCCGGCGACTCGATCTTCCACTGCCATTTCTATCCGCATTTCGCCCAGGGCATGTGGGCCCTCTGGCGCGTCAACGACGTGTTCCAGAAGGGCACGGTGATGGAGACGGACGGCCGGGTGGCGTTGAACACCCGCGCCTATCCGGACGGCGAGATCACCCGCGGCACGCCCATCCCGGCCGTGCTGCCTCTGCCGGGCAAGCCGATGGCGCCCATGCCGGGCGCGGCGGTCACCATCTCAGCCACGGGCCAGGCGGTCGTCACCGGCAGCGGCAACCCCGGGTTCCCCTTCTTCGTGCCCGCCCGGGCCGGACACCGTCCGCCCAAGCCGCCGCTCGATACCGTCGACGACGGCGGGCTTCCGCGCCACATCATCACCGGCGGCACCTTCGTCGAGGCGCACACCCGGCACGACTTCCACAAGGAGCTGCTGACGGCGGTCGCTCAGGCGATCCCTGAGGCCGGCACCGCGGTAGAGCAGGCGGCGATGAATTTCCACGCCACACGCAACCACCCGACCTGCCTGCCGGACGGCACCTGCGGGGTCAACTTCACCGCCAACGGCCGCCCCGGCATCGCGGGCGCGCCGATCGCCGATCCTTGCATCGATCCGAACGGGACTCCCATCGGGAGCGCCCGGCTCTACAAGATCGCCGACATCCAGGACGACGTGAAGATCAACAAGCGGGGCTGGCACTTCTCCCAGCAGCGCTTCATCTCCCTGTGGGAGGACGTCGACGACTTCCTGGGCCTGAACGGGATCAGCCCGAAAAAGGCTCCGGAGCCGCTGTTTTTCCGCGCCAACAGCAACGACTGCATCACCGTCCACTTCACCAACCTGGTGCCCAAGGAGTACGTGCTCGACGACTTCCAGGTGAGGACGCCCACGGACATCCTGGGCCAGCACATCCACCTCGTGAAGTTCGACGTGCTCGCTTCGGACGGCGCGGCCAACGGCTGGAACTACGAGGACGGCAGCTTCTCCCCCGGCGACGTCAAGGAGCGCATCGCCGCCATCCGCGCCCAGAACGGCTGCACCTCGACCGATACCAGGAACGGCACCTTCGCCTGCCCCACGGCCCGGCCGCACCCCAAGTTCGGCACCGGCCCCACGGGTGAGTTCACCGGCGCCCAGACGACCGTCCAGCGCTGGTACGCCGATCCCATCCGGAACAACGCGGGCGTGGACCGCACGCTGCGCACCGTCTTCACCCACGACCACTACGGTCCTTCGACCCACCAGCAGGTCGGCCTCTACGCCGGCCTCGTGATCGAGCCCACGGGCTCCACCTGGTTCCACAACGAGACGGGCGTTCAGCTCGGCACCAACACCGGCCCCACAGGCGACGGCGGCCCGACCTCCTGGCAGGCCGTGATCGTCGCGCCCAACGAGCCCGACTACCGCGAGTTCCTGCTGGCGTTCTCCGACTTCCAGCTCGCCTACCCGCGGGAGACGACCACCTACCCGAGCCCGACGACGGCCATCGGTCCGCCGGCCAAGGAGGAGGTCGGCCTGCCCGATCTGCTCATCCGGGCTCCCAACTGCCCGGGCGGCGTGCCGCTGCCCTGCCCCGAGCTGATCTCGGCCTCCGAACCCGGCACCATGTCCGTCAACTATCGCAACGAGCCGCTCGCGCTGCGGCTCAGAAATCCCACCACCAACAGCCAGGCTACGGGCCAGGCGGGCGATCCGTCGTTCGCCTTCGCGAACCTCGCCCGGGCCGACACGATGTTCAACCTTCAGCCCACCTGGTACACCCCGCTGAACCAGGGGCTGCTCGCCAGGGACCCGTGGACCCCGATGCTCCGGGCGTATGAAAACGACCGGGTGCAGATCCGCGTCCTCGTGGGCGGCCAGGAAGAGGGCCACAACTTCAACGTCCACGGCATCAAGTGGCTCCAGGAGCCTTCGAACCCCAACTCGGGCTACCGGAACAGCCAGATGATGGGCATCTCGGAGCACTTCGAGTTCATCGTCCCGCAGCTCGTCAAGAAGCCGTCGCTCAACTCCGTCGACCGCCTCTGGTCGGCCGGCTCCGCGAGCGACGACCTGTGGAACGGCCTCTGGGGCATCTTCCGGGCCTACTCGAACACCCGGCAGGATTTGAAGGCTCTGCCGGAGAACCCGAACGGCGCGCATCCGATCGATCCGTCGGTCAACGGCACGTTCGACTTCTCCTGCCCCAAGGACGCCCCGGTCCGTGCGTTCTCGGTGACCGCCGTCTCCGCGCAGCAGGTGCTGCCCGGCGGCCGGCTCGTCTACAACTCCCGGACCGACGGCAGCTTCGGGCCGCTGTTCGATCCGACGGCGATCCTCTACATGCACACGGCCGACGTCGTGCTGAACGGCTCCGGCGTTCCGGTCGGCCTCCAGCCGGGGACCCCGGTCGAGCCTCTGGTGATCCGGGCGGCTTCGGGCGACTGCGTCAAGGTCACCCTGTTCAACAAGCTCCCCGGCGACTCGACGGTGAACGGCCTGCTCGATCTCGACGGCTACAACACGATGCCGATGATCGTCGACCGCTTCAACGCCAACGACGTCAAGGTTTCGAACGCTGTGGGCCTCCACCCGCAGATGCTCTACTACGACGTCTCCCGCTACGACGGCCTGAACGTCGGCGCCAACCTGACCCAGACGATCTATCCGGGCCAGCAGACCACCTACTACTGGTACGCCGGCGACGTGAAGGTCAACGCCGACGGCACCGTCACCACGACGCCGATCGAGTTCGGCGCCACCAACCTGATCTCCTCCGACCGTCTGGAGCACGCGAGCAAGGGTGCCTTCGGAGCGCTGATCATTGAGCCTGCCGGTGCGACCTGGACGCCCGACGCCACCCGGCGGACGGCGGCCACGGTCACCACGGCGGCAGGCAGCTTCCGCGAGTTCATCACCATGTTCCAGAACGACGTGAACATGCGGACGGACGTGGAGCTGCCGATCCTCTGCCCGGGCAACACCAGCGGCATGGTCGCCGGCCACGGAGCCCCGGTCGAGTACACTCACTGCGTCGAGGACGCCGAGGATACGGGCCAAAAGGCCATCAACTACCGGACCGAGCCGCTGTGGAAGCGCATGCAGCACGCGCCCGGCACGTCGCTCCAGACCACGCGGGACCTGACCACCTGGTCCAACGTCGTCCACAACTCCAAGGTGGGCGGTGTCGATCCGCAGACCCCCGTGTTCACCGCGACCAAGGGGCAGCCGGTCCGCTTCCGCGTGCTCTCGGCCGGCGGCCACGCGCGCAACATGGTGTTCGCCCTGCACGGCCACTCGTGGGACGTGCAGCCGTACACCAACAACTCGACCGTGCTCGGCTTCAACAGCACGTCTCTCTGGCAGGGCTCGCGCTTCGGCCACGGCCCGACCAACCACTTCGACGCCCTCCTCCGGGGCGGCGCCGGTGGGAAGTTCTCGATCGCGGGAGACTACCTCTTCCGCGACCAGGCCTCCTTCGGCTTCGATGGCGGCCTCTGGGGCATCCTCCGCGTGCTGCCGTAAAAACGGCAACATTCTGAGCTGACCCTCAGCCCGGGCGGCGGTTTCGACCGCTGTCCGGGCTTTTTTCTTTTTTGAAAGGCCCGAAGGGCCCCAGGTTTTTGTGACCCGTTTCGAAGCTCCGCGAAGCGCCGGAAAATCGGGGAGGCGCTCCAAAGCTCTGTGGCTCGCTCGGCACTTCCGTGGACGGTGTCCTTTTTCTACAGCCCACTCAGGTTTCTCAGGAGAGGATTCGAGGCTCCCTCAATCGGCCCCCCGTTCGGAGCGGAGCCGCCGGCGCAGGCGCTCTTCGACTCCGGCATCGAGGGGAGCGCCGGCGAGACGCTCGCGGATGACGCGGAGCATCGTCGAGAGCTCCTGTCCGAACTGTTCGCAGACGTTGCAGCCGCGCAGGTGCTCCTCGATCTGGCCCGCCCGGTCCGCGGAGAGCGCTCCGTCGACGTAATTCGAGAGGTCGGCCAGCACCTCGCTGCAGAGGAGGCCGGCGACGCGGCGTTCACCTTCCATGGTTCGAACCCTCCTTGAGGCGGGCGAGCAGGCGGAGGCGGGCGCGGTGGTGGCGCGTCCGCACGGCGCCCTCGGCCAGCCCGAGGACCTGCGCCGCCTCGTGGGCCGAGAGCCCTTCGACATCGCGCAGGACGAGAACCTCGCGGTCCTCGGCCGAGAGCGCCGCGAGGGCGCGCGCAAGACGGTCGCGATCTTCCAGCCGGGCCAGGAACCGCTGCGGCTCCTCGGAGCTCCCCCAGCCTGCGGACAGGCCGAGGTCCGCGAGAGGAGCGAAATCCTCGGGCTCGCCCGAGCGGCGGCGATGCTGGCGATAGACGGCGTGGCGGGCGATGGACATCAGCCAGGTCAGCACCGACGCCTGCTCCCGCCAGCCGGCCGCACCGCGCCAAGCCGCCAGAAACGTCTCCTGCAGGGCGTCCTCGGCGTCGCCGTCCTGGCCGGCGAGGGCCCGCGCGAACCGAAAGACCGCAGCCTGGTGCCGCCGGACCAGGAGGTCGAAAGCGGCGTGATCCCCGGCTGCGGTCCGCCGGATCAGGTCCGCGTCATCGGCGCCGTGGGCTTCTGGATCGGACATGTGCTGAAGCCGAACACGCTGTAGAGAGGGCAGGAGCCGGCGAAGCCCGTGGCCAGCGGAATGAGACCGACGAGGCCCCACAAGGTCTGGGGTCCGAAGAAGACGAGGCTGAGCAAGCCCAGCCCCAGGGCGATGCGGACGATCCGCTCGGCGGGATGGACGTTTTTGCTGAACAGTCGGGTCGACATGGTGTGACCTCCTTTGACCCGGTAGAGCCAGACCGCGGGAGAAACGTTACACCAGGTTCGACTCCTCGGCGGGAGCTCGTGTCAACGAGCGCTTCCGCGGCCCCTTCCCCAGATCTCCGTCCAGCTCAGGTGGCCGTCGTTGTTGCGGTCCAGACGTTCGAAGGTTTCCTCGCGGCCCCACCACTCGTTCCGGCTCAGGCGCCCGTCCCGGTTGTCGTCGCTGTTGCGGAAACGGTCTTCCAGGCGTTCTTGCCGGCTCTCCCGGTTCCCGTCCCGCGGCCGGGCGTCGCGGATCTCGTTGCGGCCCAGCCGGCCGTCCTCGTTCACATCGAGAAGGTCAAAGACCCGACCCACTCGGCACTCGCCGGGAGGGGGCAGATGGCCGGGGGGAATGCCCTGAGCGCCGCGGCGGCCCCGGTCGTCGCCTTTCCACTTGTGGTCCTTCTCCTTGTCCTGCTTGTCCTTGTCCTTTTCGTCGGCGAACGCCAGGGGGACGTGTAAAATGCCCGGCATGGAGCTCGAAGAGCGCCTTCGGCAGGTGGCAGCATCCTGGCCCGAGATCCGGCTGGCCGTCCTCTTCGGCTCGATGGCTCGGGGAGAGGGCCG
>DATHUD010000178.1:0-51921 GCA_035462575.1 Thermoanaerobaculia bacterium | reverse complement strand
CTCTTCACCTGCGAATACTGCTTCAGCCACTACGTGACGATCTTCTTCCTGATCCTCACCCGGTACCGCCTGCTCCTCGACGACTGGCGGGGCTACCTGCTCTCCTTCTTCGCCCTGGTCGCGGTGGCGAACGTCTACATGAGCTCCTTCGGGCGGCTGCGCCAGGAGGTCAAGTCCGAGAAGCTGGAGGCGGAGACGAAGGAGAAGGTGCTGGAGAAGATCGAGAACGGCGAGACCCAGCCCGCCGCCGCCCGCGAGAGCCTGGCCACCCCCCGCCAGGTCTGACGCCGGCTACTCGGAGGCGGGAAGCTCCTCGTCGTCGTCCAGGGTTTCGAGCTCGGCCAGGATCGCGAGCGCCCGGGTGGCGTCGTCCTCCCGGACCTCGACGCGATTCAACGCGAGCGGCTCAGCCGAAAGCAGGCTCACGGGCGGCAGGCGCTCCTCGACGATGCAGGCCTCGAGGCCGTCCGATTCGAGGAGACTCTTCGCGAGCTGCGCCTCCCACGGGGTGACGAAGCGGGCGACCGTGATCAGCGCCCCCCGCCTCGGCCCGGAGAAGGCGGCCTCTTCCAAAGCGGCCTGCGGGATCTCCTCTTCCTTCCAGTCCGCTCCGCAGTTGCGGCAGATCCAGCGGCGGCGCGGGATCGGCAGCGGCACCCCCAGGATCACCAACGAGCCGAGGAAGCCGAGGCGGGACCAGCGTTCGAAGTCGAGGTTGTCGGACTTGCAGCCGGGGCAGCGGGGCTGAGCCGCATCCTCCTCGGTCACCAGATAGATCTCGGGGATCGGATGGCGGTCCTGGAGGAGCTCGGCGGCCCGGGGGGCGTCCTCCTTGCGCACCTGGAGCTTGACCCCGCCCAGAGCGTTCGAGAGGGCACAGTAGAGGCGGACGAAGTTCTCGTCCGCGATGACGGAGTGGATCCCCTCCGTCTCCAGCCGCGCGCGGGCGAGCTGGGCCTCCCACGGCGTGCTGAAGGTCTCCACGGTGACGAGCTTCTCGAGCTCATATCGAGAATCTTGCATAGTTATGGACAGTAACGCAAAATGTGCGCGTCCCGGCTGGATTCAGAGCCCTGCGTCTCGAAGCAGCGCCAGGAGACCGGCGAAGAGGACGCTGAAAAACAGCACCGTGGCGGCTGCGGCCCAGAGCCCCGCCGTCCGGCTCCGCTGGCGGGCGAAGATCAGGTAGGCCCCTACCGCGCTGAGCAGCGCAAACAGAGAGAACAGGAGCACGGGCAGGAACATTCTTGCATCTTATCCCGTACATCTCCTCGGCGTTTCGAAGCCTTTCCACGCATTTGTCTCGTCGGGCCCGGGTGCCAGCACCTAATGGAGGGACAGGTGGACTGGCTCCACCCGGAGTGACGAATGCGAACTGGAGGAATTTTGGCAAAGTACAGATCGAGCGCGACGTCCTTGTTTCCACGCCTGGCCGGTCTCTGCCTCGGTGTCCTCCTGGCAGCTCCCCTGGTGGCCCAGCCGCCCGGCCCCCGCCCCGGACAGCCGCCGCAGGCCCCGCTCCCGCCGCGGCCGTCCCTCGCGGCGCTCAAGGCCCTGGAGCCGATCAAGCTGGACGGTCTCCTGGACGAGCCGGTGTGGCAGGAGGCCCAGGCGGGCACCGACTTCATCCAGCGCGAGCCGAATCCTGGACAGCCGGCCACGGAGGCGACCGAAGTCCGGGTCGTCTACACCGACACCGCGCTCTACATCGGCATCCGCGCCCTCGCCTCCGATCCGGGCGCGGTCGTGGCCGAGGAGATGCAGCGCGACGGCGCGCTCTTCCGCGACGACTCGGTGCTCGTGCTGCTCGACACTTTCAACGACAACCGGAACGCCTACTTCTTCGAGGTCAACCCCAACGGCGCCTTCACCGACGCCCTGGTCACCGACGAAGGGCGGGACTTCAACGTCCAGTGGGACGCCGTCTGGCGGGCGGTCGGGAAGCGGACCCCCGAGGGGTGGTCGGCGGAGATGGAGATCCCCTTCGCCACGCTGCGCTTCGATCCCAACCAGGACACGTGGGGGCTCCAGGTGCGGCGGCTGATCCGGCACAAGAACGAGGAGGTCTTCTGGGCGTCGATACCGCTCGAGGCGGGCCTGTTCCGGGTCTCTCTCGCCGGAGAGCTGACCGGCATCCGCGGCCCCGAGCCGGGCCTGAACCTGCGGATCAAGCCGTTCGCCGTGGGGTCGGCCTCGAATTTCCGGACCCCGACGGGGAGGGTCTCGGACGACGACCTTGAGGCCGGCCTCGACATCAAGTGGGGCCTCACCCGCACCACCACCCTGGACCTGACCTACAACACCGACTTCGCCGAGGTCGAGGTGGACGATCAGCAGATCAACCTCACCCGCTTCTCTCTCTTCTTCCCCGAGAAGCGCGACTTCTTCCTCGAGAACGCCGGCATCTTCGAGTTCGGGTTCAACCCGCCCGGAACCCCGTTCCTCAAGCCTTTCTTCTCCCGCCGCATCGGCGTGAGCCCCTTCGGCACGGTGGTGCCGATGGAGTGGGGTGCGCGTCTCACCGGCCGGCAGGGTCCCTGGAGCTTCGGCCTGCTCGACGCGCAGACCGACAACTACGACCTGCCCAGCCCCTTCTTCGAGCAGCCGGAGGACAACTGGGGGGTGGTGCGGGTCAAGCGCAACGTGGGCCAGCGCTCGAACATCGGCATGATCTTCACCAACCGGGACCAGGAAGAGGGGATCTCCAACCAGGTCTTCGGCCTGGACCTCAACTACAACCCCAACCGGTACAGCAATCTGAGCGCCTTCGTGACGCGGAGCGCGACCGACATCCCCTTCGCCGGCTTCGAGAACCGGGACGGCTGGGCCGGCGGGGCCCGCGCCGCCTGGCAAGGGCCGGTGACGGGGGTCGCCTTCGACTTTCTCCAGATCGACGAGGGCTACGAGCCTTCGGCGGGCTTCCTGCTGCGCAGCGACATCCGCCGCTACGTGCCCCGGTTCACCTACAACCCGCGCCCCAAGACGCAGGGCCGGGTGCGCAACTACATCTACGGGGTGACCGGCGACGTCATCACCGACCTCGACAACGAGACGCAGACGATCGAGGTGGGAGCCACCCTGTTCGGCCTCCGGCTCCAGAGCGAGGATGCGTTCTCCGTCTTCGCGGACCACACGGTGGACCGGGTCCCCGCCGCGTTTTCGATCAGCCCCGGGGTGGTCGTCCCGGCCGGCGAATACACCTTCAACGACGCGGGAATCACCTTCGCGACAAACAACAGCCGCCGCTTCGGGGTCGACGGCTTCGTCCTCGCGGGCGAGTACTACGGCGGCGACCGCCTGAGCAGCGCGGTCACCCTGGGCATCCGGGCGAGCCGCTACCTGCGCAGCGACACCACCTGGGTCTACAACGACATCGAGCTGCCCGGCGGCGCGTTCACCGCGAACATCGTCCGCCAGCGGATCGGCCTCTCGTTCAGCCCGACGCTGTTTACCAACAGCTACATCCAGTACAACGACCTGGCGGAGCTCCTGTCGCTCAACCTCCGGTTCAACTGGCTCTACCGGCCCGGGGCCGACCTGTTCATCGTCTTCAACCAGAACTGGAACGCGCCCAGCTTCAGCGACCTGTCCGAGGGGGACCGCGAGGTCATCCTGAAGTTCACGTACCTGCTGGAGATCTAGCCTAGAACCAAACAAATCCGGCTCCGGTTCGTCTAGTCTTTGTTCCCTGATGGTCGCTTCACCGTTCTTTCGATCCCCGGAGCCCTCGACCCTGGTCGAGGCGCTCCGGATGCGCGACCGTCTCCAGCCGGAGCGGCGCGCGTATACGTTCCTCGCGGACGGGGAGACCGAACAGGGGCACCTCACCTGGGCCGGTCTCGACCTCCGGGCGCGGACGATCGCCGTGGCGCTTCGGCGCATCTGCGCCGCCGGGGACCGGGCTCTCCTCCTCTACCCCCCTGGGCTCGACTTCGTGGCCGCGTTCTTCGGCTGCCTGTACGCCGGGGTGGTGGCCGTCCCCGCCTATCCGCCGCGCTCGCCGCGGACGCTGCCGCGCCTGCGGTCGATCCTCGCGGATTCGAGGCCCGCCGTCGCGCTCTCGACCTCGGCGCTCTCGGCGCGGGTGGGAGGATGGCTCGACCGGCACGCGGGCGAGCTGCCGCGGGTCTCGTGGCTCGCGACCGATGAGCTCGACGCCGCGCTCGCCGGGGAGTGGGCCGAGCCGGGGATCTCCGGCGCCGACCTGGCGTTCCTTCAGTACACCTCGGGCTCGACCTCGGCTCCCAAGGGGGTGATGGTCTCCCACGCCAACCTGGCCCACAACCAGCGGGTGATCCAGGCGGCCTGCGACCACACGCAGGAGTCGGTGTTCGTGACCTGGCTCCCCGTCTACCACGACCTGGGGCTCATCGGAAACGTCCTCCAGGCGGCGTGGGTGGGCGCGCCGTGCGTGATGATGGCGCCGGTCGCCTTCCTGCAGAGCCCGCTGCGCTGGCTTGCCGCGGTCTCCCGCTACCGGGGGACGACCTCGGGGGGCCCGAACTTCGCCTACGACCTCTGCGCGCGGAAGATCCTGGCCGCGGAGCGCGCGCGGCTCGACCTCTCGTCCTGGCGGGTGGCGTTCAACGGTGCCGAGCCGGTGCGGGCGGAAACGCTCGTGCGCTTCACCGAAGCGTTCGCCGTTTCCGGGTTCGATTCCGGCGCTCTCTACCCCTGCTACGGTCTGGCCGAGGCCACGCTGATGGTCTCGGGCGGGCAACCCGGGCGAGAGCCGGTGGTGCGCGAGCTCGACGGCCGCCGGCTCGTCGGCTGCGGCCGGATCCTCCTCGATCTCTCTGCCGCCGTGGTCGATCCCGAATCCTGCACGCCCTCTCCGCCGGGCGGCGTCGGCGAGATCTGGGTGGCCGGCGGCAGCGTAGCCCGCGGGTACTGGAACCGGCCGGAGGAGACGGCGCACGCCTTCGGCGCCTTCCTCCCGGACGGCCGCGGACCGTGGCTGCGCACCGGCGACCTGGGCATCCTCTCGGACGGCGAGCTGTTCGTCGCCGGACGGTTGAAGGACCTCATCATCCTGCGCGGACAAAACCACTACCCGCAGGACCTGGAGGCGACCGCCGGGCGAAGCCACCCGTCGCTCGCGGGAGGGGCGGGGGCGGCTTTTTCAATCGAGGAGGCCGGCGAGGAACGCCTCGTGATCGTCCATGAAGTCGAGCGCCATGCGGCGGATCCCGGAGAGATCGCGGAGGCCGTGCGGCGCGCCGTGGCCGAGGAGCACGAGGCGGTCGTCCAGGACGTGGTGCTGGTGCGGCCCGGCGGCGTGCCGAGGACGACGAGCGGCAAGATCCAGCGCCGCGCTACCCGAGAGCTCTACTTGGCGGGCGGGCTCGAAGCCGTGGGCGGGAGCCGGCTCGATCCGGCTGCAGCCGAAATCCCGGAAACCGGGGACTGGCTCCTCCGGAGCTTCGCGGCAGCCGCCCGGACCGACGCCTCGCGGATCGATCCGGACCGGCCGCTCACCGCCTTCGGGCTCGACTCGCTGGCCGCGATCGAGTGGCGGCACGCGGTCCAGGCCGCGACCGGGGTGTCGCTCCCGATGGCGGACCTGCTCGAGGGGATGACGCTCCGCGAAGCGGCAGAGCGGGTGGCCGCGGGAGATTCGGAAAACCCGGAGGAAATCCCGGGCGCCGGGGGACCGGAGACGGGCGAGCACCCGCTCTCCTGGGGCCAGCGCTCGCTCTGGTTCCTCGACCGGCTGGCCCCGGAGAGCGCCGCCTACGTCATCGCCGGCGCGGCGCGGATCGTGGGGGACGTGGACGCCGAAACCCTGCGCCGGGCCGTGCAGGGGCTCGTCGACCGCCACCCCTTGCTCCGCTCTACCTTCGCGGCGGTCTCCGGCGAGCCGGTGCTCCGCGTGGCGGCCGACGCGGAAGCGGGCTTCGTCCGCCTGGACGCCTCGGGCTGGAGCGCGGAGGAGGTCCGCCGCCGTCTTCACGAGGAGGCGTTCCGCCCCTTCGATCTCGAGCACGGCCCGATCCTGCGGGCGGCGCTCCTCGATGGAGGAGACGAGCGGCTCTTCGTCCTCTCCGTGCACCACATCGCGGCCGATTTCTGGTCCATGGCCGTGCTGGCGCGGGATCTCGGAGCGCTCTGCCGGGGGGAGGACCCGCCGCGGCCGGAGGCGCTCTACACCGATTTCGCCCGGAGGCAGGAGCGGAAGCTCGAAGGCCCGTGGGGCGAGCGGCTCTGGGATCACTGGCGGGAGCGCCTGGGGGGCGTGCCGCCGCTCGACCTCCCCACAGACCGGCCGCGGCCCCCCGTTCAGACCTTCCGCGGTGCCACGCGGACGGCCCGCCTCGGAACGGAGGCCGTCCACGCTCTGGCGGCGTCTCACGGCTGCACGCCCTTCGTGGTCCTCCTCGCGGCCTTCCAGGCCCTGCTCGGCCGGTGGAGCGGGCAGGAGGACTTTCTCGTGGGCTCGCCCACCTCCGGCCGGACCGGGAGCGGGCCCAACTCCGTGGTCGACTCCGTAGTGGGCTATTTCGTGAATCCCGTGGCCCTGCGCGCCGACCTCTCGGGCGACCCGGCCGTGGGAGAGCTGCTGGCGCGGACGCGGGCCACGGTGATCGAGGCGCTCACGCACCAGGAGCTCCCCTTCGCCCTCCTCGCCGAGCGTCTCCAGCCGGAGCGCGACCCCAGCCGCCCGCCTCTCGTGCAGGCCATGCTCACCTTCCAGAAGGCCCCGTTGCCGGAGCTCGCGGCCCTGGCCGCCTTCGCGGTGGGCGAGCCCGGAGCGCGGCTCGATCTCGGCGGGCTAATCCTCGAGTCCGTCGCTCTCGAACCGCCCGGGGCGCAGCTCGATCTTTCGCTCATGGCAGCCGAGACCGGCGGCGGCCTCGCCCTCTCGCTCCAGTGGAACGCCGACCTGTTCGACGCCGCGACCGCGGGCCGGATGCCGGAGCACCTCGGCAACCTCCTCCGGGCGATGGCCGAGGCGGGGGGGGGCGCGGTTTCGGAGCTGGAGCTGCTCTCCCCGGCCGAGCGCCGGCAGCTCCTGGTGGACTCCAACCGGGACACCTGGGGCGGGTCCCCGGCCGGCCTGCTGTGCGACCGCGGCCTCTACGGCCCCTTCGCGAACCAGGCCGCCCGCACGCCCGGCGCCACCGCGCTCGTCTGGGGAGAGCTCCGGCAGACCTACGGCGAGCTCCGGGACCGGGCCGAACGGATCGCGCACCACCTGCGGGCCCTGGAGGTCGGCCCGGAGTCCCTGGTGGGCGTCTTTGCCGAAAGGACGCCGGACATGGTCGCTAGCCTCCTGGGCGTCCTCGCGGCCGGAGGCGCCTACGTCCCCCTGGATCCGGCCTATCCGCCGGAGCGCATCGCCTATCTGCTCGCAGACAGCGGCGCGCTGGTGGTGCTGGCTCAGGGGAGCCTGCGGGCCGCCCTCCCCCCTTTCGCGGGGACCGTCCTCCTCCTGGACGGCGATCCCGGCGGCCCGGGCCACGGCCCGCGGCCCGGCGGCGTCGACCCGGAGCAGATCGCCTACGTCATCTACACCTCGGGCTCGACCGGCCGGCCCAAGGGGGTGGCCATCCGCCACGGCAGCGCGCTCGCGCGCCTCGCCTGGGCCGCGGCCTGCTACCCCCGCGAGCGGCTGGCTGGCGTGCTCGCCGCCACCTCGATCTGCTTCGACCTCTCGGTCTTCGAGCTGTTCGTCCCCCTGGCCGTTGGCGGCACGGTGATCCTGGCCGACGATGCGCTCGCCTTCCCGGGCCTTCCGGCCGCCTCCGAGGTCACGCTCGTCAACACCGTCCCGTCCGCGATGGCGGAGCTGGTGCGCTCCGGCCGGCTTCCCGGCTCGGTCCGCACCGTCAACCTGGCGGGCGAGCCGCTCCGCCGGGAGCTGGTGGAGCGGCTCTACGAGCGGCCCGGCGTCCTTGAGGTGTGGAACCTCTACGGGCCTTCCGAGGACACCACCTACTCCACGGGGGCCCTGGCTGCTCGCGGTGCGGACCGGGCTCCCTCGATCGGCAGGCCCCTGCCCGGCTCCCGGGCCTACGTCCTCGGGCCGCGCCAGGAGCTGGTGCCGGCCGGAGCGGCCGGCGAGATCTGGCTCGGCGGCGGCGGGCTCGCCCGGGGTTATCTGGGCCGGCCGGACCTTACCGCCGACCGCTTCCGCCCGGACCCGTTCGGAGCGCTGGGGGGCCGCCTCTACCGCACGGGCGATCTGGCGCGCCGGCGGCCGGACGGCGAGATCGAGTTCCTCGGCCGCGCCGACCACCAGGTCAAGCTGCGTGGCTTCCGGATCGAGCCGGGCGAGGTGGAGGCGGCGCTCACCGCCCTCAACTCGGTGACCGAGGCGGCGGTCGCCGTCCGGCAGACCGGCGGGGACGCCCATCTGGCCGCCTACGTGGTGCCCGCAGCGGGCGCCTCCCCGGACACCGCAGAGCTGCGCGCGGCCCTCGCCCGGACCCTGCCGGGCTTCATGGTGCCCGGCGTCTGGGCTCTCCTGCCGGAGCTGCCCCGGACGCCCAGCGGCAAGATCGACCGCAAGGCCCTGGCGCTCCTGGCGCCGGACTCGTCCGTGGATGAATTCGTCGCGCCGCGCACGCCCGCCGAGGAGCTGCTGGCCGGCATCTTCGCGGAGGTGCTGGGAGTCGAGAAGGTGGGCGTGCGGGACGACTTCTTCGCGCTCGGCGGCCACTCCCTTCTCGCCACCCGCGTCGTCGCCCGGATGCGCGAGGCCCTGGGGGTCGAGCTCCCTCTCGCGGCCTTCTTCGCGAGCCCCACCGTGGCGGATCTCGCCGGGCTTGGCTCGAAGTCTGAGACTCCTCCGCTCGAACGGCGGCGCTCGGAAGAGGCTCCGCTCTCCTTCGCCCAGGAGCGCCTCTGGTTTCTGGACCGGCTGACCCCGGGCCTGCCGGTCTACAACATGCCGGCGCTCCTCCGGCTGCGCGGCCCGCTCGACGAGGCGGTCCTGGCACAGGCTCTCGCGGAGATCACGCGCCGGCACGAGGTGCTGCGCACCGTCTTCGCGGTCTCGGGAGGCGAGCCCGTGCAGCGGGTCCTGACGGCGGGCTTCCCGCTCTCCGTTCCGGATCTCGCGGAGACCGAGGCGCGGCGCTTCGCCGAGGCCTTTGCGCGGCGGCCGTTCGATCTCGCCCAGGGCCCTCTCGCGCGGGCCGCTCTGCTGCGGCTGGGCGGCGAGGACCACCTGCTGCTCCTGGTCTTCCACCACATCGTCTTCGACGGCTGGTCGACGGGCGTGCTCCTGGACGAGCTTACGGCGCTCCTGCGCTCCTCGCCGCTCCCGGAGCCGCGGCTCCAGTACGCCGACTACGCGGCCTGGCAACGGAGCTGGCTGACCGGCGAGGTTCTGGAGCGCCAGCTCGCCTGGTGGCGGGACCGCCTCGCCGGCGCGCCGCTCGCGCTCGATCTGCCGGCCGACCGGCCACGGCCCGCAGTGCAGAGCTTTCGCGGGGCCGTGCTGCCGGCCGATCTGCCGGAAGATCTCTCAGGCGACGTAAGGGCTCTCGCGCGGCGGGAGGGGGCGACCCCGTTCATGGTGCTTCTGGCGGGGCTCTCCGCCTTCCTCCACCGGGTGACCGGGCAGGACGACCTGGTGGTGGGCGCGGCCCTCGCCAACCGCGGCCGCGCGGAGACCGAGGGGCTCCTCGGCTTCTTCGTCAACGCGCTCCCCCTGCGCGCCGACCTCTCGGACGATCCCCCGTTCCGCGCGCTGCTCGCCCGGACGCGGGCGGAGGCCCTGGGCGCCTACGACCACCAGGACGTCCCCTTCGAGCGGCTGGTCGAGGAGGCGGCCCCCCGGCGCGACCTCTCGCGGACGCCGCTCTTCCAGGTGATGCTCGCGCTCCAGAGCGCACCCCGGCCGGCGGTGGAGATCGAGGAGATCCACACGGGGACGTCCAAGTTCGACCTGTCGCTCCTCTTCGAGGAGGTCTCCGGCAGATTCCGGGGGACCGCCGAGTACGCGACCGACCTCTTCGAGGCCGGGACCGTCAGGCGGCTGCTCGACGGCTTCCGCAGGCTCCTCCGGGGGGCGGTCGAGGTGCCCGGAACGCGGATCTCGGAGCTGCCGCTCCTCTCGGACGACGAGCGGCGCCAGGTCGTTCTGGAGTGGAACCGGACCGCGACGGACTATCCGCGCGAGGCCACGATCCACGGGCTCTTCGAGGAGCAGGCCGCTCTCCGTCCCGACGCGGTCGCGGTGGTCTTCGGCGAGGAGAGCCTGACCTACGGCGAGCTCGACCTCCGCGCCGGCCGGCTCGCGCGGCGCCTCCGGGAGCGGGGCGTGGGACCGGAGGTCCCGGTCGGCCTCTCCGCCGAGCGCTCGCTGGAGCTGATCGTCGCGATCCTCGCGATCCTCAAGGCGGGCGGAGCGTACGTTCCGCTCGACCCCGGCGATCCCCGGGGCTTGGCGGAAGATGTCGCGGTGGTCCTGAGGCCGGAGGACCTCGCGGCGGACGGGGGCGAGGGGATGGCCGGCGTTCCGGTCTCCCCCGAAAACCTGGCCTACGTGATGTACACCTCGGGCTCGACGGGGCGGCCCAAGGGGGTCGCGGTGACCCACCGGAACGTGGTCCGCCTCGTTCGCGAGACCGATTACGCCCGGTTCGGGCCGGAGGAGGTCTTCCTCCAGTTGGCGCCCGTCTCCTTCGACGCCTCGACGCTCGAGATCTGGGGACCGCTCTTGAATGGCGCCCGGCTCGTGGTGGCGCCTCCCGGCGTCCCCTCGTTCGCGGACCTCTCGACCTTCCTCGCCCGCCACGGCGTGACCACGCTCTGGCTCACGGCCGGCCTGTTCCACGGGATGGTCGAGGCCCGGCTCGACGGGTTGGCGCCCGTGCGGCAGCTCCTGGCGGGCGGCGACGTCCTCTCCCCCGCCCACGTGCGGCAGGCGCTCGGGGCTCTGCCCGGCACGGTCCTGATCAACGGCTACGGGCCGACCGAGGGGACGACCTTCACCTGCTGCCATCGCATTTCGGAGGCCGGGGCCACCATCCCGATCGGGAAGCCGGTCGCCAACACGCGGGTCTACGTGCTCGACCGCGGGTTCCGGCCGGTGCCGGTGGGCGTCACGGGCGGGCTCTACGCCGCCGGGGACGGCCTCGCGCGGGGCTACTTCGACCGGCCGGACCTCACGGCGGAGCGGTTCCTCCCGAACCCCCTGGGAAGCCCGGGCGAGCGGATGTACCGGACCGGGGACCTCGCGCGCTGGCGGCCGGACGGGACCCTCGAATTCCTCGGCCGCGCCGACCAGCAGGTGAAGATCCGCGGCTTCCGCGTCGAGCCGGGCGAGGTGGAGGCGGCGCTCCGGGATCATCCCGCGGTGCGCGACGCCGTGGTGGTGGCGAGACCCGAGCCCTCGGGAAGCGGCCGGCGGCTGGTGGCGTACGTGGTCGCGGAGGCCGATCCGGCCGCGCTCCAGGCGTTCCTCCGCGAGAGGCTCCCGGAGCCGCTGGTGCCGGCCGCCTTCGTGCGGCTGCCGGAGCTGCCGCTCACCCCGAACGGCAAGGTGGACCGCCGCGCCCTGCCGGAACCCGAGGCGCCTCTGCGGGAGGGATTCGTCGCGCCGCGCACGCCCGCCGAGGAGCGGGTCGCCGGGATCTGGACGGACCTCCTGGGGCTGGAGAGGGTGGGGGCCGAAGATGACTTCTTCGAGCTGGGCGGCCACTCGCTGCTCGCGACCCGGCTCGTCGCGCGCCTCCACGGGGCTTTCGGTGTGGAGCTTCCTCTGGCCGCGCTCTTCGAAGAGCCCACGGTCGCGGGCGTGGCGGCCCGCCTGCGCTCCGCTCCCCCGGAAACACCCCCGATCCTGCCGGTGCCGCGCGAGGGCGACCTCCCCCTCTCCGCAGCGCAGGAGCGGCTCTGGTTCCTCCACCAGTTGGAACCGGAGGACCCGGCCTACAACATCCCGCTGGCCGTGCGGCTGGAAGGCGAGCTCGACGTTGCGGCCTTGGAAGGTGCCCTCCGGAGCCTCATCCTGCGGCACGAGACGCTGCGGACGACGTTCCGGGCCGCCACGGGCCAGCCGCCCGTGCAGGTCATCGCGCCGCGGCCGGCCTTCTCCCTCCCCCGGATCGACCTCGCGTCTCCGGCCGAGGTGATCCGCCTCGCCGAGAAGGAGGCCCTGCGCCCCTTCGACCTCGAGGCGGAGATGCCGCTGCGGGCCGTCCTCGTCTGCCTCTCCCCGCGGGAGCACGCGCTCCTCCTCACGTTCCACCACATCGCGGCCGATGGCTGGTCCCTCGGGATCTTCCTGGGCGAGCTTGCGGCGCTCTATGGGGGACGCACGGATCTCCCACCGCTCCCCGTCCAGTACGCCGACTATGCCGTGTGGCAGCGGAAATGGCTCGCGGGCGAGGTTCGGGACGGGCTGCTCGCCTACTGGACGGAGGCCCTGGCCGCGGCCCCGGCGGCCCTCGACCTGCCCACGGACCGGCCGCGGACCGCCGCCTCCGGTCACCGTGGCGCGTCGCGGACGCTCGCCGTCTCCGCCGATCTCTGGCGCGCGGCCGGGGAGCTGGCGCGGCGGGAGTCGGCCACTCCGTTCATGGTCCTCCTCGCGGCGGTCGAGGCCCTCCTCTCCCGCACGAGCGGTGCCTCGGACTTGACGATCGGCTCTCCCGTGGCCGGCCGGAGCCGCCCCGAGGTCGAAGGGCTGATCGGCCTCTTCGTCAACACGCTCGTGCTCCGCGGCGACCTCGCGGGCGATCCGCCGTTTTCGGCGCTCCTCGCCCGGACCCGCGAGAGGGTGCTCTCGGCCTACGCCTACCAGGACCTCCCCTTCGAGCACCTGGTCGAGGCGCTCTCTCCGGAGCGGAGCCTCGACCGGAGCCCGCTGTTCCAGGTCCTCCTCTCGTTCGGCAACACGCCCATGCCGCCGATGGCGCTCCCGGGCGTAACCTTGAGCGTCCTCGAAACCAGGGCGCGGGCCAGCAAGTTCGACTTGACCTTCCTCGCGGCTCCGGACGGCTTAGGGTTGAAGATCGAGCTCGTCTACCGCGCGGAGCTATGGGAGGCCGGCACGATCGAACGGATGCTCGGGCACCTCGAGACTCTCTTCGCGGGCGCCGTGGCGAGCCCCGGGACACGGCTCGCGGACCTGCCTCTTCTCACCGGGCCCGAGCGGCGCGAGATGCTCGTCGACTGGAACCGCACCGGGCGGGACTTCCCCGTGGACCGGACCCTGGGCGAGGTCTTCGACGGGCAGGCGGCGCGGACGCCCGGCGCTTTGGCAGTTATCCAGGGCGAGACCGCCCTCACCTTCCGGGAGCTCGCCGGAAAGGCCAACCGGCTCGCCCGCCACCTCCAGAAGCTCGGCGTCGGACCCGAGGTCCGGGTCGGGCTCCATGCCGAGCGCTCCCCCAAGGCCATCGTGGGGCTCCTCGCGATCTGGAAGGCCGGCGGCGTCTACGTGCCCCTGGACCCGGCCTACCCGCAGGAGCGGCTGGCCTGGACGATCGAGGACGCGGGGATCGAAGTCCTGCTCACCGACGAGCGGCTGGATCCTCCCGGGGAAGAGAGCGAAGAGAGCCCCGGCTCCGGCGCCAGTCCCGACAACGCGGCGTACGTGATCTACACCTCCGGCTCGACCGGCCGACCCAAGGGCGTCGTGGTGCGCCACCGGTCGGCGCTGAACCTCCTCCACGCCCTGCGCGAAGACGTCTACCGCACCGCCGGCCCCCTGCGCGTCGGGATCGTCGCGCCCTTCGCCTTTGATGGCTCGGTCAAGCAGATCGTGCAGATCCTCGCCGGGCATACTCTCTGCGTCGTTCCGGACGAAGCGCGCCTCGACCCCGCGGCACTGGTGGATCTCGTCCGGCGCCACCGGCTGGACGTCCTCGACTGCACTCCGTCCCAGCTCGGGCCCCTCCTCGAAGCGGGCCTCGCCGCCGCTCCGGAGGCCGCTCCGGCTCTCGTGCTGGTGGGGGGTGAGGCCGTGCCCCGCGAGGTCTGGGAGCTGGCCCGGTCCCGCTCGTGGACCCGGTTCGTCAACGTCTACGGTCCCACGGAGTGCACGGTCGACGCGACGGCCCTGGACTTCGCCGCCGCGGCGGCCCCCGCGGCTCTCGGCCGGCCGCTTGCGAACGTCCGCCTCTACCGGACCGACCCCACGGGGCAGCCGGTGCCGGCCGGGGTTCCGGGAGAGATCCGGATCGGCGGCGTGGGGCTCGCCCGCGGCTACCTGAACCGGCCGGGCCTCACGGCCGAGCGCTTCGTGCCCGATCCCTTCGGCCAGGAGCCGGGCGCCCGGCTCTACCGCACGGGGGACCTGGCCCGCCTCCTGCCGGACGCCACCCTCGAATACCTCGGCCGGATCGACCATCAGGTCAAGGTCCGCGGGGTCCGCATCGAGCCGGGCGAGATCGAGAAGGCGCTCGTCTCCCATCCCGGCGTCGACCACGCGGTGGTCGTCGTGCGGGAGGACGGGGGCGGACCGCGCCTCGTGGCTTACGCCGTCCCGAAGGCAGAGGACCGGGTAGACCCGGAGTCCCTCCGCACGTTCCTCGCGGACCGGCTCCCGGCCTTCCTGGTGCCGGCGGCGTTCGTCCTTCTCCCGCGCCTGCCGCTCACGGAGAACGGCAAGATCGACCGCGGCGCCCTGCCGGCCCCGGGAGCGGCGTCCGTGGGCTCGACCGCTCTCTCCACTCACACCGAGGAGCTGGTGGCGGGGGTCTTCGCGGACGTCCTCGGGCTCGACCGGCTGGGGGCGGACGGCCACTTCTTCGAGCTGGGCGGCCACTCGCTTCTCGCGACCCGGGCGGTCTCGCGGCTCGCGGCGGCGTTCGCCGTGGACCTGCCGCTGCGCGCTCTGTTCGAGGCGCCGACCGTGGCCGAGCTGGCCTCCCGGATCGAGCTGCTGCGCGGCGAACGGATACCCGCGGCGCCGCCGCTCCACCCCGTCCCCCGCGAGGAGGCGCCTCCTCTCTCCTTTGCCCAGGAGAGGCTCTGGTTCCTCGCCCAGATGGAGCCCGGGAGCCCGGCCTACAACATCCCGGCCGCGGTGTCGCTCCGCGGGGACCTCCGGCCGGAGATCTTGAGGGCCGCCCTCTCCGAGACCGTGCGCCGCCACGAGGCGCTGCGCACCACGTTCCGGGCCATGAACGGCGTTCCGTGCCAGTGGATCGCGCCGCCCTCCCCGGTGGACCTCCCGGTGATCGACCTGTCGGGCCTGCCGGAGGAGGCGCCGCGACTCGCGGACGAGGAGGCACGGCGGCCTTTCGACCTCGCGGCAGGGCCGCTCTTCCGCGCCGTCCTGCTGCGGCTGGGCCCTCGCGAGCACACCGCCCTCGTCACTGTCCATCACATCATCTCGGACGGCTGGTCGACGGGCGTGCTCGTCCACGAGCTGGCGGTGCTCTACGAGGCCCTCTCAGCGGGCGGGCCGCCGCCGCTCCCCGAGTTGCCGCTCCAGTACGCGGACTTCGCCGTCTGGCAGCGGATCTGGCTCCAGGGCGACGCCCTGAAGGCCGAGCTTGCCTGGTGGACAGAGCGCCTGGCCGGCGCCCCGCGCGTGCTGGAGCTTCCGGCCGACCGGCCGCGGCCCGTGCTGCCGAGCCATCGCGGCCGGCACCTGCCGGTCGGGCTGGGCACGGACCTCTCCAAGACTCTC
Organism: Thermoanaerobaculia bacterium; assembly: GCA_035462575.1. Taxonomy (GTDB): domain Bacteria; phylum Acidobacteriota; class Thermoanaerobaculia; order Multivoradales; family UBA5704; genus DATARR01. The sequence goes on along the minus strand of DATHUD010000178.1, from coordinate 36,326 downwards.
CGCGAGCTCTCCCGACGCCGGGGGGCGACCCTGTTCATGACGGTGAAGGCCGGCTTCGACGCGCTGCTCTCCCGCTACACCGGAGAGATCGACCTTTTAGTCGGCTCCCCCGTGGCCAACCGGAGCCGGCCCGAGCTCGAAGGGCTGATCGGGTTCTTTGCGAACACCCTCGTGCTCCGGGGCGAGCTGGCCGGCGATCCGACCTTCGAGACCCTTCTCGGCCGCACGCGCGAGACGGCGCTCGGCGCCTTCGAGCACCAGGACCTCCCCTTCGAAAAGCTCGTCCAGGAGCTCTCGCCCGAGCGGAGCCCCGGCCGCTCGCCGCTCGTCCAGGTGGTCTTCGCCCTGCAGAACGCGCCGGCCGCGGCCCTGATGCTCCCCGGGCTCGAGCTGGTGCCACTGGGCGTCGAGAGCGGCACGGCCAAGTTCGACTTGACACTCCTCCTCCGCGAGTCGGGCGGGGAGCTTTCCGGCCTCATCGAGTCCGCGGCCGACCTGTTCGACAAGGCGACGGTGGCCCGGCTCGCCGGTCATTTCGAGGCGCTCCTCGCGGGCGCCGCAGCCCACCCCGGCACCCGCCTCTCGGACCTGCCGCTCCTCTCGGACGCCGAGGCCCTGGAGATCCTGGGCCATGCGGTCTCCACCCGGAGCGAGTACCCGCGGGAGATGCCGGTCCACCGGCTGTTCGAGGAGCAGGCCGCGCTCCATCCGGAGCGGGTGGCGCTCGTTTGGGACGACGGGGAGATGACCTACGGCGAGCTCGACCGGCGCGCCAACGGGCTCGCGTGGCACCTCCTCTCCGTGGGGATTTCGCCCGAAGCTCCCGTGGGAGTCGCCCTCAACCGCTCGGCCGGCCTGGTGGTCGCGTTCCTCGGCATTCTCAAGGCGGGGGGCGCCTACGTGCCCCTCGATCCCGCCGACCCCGCGGCCCGCCGGGCGTTCCTGATCGAGGAGGCCGGCGTGTCCCTCGGGGTGACGGAAGAGACGCTCGAAACTGCCGCGGCGAGGGAGGACGCTCCGCCCATCCCCGTGCCCGCGGACGCCCTGGCCTACGGGCTCTTCACCTCCGGCTCGACGGGGAGGCCCAAGGCGGTCGGCGTTCCCCACCGCGCCGTGGTGCGCCTGGTGCGCGGCGCCGACTACGCCGATTTCGGCCCGGAGCAGGTCTTCCTCCAGCTCGCACCCGCCGCCTTCGACGCCTCGACCCTGGAGATCTGGGGACCTCTCCTCTCCGGCGGCCGGCTCGCCCTTTTCCCCTCGCGGACCCCGTCGCTCGCGGAGCTGGAAGAAACCCTCACCCGGCACGAGGTCACCACCCTGTGGCTCACCGCCGGGCTCTTCCACCAGGTCGTGGAGAGCCGGATCGGGAGCCTCCGCGGCCTCTCCCAGCTCCTCGCCGGCGGCGACGTGCTCTCCCCCGCGGCGGTCAACCGGGTCCTCGCCGAGCTGCCCGGGTGTGCCCTGATCAACGGCTACGGCCCCACGGAGAACACGACCTTCACCTGCTGCCACACGGTGCGTGCCCCGATCGCGCCCGGCGCTTCCGTGCCGATCGGCCGCCCGATCGCCAACACCCGCGTCCATGTGCTCGACGCCTCTTTCCGGCCGGTGCCGGACGGGGTTCCGGGGGAGCTTTTCGCGGGCGGCGACGGCCTCGCTCGCGGCTACCTGGGCCGGCCCGATCTGACCGCGGAGCGCTTCGTGCCCGACCCTCTCGACGGGCCGGGGGAGCGCCTCTACCGGACCGGCGACCGGGCTCGCCGCCGGCCGGGCGGGGAGATCGAGTTCCTGGGGCGGATGGACCAGCAGGTCAAGATCCGCGGCTTCCGCGTCGAGCCGGGCGAGGTCGAGGCGGCGCTCGCGCGGCACCCCCAGGTGCGCGAGGCGGTGGTCGTGGCGGGCGAGGACGGCTCCGGCGCCCGGCGCCTCGTGGCCTATGTCGTCCCGGAGGAGAAGCCGGGCCCTGCCTCCTCGGAGCTGCGGATCTTCCTGCGCGAGATCCTGCCGGAGCCCCTGGTGCCGGCGGCGTTCGTCCTGCTGGACCGGATCCCCCTGACACCCAGCGGCAAGGCGGACCGGCGCGCCCTGCCGGCCCCCGACACGGCGGCCGTGGCGCGGGAGTACGTGGCGCCGCGAAACGCTGTCGAGGAGATCCTGGCGGAGATCTGGACCGAGGTTCTGAGCGTCGAGCGGGTCGGCGCCGAAGACGACTTCTTCGAGCTGGGAGGGCACTCGCTGCTCGCCGTCCGCCTCACCTCGCGGGTGTACGACATCCTCGGCGTCCGGCTCCCCGTGCGGGCCGTGTTCGACGCGCCGGCGCTCGGTGAGCTTGCGGAGACCGTCGCCGGGGAGATCGCGCTGCAGGCCGGGGCCGAAGTGCTGGAGACGACATGACCGAAGCTTCGAAGCGGGTCGCCGCGCTCTCCGCCGACCGGCTCCGCGCGCTCGCCGCGAAGCTCAAGGAGAAGGACCGGGCGGCCGGCGACGAGCCGATCCGCCCCCGGGCCGCGAGCGCGGGCCCCCTGCCGCTCTCCTTCTCCCAGGAACGGCTCTGGTTCCTGGACCAGCTCGGGGAGGGCACGTCCCCCTACAACGTCCCGGCCGCCCTCCGCCTCACGGGCCCTCTCGACGTCAGGGCGCTCTCGCGCACCTGGACGGAGCTCGTCCGCCGGCACGAGTCGCTGCGCACCACGTTCGTGGCCGAGGACGGCCGCCCTCTCCAGGCCGTCGCTCCGCCTCCGGACCGGGTCGCCCTGCCTCTCGCCGACGTCCCGGATCCCGCCGAGGGGGAGCGCCTCGCGGCCGAGGAGGCGCGGCGGCCGTTCGACCTCGTCCGCGGCCCGCTGCTCCGCCTGGCGCTCCTGCGCCTGTCCGCGGAGGACCACGTTCTCCTCGTGACGATGCACCACATCGTCTCGGACGGCTGGTCCATGACCGTGCTGATCCGGGAGATGACGGCCCTCTACGAGGCGTTCCGGGAGGACCGGCCGTCGCCGCTGCCCGAGCCGCCGATCCAGTACGCGGACTTCGCGCTCTGGCAGCGCGAGCGCCTGAGCGGCGAGAAGCTCGACGCGGAGCTCGCCTGGTGGCGCGGCCGGCTCACCGGGCTGGAACCCCTGGAGCTCCCCACCGACCGGCCACGCCCGCCCGTCCCGAGCCACCGTGGCGGGCATCTGCGGCAGGCCCTCTCGTCCGGAGCTTCCGAGCGCTTGCGCGAGCTCGGCCGGGCCCACGGGGCCACGCCGTTCATGGTGCTTCTCGCGCTCTGTCAGACTCTGCTCTCTCGCTATTCCGGCCAGACCGACCTCGCGGCCGGCTCTCCGGTCGCCAACCGCGGCCGGAGCGAGGTCGAGGGGCTGGTCGGGTTCTTCGTCAACACGCTGGTGCTGCGCACCGACCTCTCGGGCGATCCCGGCTTCCGCGAGCTCCTGGGGCGCGTCCGGGAGACGACGCTCGCCGCCTATGCCCACGACGAGCTCCCCTTCGAGAAGCTGGTCGAGCACCTGGAGGTCGAGCGGTCCACGGACCGGAACCCGCTCTTCCAGGTCCTCTGCGCCCTCCAGAACCAGCCCTGGCCGGAGATGCGGATGGGCGGTGTCCGGCTCACGCCGCTCCCGGTCGAGTCCGGGGTGGCCAAGCTCGACCTGAGCCTCCTCTGGAGCGAAGAGGACGGGCGCTTCCTGGGCATGCTCGAATGGAGCGCCGACCTCTTCGAGGAGGCGACCGCCGAGCGGTTGCTCTCGCATCACGAAGCGCTGATCGCGGCGGTCCTCGAAGTGCCGGAGCGGCGGATCGGGGAGCTCGCGATCCTCTCTGCGGCGCAGCGCCGGCAGCTCATCGCCGAAGGGACTCGGGTCCCCCGGCCGGAGGGACTCCTGGTCCACGAGCTGGTGGAGGCCCAGGTGACCCGCACTCCCAAGGCTCCGGCGGTCGTCGCAGACGAGGTCACGCTCACCTACCAGGATCTCGAGGAGCGGTCCAACCGCCTCGCTCGTCACTTGGCGGCGATGGGGGTGGGCCCCGACGCCCGGGTGGGTCTCTCCGTCGAGCGCTCGGCCGAGATGGTCGTCGGCCTTCTCGGCGTGCTCAAAGCCGGCGGCGCCTACCTCCCCCTCGATCCGGACTACCCGGCCGAGCGCGTGGCGGCGATGATCGAGGACGCCCGGCCCACGGTGGTCCTCGACCGGGAACGGATCGCGGAGCTCTCCTCCTCGGGGAGCGGGGAGCCCCTGCACCTCCCGGTTCCGGACAACGCCCTGGCCTATCTCCTCTTCACCTCCGGCTCGACGGGAAGGCCCAAGGGGGTGATGATCGAGCATCGCTCCCTCGTCAACAACCTCCTCTGGCTGCAGGAAGCGTTTCCCTTCAGGCCCAGCGACCGGTTGCTCCAGAGGGCCCCCTTCGGATTCGACGCCTCGATCTGGGAATTCTGGTCGCCCCTGATGGTCGGGGGCACCGTGGTGATGGCCCGACCGGGAGAGCACCGGGATCCCGCGGCGCTCGTCCGCGCCGCCCATGCACAGAGGATCACGATCCTCCAGTCGGTCCCCTCCATGCTGGGGGATCTCCTCGACGAAGGGCTGGGAGATTGCCGCGGCCTGCGCCGCGTCTTCCTGGGCGGAGAAGCGCTGACGGCTGACGTCCGAGACCGCTTCTTCCGCGCGATGGATGCCGAGCTGGTCGATCTCTACGGTCCCACCGAAGCGACGATCGATGTGACAGCTCGTCGCTTGAAGCCGGAGCAGCCCCTCCGGCTCGGTTCTGCGATCCACAACACCCGCCTCCTCGTGCTCGACCGCAACCTCGGGCTCTCTCCCCTGGGAGTGCCCGGCGAGATCTGCATCGGCGGCGTGCCGGTGGGCCGGGGCTACTTCGAGCGGCCGGCGGAGACCGCGGAGCGCTGCGGCCCCGATCCGTTTGCGGACATCCCTGGAGCAAGGCTGTACCGTACAGGCGACCTCGGGCGGTGGCGGCCGGACGGGCTCGAATTTCTCGGCCGCATCGACCACCTGGTCAAGATCCGCGGCGTGCGGATCGAGCTGGGGGAGATCGAGGCCACCCTCGCCCGGCATCCCGGCGTGGACCAGGCGGTCGTCCTCGTCCGGGAGGGCGCGCGCCTCGCGGCCTATGTCGCCGGGGTGGCCGAACCCGCCGCTCTGCGCGCGTTTCTCCGCGAGACGCTCCCCGAGGCCATGGTGCCCCTCGACTGGGTGAGCCTCCCGGAGCTGCCCCGGACGCCCAACGGCAAGATCGACCGCAAGGCCCTGGCCCTCCTGGAGCCGGCCGTGTCCGCGGAGGACGGCTTCGTCGCGCCGCGCACGCCGGCCGAGGAGCTTCTCGCCGGGATCTTCGAAGAGGTCCTCGGGATCGCGAGGGTGGGGGCCCGCGACGACTTCTTCGCCCTGGGTGGCCACTCGCTGCTCGCCACCCGTGTCGCCGCCCGGGTCCGCGCGGCCTTCGGTGTGAGCCTGCCGCTGCGCAAGCTGTTCGAGGCCACGACCGTCGAGGCCCTGGCCGCGGAGGTGGGGGGCGGAGGCCCGGGCCTCGCCATCCCTCGGCTCCCGCACCCGCCGGGCGCGACCCTCCCCCTCTCGTTTTCGCAGGAGCGGCTCTGGGTGCTGGACCGGCTGGAGCCGGGCGCTCCCACCTACAACATGCCCGGCGTGGTCGAGATCCGCGGGGCTCTCCGCGGGGACGCTCTCGCTGCTTCCCTGGCCGAGGTGGTGCGCCGGCATGAATCGCTGCGGACAATCTTCCCCACGGTCGACGGCGCGCCCCGCCAGAAGATCCTTCCGGCGCTCGAGATCCCCCTGCCCGTGATCGACGTCCCCGAGGAGGAGGCCGGGCGGATCGCCGCGGAGCACGCCCGCCGGAGCTTCGACCTCGCGCGCGGTCCCCTGATCGACGCGCTCCTGCTGCGGCTCGGGCCGGACCGCCACCGCTTCCTCGCCGTCTTCCACCACGTCGTCTGCGACGGCTGGTCGGTCGGGGTCTTCGTCCGCGAGATCGCCGCGCTCTACGACGCCTTCTCCCAGGGCCGGCCGTCCCCCCTGCCGGAGCTGCCGGTCCAGTACGCCGACTTCGCGGTCTGGCAGCGCGAGGCGGTCGAGGAGACCCGCGAGGCGGACCTCGCCTGGTGGCGCGAACGGCTGGAAGGCGAGATCGCCCCCCTGGAGCTGCCGGCCGACCGGCCGCGCCCGGCCGTCCAGACCTTCCGCGGCGGGCATCGCGAGCTTGTCCTCACTTCCACGGCGACCGGAAGGCTGCGCGCCTTTGCCCGGGAGCGGGGGGCCACCCTCTTCATGGTTCTCCTCGCGGCAGCCAAGGCGCTCCTCGGTCGCCAGAGCGGCCAGGAGGACGTCCTGGTGGGGACGCCCGTCGCGGGCCGGCGGACGGTCGAGACGGAGCGGCTGATCGGGATCTTCCTGAACACCCTCGTCCTCCGCACGGACCTCTCCGGCTCCCCGGGCTTCGCGGAGCTGGTGGCCCGCGTGCGCGAGGTCACGCTCGGCGCGTTCTCGCACCAGGACGTGCCCTTCGAAGCGTTGCTCGCCGAGCTGCCACAGCAGCGCGACCTCTCCCGCACGCCGCTTTTCCAGGTGATGTTCAATCTGCTCAACCTGCCGCCGGCCGAGCTGCGCCTGCCGGGGCTCACCCTGGAGGCGGTCGCCCTCCCGGCCCTCCCGTCGAAGTTCGACATGACCTTCTACGTGGCCGAAGCCGGGGAGACGCTCCGGATCGAGCTGGTCTACAACGCCGACCTGTTCGATGCGGCGCGCATGGAGGAGCTGCTCGCGCAGTACGAGCTTTTCCTGGAGCAGGCGCTCGCGCGTCCCGAAGCCCCCGTGGGGAGCCTGTCGCTCGTGACGGAGCGCGCCCGGGGTCTGCTGCCCGATCCCAAAGCCCCGCTGCCGCCGGTCTGGGAAGACGCCGCGCACGAAATGTTTGCCGAGCGGGCGCGACGGCATCCGGAGCGGACGGCGGTCTCCGGAGCCTGGACCTACGGGGAGCTGGATGTAGAGAGCCGCCGGCTCGCCGGCTGGCTCGCGGCGCAGGGTGTCCGGAAAGGAGACCGGGTCGCGATCTACGCCCATCGGAGCGCTCCGCTCGCCCTGGCCGTGCTCGGCACGCTCCGGGCGGGCGCGGCCTTCACGATCCTCGACTCCGCCTACCCGGCCGCGCGGCTCGCCGAGATCTTCCGGATTGCCGCACCGAAAGCCCTGCTGCGGATGGAGGCGGCCGGCTCCTTGCCGGAATCTCTGGAAGGCTGCCCGCGGCTCGATCTGCCGGCAGCCCTGCCGGATCTGCCCGCTCCCGACGTCGTCACCGGGCCGGACGACCTCGCCTACGTGGCCTTCACCTCGGGCTCGACCGGCACGCCCAAGGCGGTCGCGGGCCCGCACCGCCCGCTCTCGCACTTCCTGGCGTGGCACCGCGAGCGGTTCGGCCTCGGCGAATCCGACCGGTTCAGCCTGCTCTCGGGGCTCGCCCACGATCCGCTGCTGCGCGATCTCCTGACGCCGCTCACGGCCGGAGCCACCCTCTGCATCCCCGACCCCGAAGCTTTGGCGGCGGGCCGCCTCGCCCGCTGGATGCGCGGGGAAGAAATCACGGTTGCCCACCTGACGCCCGCGATGAGCGAGATCCTCACGGAGACGCGCGGCGAGGAGCTTCCGGCGCTCCGCTACGCCTTCTTCGGCGGCGACGTGCTGACCCGGCGGAGCCTCGAGCGGCTGCGGCGCCTGGCTCCCGGGTGTACCGTCGTCTCCTACTACGGCGCGACCGAAACGCCCCAGGGCATGGGGTATCACGTCGTCCAGGAGCCCGAGCGGGAGAGAATCCCGCTCGGCCGGGGGATCGACGGGGTCCAGCTCCTCGTGCGCAATCCGGCAGGAGAGCTGGCCGGCGTGGGCGAGCTGGGCGAGATCGCGATCCGCACGCCGTATCTCGCCGCCGGCTATCTGAACGACCCGGAGCTGACGCGGGAGCGGTTCGTCGCGGACCTCTACGGGACGGGCGACCTCGGCCGCTATCTCCCGAACGGCGAGGTGGACTTCCACGGCCGCGCCGACCTCCAGGTGAAGATCCGGGGCTACCGGATCGAGCCCGGGGAGATCGAGGCGGTCCTCGCCTCGTTGCCCGGCGTTCGCGAAGCGGTCGTCGTGGCCCGAGAGGAGCGGCTGGTCGCCTACGTGGTCCCCGGCCGCGAGGTCACCGCCGCCGCGCTGCGGGAAGGCATCCGCGAGAGGCTCCCCCAGCCCATGGTGCCGTCCGCCTTCGTGATCCTGGAACGCCTGCCGCTCACCCCCAACGGCAAGGTGGACCGCCGCGCTCTGCCCGAGCCGGCCGAATCCCCGGAGACCACGGCCGTCGCGCCGCGGACACCGCTCGAAGAGGCGCTGGCCGCCCTCTGGCGCGAGGTGCTCGGCCGCGAGACGGTGGGGGTGCACGACGACTTCTTCGCGCTGGGCGGCCACTCGCTTCTGGCGACCCGGCTCGTCTTCCGCATCGAGGAGGCGCTCGGCCGGGAGATCGGCCTGCGCTCGCTCTTCGAGGCGCCCACGGTCGCCGATCTGGCCGTCCTCCTCGAAAGCCGGGAGAGCGGCGGCGCGGCTTCCTTCGAGCCCCTGCGGCCCGTCCCGGCGGACCGCCACCTGCCGTTCCCGTTGACCGACATCCAGCAGGCTTATTGGGTGGGGCGCACGGGCGAGCTGGAGCTCGGCCACGTGACCTCGCACCGCTACGTCGAGCTCGAAGGCGAGGGGCTCGACCTCGCGCGGCTGGAGCGGGCCTGGCAGCGGCTGATCGACCGGCACGACATGTTGCGCGCCGTCTTCCTCCCCGACGGGCGGCAGAAGGTCCTGCCCGAGGTGCCGCCCTACCGGATCGAGGTGGAGGATCTCCGGCGGGAGTCGCCCGAGGCGGTCTCCGCGCGGCTCGCCGAGCGCCGCGAGCGGATGTCGCACCAGAGCCTCGCGATCGACCGCTGGCCGCTCTTCGAGATCCGCGCCGGCCTTCTGCCGGGGGGCCGCGTCCGCCTCTTTTTCAGCTTCGATTACCTGATCGCCGACGCCTGGAGCTTCGGCCTCCTCACCCGGGAGCTGCTCAAAGCCTACGCGGAGCCGGACGCCCCGCTCGGCGATCCGCTGGAGCTGTCCTTCCGCGACTACGTGCTCGCCGGGATCGCCCGGCGCGACACCGAGACCTTCCGCCGCTCCCGGGAGTACTGGCAGAGGCGCCTGGAAACCCTCCCGCCGGGCCCGGAGCTCCCGCTCGCCCAGAGTCTCGGAGCGCTCCGCGAGCAGACCTTCGTCCGCCGCAGCGCGCGGCTCGAACCTCCAGCGTGGTCGCGCCTCAAAGAGCGGGCCCTCTGCTCCGGCGTCACCCCGTCGGGCCTGCTGCTCGCCGCCTTCTCCGAGGTGCTGGGGACCTGGAGCAAGACGTCCCGCTTCACGATCGTGCTCACCCTGTTCAACCGGCTCCCCCTCCACCCGGACGTCGAGAAGCTCGTGGGGGACTTCACCTCCACGATCCTCCTGGAGGTCGAGCGCTCGCCCGGGGAGAGCTTCGAGCGGCGGGCGCAGGCGGTCCAACGGCAGCTCTGGAGCGATCTCGACCACCGCCACGTGAGCGGCGTCGAGGTGCTGCGCGAGACGGCGCGCTCGCAGGGCGCGCTCGCCCGGCCGGCCTCGCCGGTCGTCTTCACCAGCACGCTCGGCCTCGAAGCCGCGCGCGAGGGCCCCCCCGCCCCGGCGCTGCCCGTGGAGCCGGTCTATGCCATCTCCCAGACCCCGCAGGTGCTCCTGGACCACCAGGTGAGCGAGCGGGGCGGCGCCCTCGTCTTCAACTGGGACGCCGTCCAGGCCCTCTTCCCCGCCGGGATGCTGGACGGCCTGTTCGCCGCCTACCGGGAGCTCCTCGAGCGGCTGGCCGACCCGGACGTCTGGACGGGACCGGTCACGGCATCGATCCCGGCCGCCCAGCTCGCCCGGCGCGAGGAGGTCAACGCCACGGCCGCGCCGGTTCCCCGGGGCCTCCTCCACGAGCCGTTTCTCGCCCAGGCGGCCCGGCACCCGGAGCGCGCCGCCGTGATCGCCCCGGGCCGGACCCTCACCTACGGCGAGCTTCTCGCGCGGGCCGACCGCCTGGGGCGGAGCCTGCGCGAAGAGGACGCCCGGCCCAACACCCTGGTCGCGGTGGTGATGGAAAAGGGCTGGGAGCAGGTGGTCGCCGTGCTGGGCGTCCTCCTCTCGGGCGCGGCCTACCTGCCGGTCGATCCCGCGCTCCCCCCGGAGCGCCTCCGCTATCTGCTGGAGCACGGGGAGGTCGGGCTCGCCCTGACCCAACCCCGGTTCGTGGACGCCCTCGCGTGGCCGGCCGAGGTCCGGGTCCTCCCCGTGGCGGACGACGACGCGCCCCTCCCGGAGGCGCCGCTCGAAGCCGTCCAGACCCCGGACGACCTGGCCTACGTGATCTTCACCTCCGGCTCGACGGGCCTCCCCAAGGGCGTGATGATCGACCACCGCGCCGCCCTGAACACCGTGGCGGACGTGAACGGACGCTTCCGCGTGGGGCCGGACGACCGCGTCCTCGCCCTGTCCGCCCTCAGCTTCGACCTCTCGGTCTACGACCTCTTCGGCCTCCTGGCGGCCGGCGGCGCGATCGTCTTTCCGGAGCCCGCGGCTCTCCGCGAGCCGGCGCGCTGGGCGGGCTACCTGCGCGTGCACGGGGTGACCCTCTGGAACACGGTCCCCGCGTTGATGGAGATGCTCGTCCACGACCTCGAAGGGCGCTCCGAGCCGATGCCGCCGTCGCTGCGGCTCGCCCTCCTCTCCGGCGACTGGATTCCCGTCGATCTGCCGGGGCGGCTCCGGGCGCTTGCGCCCGCCATCGAAATAATCAGCCTGGGCGGTGCCACCGAGGCGTCCATCTGGTCGATCCTCTTCCCCATCGACCGGGTCGATCCGGACTGGAAGAGCATCCCCTACGGCCGGCCGATGGCGAACCAGACCTTCCACGTGCTGGACGAGGCGCTCGCTCCCCGCCCGGACTGGGTTCCCGGGCAGCTCCACATCGGCGGGACCGGCCTCGCCCGGGGCTACTGGCGCGACCCGGAAAAAACGGCGGCCGGCTTTCTCGTCCACCCCCGGACCGGCGAGCGCCTCTACAGGACCGGCGACCTCGGGCGGTTCCTCCCGGACGGCACCCTCGAATTCCTCGGGCGCGAGGACTTCCAGGTGAAAGTCCAGGGCTATCGGATCGAGCTCGGCGAGATCGAGGCGGCCCTGGCGCAGCACCCGGCCGTGCGCGCCGCGGTGGTCGACGCCCCGGGCGAGCGCGGGGACCGGAGCCTCGCAGCCTGGGTGGTGCCCGCTCCCGGCGAGACGGTCGACGCCCCCGCCCTCCAGGGGTTCCTGCGCGAAAAGCTCCCCGCCTACATGGTGCCTTCGGTCTTCGTCTTCCTCCCCGGGCTGCCGCTCACGGGAAACGGCAAGGTGGACCGCCGGGCCCTGCCCGCGCCCGGCGCCCTGCCGCCCGAGGAGCGGCGCGAGCCCTCCTACGTGGCCCCCCGCATGCCCGCCGAGGAGACGCTCGCCTCGATCTTCGCCGAGGTGCTGGAGGTCGAGAAGGTCGGAGTCGAAGACCATTTCTTCGCCCACGGCGGCAACTCGCTGAAGGCGATCCTCCTGATCTCCCGCGTCCGCCAGGCGTTCGACGTCGAGCTGCCCCTGGAGCGCCTGTTCGCCAACCCCACGATCGCGGGGATGGCGCGCGCCATCCTCGAAGCCCAGGGGAACCGGGTCGAGGACGACGAAATGGCCCGCCTGCTGGCCGAGCTCGACGAAATGTCGGACGAGGACGCCCGGGAGCTTCTCGGCCAGGAGATGGAGGAGGCCGCGCCGGCGCCGGAGCCGGAGGCGCCGCCGGCCCGGCCGCAACCCGCCAGGCGGCGGCCGATCTCCTTCAGCCTCTTCTACTTCGCGAGCGAGGAGAGCGGGCGGGGCGACCGCTGGCGGCTGCTGTTCGAAGGAGCGAAATTCGCCGACCGGCACGGCTTCGAGGCCGTCTGGACCCCCGAGCGCCACTTCCACCCCTTCGGCGGCCTCTTCCCCAATCCCGCGGTGGCCGGCGCCGCGCTCGCGATGGTCACCGAACGCGTCCACCTGCGCGCCGGGAGCGGCGTCCTCCCCCTCCACCACCCGGTCCGGGTGGCCGAGGACTGGGCCCTGGTCGACAACTACTCCCGGGGCCGTGCCGGCATCGCCTTCGCCTCGGGCTGGCACGCCGACGACTTCGTGTTCTTCCCCGGCCACTACGAAGACCGCCGGGAGGTCATGTTCCAGGGGATCGACACCATCCGCCGCCTCTGGCGGGGCGAGGCCGTGGCCGCGCCGGGCGGCGTGGGGCAGGAGGTCCGGGTCCGGCTCTACCCCCGGCCCGTCCAGCCCGAGCTTCCGGTCTGGATCACCGCGGCCGCCACCTCGAACACCGTGCTCCGGGCCGGAGAGATCGGCGCCAACCTCCTCGTGAACCTTCTCGGGCAGAGCCTCGAAGGGGTGGCCGCCAAGATCCGGCAGTACCGCGAAGCCCGGGCCGCCGCCGGCCACGACCCCGGGACCGGCCGCGTGACACTGATGCTCCACACCTTCGTGGGCGACGACCCGGACGCCGTGCTCGAAACGGTGCGGGCCCCCTTCACCCACTACCTCCGCTCCTTCGGCGGGCTCCTCGAAAACCTCGCCCGAAGCCGCCAGCGCCCCGGGGAGATCCGGACGATCACCGAGGAGGACAAGGAGCAGGTGCTCGCCTACGCGGTCGAGCGCTACGTCCGCGACAGCGCGCTTTTCGGAACACCCGGCACCTGTATAGAGATGGTGCGGCACCTGGAGGAGATCGGCGTCGACGAGGTGGCCTGTCTGATCGATTTCGGCATCGACGTGGAAACGGCCCTCGCGGGGCTCGAGAGGCTCGCCTTGCTCAAAGAGCTGGCCGAGCGATCCGCCGCCCCTCCCGGTCTCGCGGTCACATCGGCAAGAACGTGAGCTTCAGAACGCCTGAAGCCCGGAGACTCGACTTACTCGGAGCACGACCATGGCAGTCCCCAAAATCACCATCGTCGGAGCCGGCCTCGGCGGCTCGATCCTCGGCATCTACCTCGCCCGCCGCGGCTACGAGGTCCACCTCTTCGAGCTGCGCGGCGACCTGCGCCGTGAGCCCGTCGAGGTCGGCCGGTCGATCAAGCTCACCCTCGCCGAAAGGGGCCTGGCCGCCCTGCGCGAGCTCGGCCTCGAAGAGGAGGTCCAGTCGACCATCACCGTCCCCCTGCGCGGCCGCGCCGTCCACTCGGGCAAGGGCACGGTCGTCTACCAGCCCTACGGCAAGAACGACCAGGAGGTCATCCACTCCTTCTCGCGCAACGACCTGAACGCCGTTCTCCTGAACGCCGTCGAGAAGGAGCCGAACGCCCACTTCCACTTCAACCAGCGCTGCGTGGGCCTCGACAAGGAGACCGCGACCGCCATGTTCCACAACACCCGGACCGGCGAGGAGACCCGCTTCACCTCCGACCTGGTCGTGGGCGCGGACGGCGCCTACTCGATCGTCCGCCAGCTCCTGCAGCGCCGCGAGCGGGCCGACTACCGGCAGGACTACCTCCCCTGGGGCTACAAGGAGATCACCATCCGCGCCGACGCCCCCGGCCTGCCCCCCATGGACCACCACGCCCTCCACATCTGGCCGTGCGGCGACCACCTGCTCTTCGCCCTGCCCAACTTCGACGGCTCCCTCTGCGGCGTCTGCGTGCTCCCCTTCGAAGGCCGGCACAGCTTCGACGCCATGAAGACCGACCGCGACATCCTGGACCTCTTCGAGACCCACTTCGGAGACGTCCTGCCCTACATGCCGAACGCCGTCGAGGAGTTCAAGACCCGCCCCATCTCCGAGTTCATCACCGTCCGCACCTCGCTCTGGCACTACAAAGACAAAGTTCTCCTGATCGGCGACGCCGCCCACTCGGTCGTCCCCTTCTACGGCCAGGGCATGAACGCCGCCTTCGAGGACGCCTCCACGTTGAACCGCCTGCTCGACCGCTACGGCGAGAGCAACTGGACCGCCCTGTTCCGCGAGTTCCAGGCGCTCCGGAAGCCCAACACGGACATCCTCGCCCAGCTCTCGATCGACAATTTCGACGAGCTGCGCGACACCGTGCGGCGGCCCCTCGTGACCGCCCGGAAGACCACCTCGATCTTCCTGAACCGCCTCTTCCGCCAGCACTCCGTGCCGCTCTACACCATGGTCTCCCACAGCACCCTTCCCTACGCCGAGTGCGTGGAGCGCCACCGCCGCCAGGAGCGGATCGCCCGCTGGCTGGGGCTGGACCTCGTGCTCGGGGCCGTCTCCCTCCAGGTCCGGATCAAGACCGCCCTCGCCAACCGCCGCGCCGCCCGCCTCGCCCAGGGGCGCAAGGCGGCCCCCACGGTGGTCGCCGTCCCCCTCCCCGAGCTCGAGGCGACCGAAGAGCCTGCCGGAGTCGGCGTGAGCGAGCCGGTGGCGAAATCTTGAGCTTGTCCCGCTTTGGCGGGCCTCAAGCACTCAGAGACTGAATCTCACCACTTCGGTGAGGGAGGAAGCCGGTCCTCCCGGGCGGGCCTTCCTCTCATCTATTCCTTTTTGTCTTTGGGGGAGGGCTTTGACATGGCCAAGAGTGTCGTTATCGTGGGCGGTGGCTCGGCGGGTTGGATGACCGCTTCCTATCTCAAGAAGGCAGCTCCCAGCGTCAATGTAACCCTCGTCGAGTCGGCCACCATCAAGACGGTCGGCGTCGGAGAGGCGACCTTCAGCACCATCAAGCTCTTCTTCGACTTCCTCGGGCTCGAAGAGCAGGACTGGATGCCGGGCTGCAACGCCACCTACAAGCTCGCCATCAAATTCGCCAACTGGCGCAACGACGGCGCCCACTTCTACCACCCGTTCCAGCGGTACGAGACGGTCGACGGCTACAACATGGGCGAGTGGTGGCTCAAGCTCAAGCGGCACGAGGAGGCTTTCGACCAGGCCTGCTTCAGCATCCCGGCTCTCTGCGAAGCGAAGCGCTCGCCCCGGTTCTACGACGGCCGGGTCTTCGACGAGCAGGTCCAGGACTTCTTCGGCGGCGGCGGCAAGCCCAAGAACAGCTTCCTTTCAGACCATAAGGTGCAGTACCCCTATGCCTACCAGTTCGACGCCAGCCTCCTCGCCGAGTACTTAAAGGGCTACGCGATGGCGCGCGGCGTCCGCCAGGTCGTCGACGAGGTCAACGAGGTCAAGCTCCGGGAGGACGGCGCCATCGATCACGTCGTCACCGCGGCGCACGGGCCCATCCGGGGCGACCTGTTCGTCGACTGTACCGGCTTCCGCGGCCTGCTGATCAACCAGGCGCTCGGCGAGCCGTTCATCCCGTTCTCCGATTCGCTCCTCTGCGACAGCGCGATCGCGATGCAGATCCCGAAGGACATCGCGGCCGAGGGCATCAACCCGTACACGACCGCCACCGCCTTGAGCGCCGGCTGGGTCTGGGACATCCCTCTCTATGGACGGACCGGGACGGGATACGTCTATTCGAGCGCGTTCCTTTCGAAGGACGAGGCGGAGCGCGAGTTCCGCCGCCACCTCGGGCCTGCCGCGGAGTCGCTGCGGGCCAACCACATCAAGATGCGGATCGGCCGGTGCCGCAACTCGTGGGTGAAGAACTGTGTCGCGATCGGCCTGTCGAGCGGCTTCGTCGAGCCTCTCGAATCGACGGGCATCTTCTTCATCCAGCACGGGATCGAGGAGCTGGTCAGCCATCTCCCCGGCGACGCCATCGACCAGGAGATGGTCCGGAGCTACAACCGTCTGATCGCGGAAGGCATCGACGGCGTCCGCGACTTCCTCATCCTCCACTACTGCACGACCGAGCGGACCGACACGGAATTCTGGCGGGCGGTCAAGGATCTCGCGATCTCGCCGGATTTGAAGGAGCGGTTGGAGATCTGGAAGCACCGCCTGCCGAACGCCAAGAACATCAATCCGACCTATCACGGCTTCGAGTCCTACTCGTACTCCGTGATGCTGCTCGGGCTCAACTACCACCCGCAGAGAAGCCTGCCGGCCCTCGATCACCTGGACGACACCAACGCGCTCGCCGCCTTCCAGGCCCTGCGCGAGAAGACCCAGCGGATGGTCGCAACGCTCCCCTCGCAGGTCGAATATTTGAGGCAGTTGCGGACCGAAGCCCTGGTGGCGGCGTAAAACAGCAGGCCCGACACCCAGGGCGGTTTAATGTAGGGGCGGCCCTATGTGGCCGCCCTGGGTGGGGGAAAGGCTGGAGTGAGCAGGGCGCCCACGCAGGGGCGCCCCTACAAATTTCCTACGCTCCCTTCCTCCCCGCGGCAACCACGGCCTCTTCAGGCGCGGCGACGGCGGTCGGGCGGTTGCGGGGCGCAGTCAGGGTGGTGCGCGTGGCTTCGGCGCGCTTCTGGCCGATCATGCGGGCGTAGACCGCGAGCGCCTGGGCCACCACCTGGTCCATGTTGTAGTACTTGTAGGTGGCGAGCCGGCCCACGAAGTGGACGTCCGGCGTGCCCTCGGCCAGTGCCTGGTATTTCTTGTAGAGCTCGGCGTTCTCCTGCCGCGGCACGGGGTAGTACGGGTCCCCCTCGGACATCGGATATTCGTAGACCACGCTGCTCTTCTTGTGCTCCTGGCCGGTCAGGTGCTTGAACTCGGTCACCCGGGTGTAGAGGTGCTCGTTGGGGTAGTTGATCACGGCCACCGGCTGCACCTGCTCCTCGTTCACCGTTTCGTGCTCGAACTTGAGAGACCGGTACGGGAGCTTCCCATAACGGAAGTCGAAGTACTCGTCCACGGGACCGGTATAGATCAGCTTCTGGTAAGGGATGTCCCCCACGACCTCCCGGTAGTCGGTGTTCAAGAGGATCTTGATGTTCGGGTGGTCGAGCATGTTCTCGAACATCCGCGTGTAACCGCGGAGCGGCATGGCCTGGTAGGTGTCGCCGAAATAGCGGTCGTCGCGGTTGGTGCGCGTGGGCACGCGGGCGGTGACCATGGCGTCGAGCTGCGAAGGGTCCAGGCCCCACTGCTTCCTCGTGTAGCCGCGGAAGAACTTTTCGTAGAGCTCGCGGCCGACCTTGGAGACGACCACGTCTTCCGAGGTGCGGATGGTCTCCACCTTTTCGGCGACCGACTCGAAGAACTTCTCGACCTCCATGCTGTTCAAGCTCAGCCCGTAAAGCTTGTTGATGGTGTCCAGGTTGATCGGGATCGGCACGAGCTGGCCGTCCACGCTCGCCCGCACCCGGTGCTCGTAGGGACGCCAGCGGGTGAAGCTCGAGAGGTACTCGAAGACTTCCCGGGAATTGGTATGGAAGATGTGGGGGCCGTATTTATGGATCAGGATCCCCGCATCGTCGTAGCAGTCATAAGCGTTGCCGCCGATGTGAGCACGCCGGTCGACGAGAAGAACCTTCTTCCCGGAGCCCCGCGCCAGCCGCTCGGCGAGAACGCTCCCGGCGAAACCCGCGCCCACGATCATGTAGTCGAACATCTAACCGGCTCCTTTCGAGTAAATCCCAGCAAGTAGCTCGGAGCGGTGAACCCACCGTCGGGCCCATCAGGGAGTTTTTTTCTTTTTCTTTTTCAAAGAGGGCTCACCGCGAGGAGGCCGCGCGTGCGGCGACCGCCTGCTCGATGAGGTCGGACATCTTCTGCCAGGTTCTGGTCCACGACCCGTGGGAGAGGTGCTCGTCCACGCGGGAGAGCCAGGGGGCGCGGCCGGGCCGCTCGGGACCCAGGGTCTCGAAGGCCCACTCGACCGCGGCCACGAACTCTCCGGGCTTGTCGGCGATCGCGACCAGCTCCAGCTCGCCGTAGGGGCGCACCACGTCGCGGATCGAGGTCGACACCACGGGCCGCCCACCGGCCAGGTATTCCGGCGTCTTGGTGGGGCTGATGAACCGGGTGGACTCGTTTCTCGCGAACGGCATGAGCGCCACGTCCCAGCCGGCGAGGTAGGCCGGCAGCTCGGCGTAGGGCTTCATTCCGAGGTAGTGGAGGTTGTCCCGGCGCGGCAGGGTGGCCGGATCGATCTTGACGACGGGGCCGACCAGGACGATCTGCCAGTCGGGCCGGGCCTCGGCCACGGCCGCAAGGAGGTCGAGGTCGATCCGCTCGTCGATCACCCCGAAGTAGCCGAGCCGCGGGCGCGGGAGCCCCCTCTGGTCGGCGGGGTGGGGGATGCCGTTCCTCGCCTGGGCGAAGTGCTCGACGTCGATGCTGCTCGGGAAGGCGTGGACGGCCGGGTGGCGATCGCGCTTGGCCTCGTAGAGGCTCTGCCCGCCGGTGAAAACCAGGTCCGCGCTCTCGAGGAGCCGGGCTTCGCGATCCAGAAGCTCTTTGGGGGCGCCCCTGAAGAGCGACAGCTCGTCCATGCAGTCGTAGACCACGGCCCGGGGAGCCAGGTGCCCGGTGAAGGGCACGGCCATCGGCGTGTAGTACCAGAGGACGTAGTCGGAAACGCCCTGCTCTTCGAGCAGGAGGGAAGTCAACTCGGCCTGGGCCGCCTCCACCTCGAAGGCGGTGAGGCCGTGCGGCAGGTGAGGCATCGCGACGCGGACCCCGCCGGGCCGTTCGCTCACATCGAGGCGCTTCGGGCCGTCTCCGAAGACCGGCTCTTCGACAAAGAAGACCCGCCGGTCGCGCGCGAAGCGGCTCATCAGGTGCTGGGGTCTCTGATAGACGAAGTCCCACCGCAGGTGGGACAGGCAGACCAGGTCCGGCTTGGTAGCGGCACCGGACTGCCCGGTCGGAACCGCGTCAGAAAGCGGCATGCTCCATCTCCTCCTCCCGGACCTTCGAAGAGTCCGGGGAAACGTCATTGAATCCAGGCAGCGGCGGCTCTCGCCTCAGGAGCTCCTGCTGGCGCGCGAGCTCCTGGGCGAGCGGGAGGCAGACCTCCCGGCCCCCCGCCGCATCAGGGAATCCCCACAGGCCGGTCCGGCAGTGCCGGTCGTCGTCCCAGCCCGGGTAGTCGAGAATCGGGTAGAGGCAGATCCCGTGGACCGGCACGCCCGCGCGGCGGGCCGCCCGCGCCTCTTCGGAGACGTAGCGCAGCCAGGGAGCCCGGAGATCCTCCTCGGCGCCCGTCTCGGCGATCAGGATCGGCCGGCCGTAGCGCTCCCAGGCGTCGGCCAGGATGTCGCGGAAGGGCCGGTAGCGCGGGTCGTCCCGGGAGAGGGACGGCCCCTTGTAGACCCACTGGTTGTAGGGGTAGTAGTTGACGCCGACGACGTCCAGATAGCGCTCGTCGCCGCCGAGCTGGGGCCACAGGCGGCCGGCGATCATGTCCCAGGCCTGGAACTGGGCCTCCTGGTAGCCCTCGGCCTCCTCGCGCTCCTCCGGGCGTTCCGGGTCGGGCACGATGTGGACGGCCGGGTCGGCGTGGAGGATGCGGGCCCGCGGGTCGACGCTCCGGACGGCGTCGATCGCCGCGAGGCTCGCCCGCACGAGCTGGGTTTTGAGCTCGAACCCCCGGCCGGTCGTGCAGGGATTGAACAGGGCCATGTCGCCCCCGGCCCAGGACCAGAACGAGATCTCGTTGACCGGGGTGTAGAAGGGCGGCTCGTCGGTCTCGCCGGCGATCAGCCGGGCCACGGCCCGGGCGAAATCGGCGAACCGGTCGACAAACTCGGGCCGGAAGACGTCCAGGCCCTCGGGCCATCCGTAGTGGCAGAGGTCCCAGATCACCTGCACCCCGGTCCGCCGCGCCGCCCGGATCTTCGGGAGGAGCGAGGAGAAGTCGTAACGGCCGGGCGACCGCTCGATCAGGTGCCAGCGGATGCCGTCGCGCACCGTCTCCATTCCCAGAGAGCGCGCGCAGGCGTAGTCGGCCGCGGCGAGCCGGTCGTGCCCGGTCGCCGCGAGCAGGTCGATCCGCCTGCCGTCTTTGCGGCAGTGACAGGAGCATTCAAAGCCCGCGATCCAGAAACTCTTCAGTTGCACTCTCGAAAGACCCTCACGTGGCAATCGGTGCCTTGTGCAAGATGCAAGCCACGCTCCGGAGCCCCCTCCCGGTTGCCGGGAAAAGGAGGAGGCGCACCCTGGCGGCCCGTGGGGGAGACCGGAAGAGGAAAAAAAGAATCGCAGAAGCGGGCAGGGGGCTATTTGCAAGAGCTACACGCAAGACCCCTCGTCTGCTTCTTTAAGAGATTCCTCACCCGAAAGGCCGCCTGGAGCACTCTTGGAGTTAGGGCAGGCGCTGGCGGCCACGGTGGCCCCGGGCGACCTGCCGGAGGGAGATCCCATGATCTGCCGCTCGATCCGGAAAACCGCGTCCGCTCTCCTCCTCGCATCCATCCTGGCGCTGTCCGCCGCCCCCGCCCAGGCCCTCGGCCGATCGGACCGCTCCCGTCCCGGCGAAGACTCCTGGCAGATGCCGGAAAACGGGATCTTCGCCTTCCTGCTCCGGCTCTTCGCACCCTCCCGCGGGACCATGGATCCCAACGGCGGCGGTTGAGCGATCGCTCGAAAAAGTGCCGGACACCGGCGTTTTCTACGCCGGTGTCACTTTTTTAGCCCGAGAGGCAACCTTAGTAGTGGGGCGGGATCTCCGCCCGAAGTCGAGCGCTGAGGAGCTCTCGAACATGCTTGAGCACCATCCCGACCGGAACGCCCTGGAGCGTTTCTCCCGGGGCCAGGCCACGGCCCCGGAGGAGCGTTGGATCGAGGACCATCTCCGCGCCGGCTGCCCCGTCTGCCAGCCGGAGGTCGACGCCCTCCTCGCGCCGACGCTGGACGCCAGCCTCCTCTCTCAGCTCGGCCTGGCGCTCCCCGCGCCCGCGGCCGCGGAGCGGATGGCCGACGACGCGCTCTGGAGCCGGGTGCTCCAGCGGCTCGAGCAGCGGATGGCCCTGGTCCTCGTCGAACGCAGCGCCGCTCCCGGTCTGGTGGCCGAGCTCCTGGAGAAACCCGCATCCGGCCGGACCGAGCGGGTCCGCGCGGAGCGTCGCTTTCAGACCCTGGCGGTCTGCGAGCTGCTGATCGAGAAGAGCTTCGAGACGGGCTTCGGCGACCCCCTGGAAGCGCAGGCTCTGGCCTGGCTGGGGCTCCAGGTGGCCGAGCTCCTCGATCCCGAGACCTACGGCCCTTCGGTGGTGCGGGATCTCGCGGCCCGCGCCTGGGCCTACCTGGGCAACGCCCGCCGCCTGGCCTTCGATCTGACCGGGGCCGAGGAGGCCCTCGCCCGGGCCGAGGAGATCGCGGAGACCGGCTCGGCCGATCCCCTGGAAGAGGCGCGCATCCTCGACTTCAAGGCCTCGCTCCTTTCAGACCAGGGCCGGTTCGAGCAGGCCGCCGAGCTCCTGGACATCGTGATCGACATCTACGGGAGCCTGAAAGAGGGTCACCTCAGGGGGCGGACGCTGATCAGCAAGGGGGCGGTCCTCGGCCACTCCGGCTGGCCCGAGGAGGCGATCCGCGTGCTGCGGGAGGGGCTCTCGCTCGTGGACTGGGAGCGCGAGCCGCGCCTGGTCCTCATGGGGCGCCACAACCTCGCCTGGTTCCTGACCGACTGCGGCCGGGGCGAGGAGGCGCGGACCTACCTCGAGCGCTTCCGCCACACCTACTCCCATTTTCACGACACGTGGACCGAGCTCCGCCTCCTCTGGCTCTCCGGCCGCATCGCCGCCGCCACCGGCCGGCTGGAGGAGGCCGGCCTGGCCCTCCGCGAAGCCCGGAGGCGCTTCCTCGCGGGGGGCCAGGGCTACGAGGCCTCGCTCGTCACCCTGGAGCTCGCGAACCTCTATCTGCAGCAGCGGCGGACCGCCGACGTGCGCCAGCTCGCGCGGGAGATGCTCCCCGTCTTCCTCTCCCAGGACGTCCACCGCGAGGCTCTCTCGGCCCTCGCCGTCTTCCAGCGCGCCGCGGAAGCCGACGGCGCCACGCCGGGCCTCGTCCGGCGGATCAGCGATTACCTCCTCCGGGCGCGCCGCAACCCGAACCTCCGTTTCGAGACGGCGGCGGCGTAGCGATATCCTCTGCCGCCATGGCGCGGCAATCCTCCTCCGTCCCCGTGATCCCGGCCGCCACGGCCCGGCGACTGCTCCTCTCGGCCCAGGGTCTCCTGGAAGACCCTCGAAGGCGGGCCTCTCCGGACGTCCTCTACGACCTGATCGCCCGCATGGGGTTCGTCCAGATCGACTCGATCAACATCGTGGAGCGGGCCCACCACCTGACGCTCGCGGCCCGGCTCCAGGGCTACAAACCGGCGCACTTTGCCCGTCTGCTCGAAAAGGACCGGCGGCTCTTCGAGCACTGGACGCACGACGCATCGGCGATCCCCGCCGTCTGGTACCCGTACTGGAAGATCCGCTTCGAGCGCTACCGGGCGCGCGTGCTCGCCCACCCCTGGTGGAGGGAGCGGGTCGGCCCGGATCCCGCGAAGACGGTCGCCCACGTGCTCGACCGGATCCGCCGCGAGGGCCCCCTCCTCACCCGCAATTTCGAGGACGAGCGCCCCGCCGGGACCGACAAGACCTGGTGGGGGTGGAAGCCCCAGAAGGCGGCCCTCGAATACCTCTGGCGGACCGGCGAGCTCGTCGTGGCCCGAAGGGAGAGCTTCCACAAGGTCTATGACCTGGCCGAACGGGTCTTCCCCCACGGCCACGCCGCACCCCGGCCGGGAGACGAGGAGCACGTGGACTGGGCCTGCCTCTCCGCCCTGGAGCGGCTCGGCGTGGCGACACCCGCAGAGATCGCCGGGTTCTGGAACGCGGTCTCTCTGGAAGAGGCGCGGGCCTGGTGCGGGCGGGCCGCGGCGGCGGGCCATATCGTGCCCGTGGCCGTCGAGTCCGTGGACGGCGAGCGGGCGACCGCCTCCTGGGCCCTGCCGGACTGGGAGAGCCGCGCCGCCGCCCTCCCCCCGGCCCCGCCGCGCATCCGCCTCCTCTCCCCCTTCGATCCGATCCTGCGCGACCGCAAACGGACGCTGCGCCTCTTCGGCTTCGACTACCGTTTCGAGGCGTTCGTCCCCGAGGGGCTGCGCCTCTACGGCTACTACGTGCTGCCGATCCTCGAAGGGGAGCGCCTCGTGGGGCGGCTCGACCCCAAGCTCCACCGCGGCGAGGGGCTCCTGGTGGTCAAAGGGCTCTGGTGGGAGCCGGGGGTCAAGGAGACGAAAGGGCGGCGGGCGGCGCTCGAAGCCGCCCTCGACCGGCTGGCGGGGTTCGTGGGGGCGGAGAGATTTACCGTCCCAGCCGCTCGGCCGCCCGCTGCATGAGGAGATCCTGGCTGGAGCGGGCCTCGTCGCCCGGCGCGGGGGTGCGCTGCACGTAGGAGCCGTCCGGCCGCATGTCCCAGGCCTTCACGTTGTCGGCGAGCTGGAGGTCGAGGACCGCCCGGACCTCCTCCTGGAGGCGCGGGTTTTCGATCGGAACGGTCGCCTCGACCCGGGCGTCCAGGTTCCTCGTCATCCAGTCCGCCGAGCCGATGTAGTGCTCGGGCTTGCCGGCGTTCGCGAAATAAAAGATCCGGGCGTGCTCCAGGAAGCGGCCCACGATGCTGATCACCCGGATCGTCTCGCTCTGGCCAGGCAGCCCCGGCCGCAGGCGGCAGATGCCGCGCACGATGAGATCGATCTCCACTCCGGCGGCCGACGCTTCGTAGAGGGCCTCGATGATCTGCCGGTCGTCCAACGCGTTCATCTTGGCGATGATGTGCCCCCCCTTGCCGGCCCTGTGGTGCTCCACCTCCCGCTCGATCATCGCGAGGAACCGCCGGCGCATGTTGACCGGCGCCACGAGCAGCTTCCGGAACTTCGGCTGGTGGACGAAGCCGGTCAGCATGTTGAAGAGCTGGGCCACGTCCTGGGCGATGTCGGGGTCGGCGGTGAAGATCCCCAGGTCGGTGTAGAGCTGGGCCGTCTCCGGGTTGTAGTTGCCGGTCGCGATGTGGGTGTAGCACCTCAAGGTGTCGCGCTCCTGGCGCACCACGAGAGAGATCTTGGCGTGGGTCTTCAATCCCACCACGCCGTAGCACACGTGGGCGCCCACCTTTTCGAGCGCCTCGGCCCATTCGATGTTGGCCGCCTCGTCGAAGCGGGCCTTGATCTCGACGGTGACGGCGATCTGCTTCCGGGCCTCCGCCGCCCGGATGAGCGCCTGCATGTTGGGCGAGCCGGCCGAGGTGCGGTAGAGCGTCTGCTTGATGGCGAGCACCGCCGGGTCGTCCGCCGCCGCCTCGATGAAGCGCTGGACGCTGTTGGTGAAGGAGTCGTAGGGGTGGTGGACCAGGATGTCTCCGGCGGCGATCGCCCCGAAGACGTCGGTCTCCTCCCCCGGCTCCAGGGGGTGGAACGCCGGGGGTGTCACCGGCGTCCACGGGCGGCTGCGCAGCGAGGGCAGAGGGGCCGAGGTGGCGAGCGCCATCAGGTCCTTGAGCGCGAGCGGCCCCTCGACCTCGAACACCTCCTGCTCGGAGAGCTCGAGCTCGTCCAACAGCAGCTCGCGCATCCACTGCGGGCTCCCCTTGCCCACCTCGAGGCGCACCACGGTCGCGAACCGCCGCTCCCGGAGCTCCTCCTGGATCGCCTCCAGAAGGTCCTCGGCCGTCTCCTCGTTCCTCTGCACGTCGGCGTTCCGGGTCACGCGGAAGGGGTAGGCCTCGACGACCTCCATGCCGGGGAAGAGGCTGTCCAGGTTATGGGCGATCACCTCCTCCAGCGGCACGTAGCGCAGGGTCCTGGGGATCTGGACCCAGCGCGGCAGGATGTGCGGCGCCTTGACCCGGGCGAAGCGGACCGGCGCGTCGCCGGGCGGCTTCACCGAGACCCCCAGCGACAGGCTGACGTTCGAGATGAACGGGAAGGGGTGGGCGGGGTCGACCGCGAGCGGAGTCAGGATCGGGAAGATCTTGCGGTCGAACTCCTCGCACAGGTGGCGGCGCTCGGACCCTTTCAGATCCCCCCAGGGGACGATCTCCAGGCCGTGCTGGTGCAAGGCCGGCAGGAGCTCGTCGCACAACAGGCGCCGCTGCCGCGCGACCATCGGCCGCACCGCCGCGTTGATCTCCGCGAGCTGCTGGCGGGGCGTGCCCCCGGCCTCGGGCGGCAGCTCGCGGACGTTGCTCGCGAGCTGCTGCTTCAAGCCGCCCACCCGCTTCATGAAGAACTCGTCCAGGTTCGAGTCGAAGATGGCGATGAACTTGAGCCGTTCGAGGAGCGGGATGGCGGGGTCCTCCGCCTCGTGCAGCACGCGGCGGTTGAACTCCAGCCAGGAGAGCTCGCGGTTCAAGAGGAGCGGCCCCTGAGCGGCCGGCTCTTCGCGGTTCTGGGGCTCAAGGCGCAACGTCGGCTCGGACACAAAATCCTCCAGGGACAAATCCCCTTCCATAGGGAGAAAAATCTTCGCACAACCGCCCGGATCGGGAAGCGGCGAGCGTGTGACAAATTCGACCCGGTCCGGGCCTCTGCCGGAGGCACCCCCAGAGCTGGAGGTGCGACGCCGAGAGGACCTCAAGATCTTGATCCGTGACGGCCTTTTCACTCCTCCGTCACGCGATCGTCCGGACGGGCCTCCTACCATGGCATCCCGGCGAGAAGGGAAATCTAAGGAGATCGTCGATGACGGCCAGAGCCGACCTGCACGTCCACAGCAAGCACTCCAACCGCCCGAGCGAATGGATCCTGCGCCAGTTCGGAGCGCCCGAGAGCTTCACGGAGCCCCGGGAGATCTACAGGATCTGCCGCGAGCGCGGCATGAGCTTCGTCACGATCAGCGACCACGACGCCATCTCGGGGGCCCTGGAGATCGCCCACCTGCCCGGGGCCTTCCTCTCCTCCGAGGTGACGGTGGAGTTCCCCGAGGACGGCTGCGAGATCCACTGCCTCGCGACCGGTATCACCGAGGAGCAGCACAAAGACATCCAGCGGCTCCGCAAGAACGTCTACGAGCTGCGGGACTATTTCCGGGAGCGCGACATCCTCCATTCGGTCTGCCATCCGTTCTACCGCGTCAACGACCGCCTCACCCTCTCCCACCTCGAAAAGCTCATCGTCCTCTTCAACCGCTTCGAAGGCCTGAACGGCATCCACGACCGGCGGGGCAACGAGCTGGCGCGGCGCATCCTCTCCTCGCTCACGCCCGAAGTGGTGGCGGACCTCGCCGAGCGCCACCGGCTGGAACCGTACGGCGCGGTCCCCTGGGTGAAGTCTTTCACCGGCGGCAGCGACGACCACGGCGGCTTCTACATCGCGACGACCTTTACCGAAACCCCGGAGGCCACGACGGTCGAAGAGTACCTGGCGCATTTGAGGGCTGGCCGCCAGGAGCCCGGAGGCGACACCGGCTCCACCCTGCGGCTGGTGCAGAGCCTCTACAGCCTCACCTGGGAGTACTACCGGCGGCAGTTTCCGGCGATCCTCGGCAACCGGAAGGACCCCTTCGCCGAGCTGCTGCGCCGGCTGGCCCTGGCCCCGGCGGCGGAGAGCGCCCCCCAGGAGGAGAGGAAGACCCTGCGCGGGCGGCTGGCCCAGGTGGTCCCCTTCCCCGGCACCCGGCGTTCGTCCCTCCCGCCGGAATCGCCCACCGCCAAGGCCGACCGCGCGACCTTCGGCGAAGCCGGCCAGGCCACCCGGGACTCCCTCTCCGCGCTCGTCCGCGACTTCGTCCGCCACGCCCGGCGCGGGCGGCTGGCCGAGAGCCTGGGCGCGGTGGCTCACCTGGCCCCCCTGGCGGTCTCGCTCGCGCCGTACCTCGTCTCTCTCCACGCCCAGCACAAGGACTCGGGCCTCATGGAAGCGGCCTCCCTGCGCTTCCTGGGGCAGCTCCCCGAAGGGGACCGCCCGGGCAAGAAGGCCTGGTTCACGGACACGCTGGCCGGCGCGGACCGGGTCGCGGGAGAGCCGGGATGCACGGTGACGGCCATTCTCTGTGGCGAAACGCGGCCCGGGGCCCGTTGCTTCGAGCCTCTCCTCTCCATGCCGATGCCCGGATCGCCATCGCAGAAGATCGTCATCCCGCCTCTTCTGGAGATCCTGGACCACTGCGAGAAGGAGCGGTACTCGGAGATCGTCGTCAGCACGACCGGCCCGCTGGGCCTTCTGGGGCTCGCCGCCGGCAAGCTCCTGGGCATCCGGGTGACCGGCCTTCCTTCCACCGAGGTCCCGCTCCACGCCCTGGACCTGGCCGGGAGCCCGGCCCTGGAGGATCTGGCCGGGACCTACATGCGCTGGTTCTTCGGCGCCATGGACGGTCTCCACGCCGCGAGCCGCCGCGAGGAAGAGATCCCCCGGGAAGTGGCGGCTTGGGGCTAGAATCCCGGATGTGACGACCGTCGTGATCCAGCCGCTCACCTTTCCCGTCGCCGCCGAGCCGCACGAAACCGTCCGCCCCTCCCGCGAGCGGCTGGCGGCGATCGACATCGGATCGAACTCGATCCACATGATCGTGGTGGCCGCCGAGCCCAACGGCGGCTATCAGGTGCTGGGGCGGGAGCGGGAGATGGTCCGCCTGGGCAAGACCGGCCTGGGCGAGGGGGCGCTCTCCGAGGCCGCCATGCGCGACGGCCTGGAGGCCCTGGTCAAGATGACCACCCTCGCGCGCCTCAAAGGGGCCGAACGGG
This sequence comes from Thermoanaerobaculia bacterium, assembly GCA_035462575.1. Classification (GTDB taxonomy): domain Bacteria; phylum Acidobacteriota; class Thermoanaerobaculia; order Multivoradales; family UBA5704; genus DATARR01. The sequence continues at coordinate 8,675 of DATHUD010000178.1, read as the reverse complement.
TGGTGGCGGTCGCCACCAGCGCCGTCCGCGAGTCGTCGAACGGGGAGGACTTCCTCGCCCGGGTCAAGGCGCAGACCGGCCTCGACGTCCAGCTCCTGACCGGCGTCGAGGAGGGGCGGCTCATCTACCGGGCCGTCCGCGAGGTGGTGGACCTGGGGCCCGGGCCGGCTTCCATCGTGGACGTGGGAGGCGGCAGCACGGAGTGGATCAACACCCGCGGCGGCGACGTCGAGCAGGTGGTGAGCCTCACCCTGGGGTCGCTGCGCTGCGCCGCGGATCTGAAAGGCGACCCGCCCGGCGACACCCGGGTCGGCCGGCTCCGCCGCCGCATCCAGAAGCGGCTGGCCGAAGCCGTGCCCAAAGGCCCCGCCGGGCGGCTCGTCGCCACCTCGGGCACGGCGGTCTGCTGTGCCGACCTGATCGACCTCTTCGCCGACCGCCCGTGGAAGGACCTCTCGGGGTCGCTCCGCGAGGTGCGGGCGAAAGACCTCACGCAGCTCATCCTCCGCCTGGCAACGATGAAGCGCCGCCAGATCGCGGACCTCCCGCCGGTCGGGGGGCCACGGTCGGACAGCCTGCTCGCCGGGGCGATCCTGCTGGAAGAGCTCGTGGCCCACGCCGGGGCCGACCGTTTCCACGTCTGCGACCGGGCCCTCCGGGAGGGGCTGGTCCTCGCCGCCCTGGGCCAGCCGATTCCGGCCTCGGCCGAGCCCGAGGATCTGCGGCGGCGCCAGATCCTTCAGCTCGCCGAGCGCGCCGAGAGCGTCTACCGCCACAACCTGCAGAGCGCCCGCCTTGCCCTGCGCCTCTTCGACGTCACCGCGTCGCTCCACGGCCTGGGCACCCGCGAGCGGGAGTGGCTCGAATACGCGGCCCTCCTCCACGACATCGGCTATTCGATCCACTACCGGGGGCACCACAAGCACGCCTACTACCTGATCACCAACGCGGTCCTGGACGCCTTCGACCAGCGGGAGATCGAGATCATCGCCCACGTCGCCCGCTACCACCGGGGCGCGACGCCCAAGTCCGGCCATCCCACGATGGCGGCGCTCCGGCCCTGGCAGCAGAAGGCGGTCAAGAGGCTCTCCGCCCTCCTGCGGATCGCCGACTCGCTCGACCGCACCCACGCCTCCCGGGTGGACGAGATCTACGCCTCGATCCGCGCCGGCCGGGTGACGCTCGAGATCCTCTCCCGCTACGACGTGGAGCTGGAGCTCGAAGCCGCCCGCGAGCAGGGCCGTTTCTTCGAGAAGGTCTTCGACTGCCGGCTCCGCCTGCGGCAGGGGCTCGAAGTGGCGGGTTGAGCCTGGTGACTCCTTTTTACGCGGCGTTGTAAAAAAATCTTCCACCTCTCCATCTTCGAGCACCCTGGAAAAACCCGGTTAAACCTCTGCGTCACAGAGAGTTAACACAACCCTCACAGGGAATTCACAGACGCGTTGTGGAAATCTGTCCATCCTTCCTCCCGCCCGCTTTTCCAGAAACGGCAAGAGCGCGGCTAAACGTATTGCTTTCAGTCGATTAGCCTCTCTGCACAGACCATTGGTCAAAGCGGACAAAAGGCCGGAGAATGGCTCTCAGGCGGCCCTTTCCGGGGGATTTTCCGCAGGCTTTTCCGCACCGGCTGTGGAAGACTCCGTGGTAGCCTCTTCTCACATGGCACGGGAACGCATTCTGCTTGTCGAAGACGAGCCGGACATCGCCGAGGTTCTGCAGTACAACTTGGAGAAGGAGGGCTTCCAGGTGGAGCTCGCGCGCCGGGGGGACACCGGTCTCGAGGCGATCCGCAGGGAGCCTCCGGACCTGATCGTCCTCGACCTGATGCTCCCCGGCATCGACGGGCTGGAGCTGACCCGCCTGCTGAAGCGGGACGGTGCGACTTCCCGCCTCCCCATTGTCATGCTGACCGCCAAGAGCGAAGAGGTGGACCGCATCGTGGGGCTGGAGCTCGGGGCGGACGACTACATCCCCAAGCCCTTCAGCCCCCGCGAGGTGGTGCTGCGGGTCAAAGCGGTGCTGCGCCGCCGCCAGCCCGAGGAGGAGGCCAACGAGCTCCTGGAGGTGGGGGGCATCCAGCTCGACATCTCCGGCCACCAGCTCCGCGTGCGCGGCAAGGAGATCCCGCTGACCGCCACCGAGTTCCGCCTGCTGCGCCTCCTCCTGGAGCGCGGCGGCCGGGTGCAGACCCGGGGACAGCTCCTCTCGGACGTGTGGGGCTACGCCGAGGACATCGACAGCCGCACCGTGGACACCCACATCCGCCGCCTGCGCAGGAAGCTCGGTCCCGAAGCCGACCGGATCGAGACGGTCATCGGGGTCGGCTACCGGCTGAGGCCCTGATCCCGGCATGCCGATGCTGCTGATCGGCCTGCCGCGCAAGCTGCGGCTCGCTCCCCTGTGGCCGGCTCTCGCCGCGGTGCTGACTGCGACGCCTCTCCTCTGGGTCCTCCTGCCGGGGCTGTTCCAGCAGACGGCCACCATCCAACTCGACAGCACGTTGCGCATCCTCGCCCCGATCGTCCGCGAGCGGGTGGAGGACCCCCAGGCCGACCCGCGCCTCTGGGCGCGCCAGCTCGCAGCCGATAGCAGTCTCCGAATCACCCTGATCAACAGCGATGGCACTGTGCTCGCCGAAAGCTCGGTACCTCCCGAGCGGGTGTCTGGAATCAGGAACCATGGGAACCGCCCGGAGGTGCAAGCAGCTCTCACCCGGGGCGAGGGTACGGCAGTGCGCAGAAGCGCCACAACCGGCATCACCTACGTCTACTCCGCCTACGCCTTCACCGACTCTCGAGGGCGGCGCCTCATCCTGCGGCTTGCCCAACCGCTCGAACAGTTGCACGCTCTGCGGGGCCGCCTTGCAGCCGCCATGGCTCTGGCGACCCTCGCCGCAGGGGTCGCGATCCTCCTGACCTCCTTGTGGATCAACCGCCGCATCTTCGAGCCGCTCTACCGGTTGATCGCAGGGGCCCGCGACCTCGCGGACGGCCGGGCCGCCCGCGTCGAGGTGCCGGACGAGGAAGAGCTCGCGGCCCTGGCCCAGGCCCTGAACCATCTGGCGGCCACGGCCGAAGCCCAGTTCGCGGCCGTGCGCAACGAGCGCGACCACCTGATGACCATCCTCTCCAGCATGTCCGAAGGGGTGCTCGTCGTGGGGGCCGACGGCCGGGCCCTCCTGGTCAACCCCGCCTTCCGGCGCCTCTTCGACCTGACGGGCGAGGTGGCCGGCCGGCCGGTTCTCGAGATCCTGCGCCACCCCGAGCTCGCCCGCGTGGTGGGAGACACCCTGAAGCTCGGCACGTCGCAGAACGGCGAGATGGAGCTCCGAAGCCCCGAGCGGCGGACCCTGCTGCTCGCGAGCGCCGCGCTTTCCGGCGGCCAGCGCGGGGCCGTGGTGGTGGCCCGCGACACGACCGAGCTCACCCGCACCGCCGACATGCGGCGGGACTTCGTGGCGAACGTCTCCCACGAGCTCAAGACCCCGCTCGCCGCCATCCGCGGCTACGCCGAGACCCTGCACGACGGAGCCCTCGAAGAGACCGTCACGGCCCGCCGCTTCCTGGACCGCATCCTCTCCCAGTGCCGCCGCCTCCAGGCTCTCCTGGACGACCTCCTCACGCTCTCCCGTTTAGAAGGGGTGGAGCCCCCGAGCGAACGCGAGCCGGTCGACCTCGCGGACATCGTCCACCGCGCGGCCGAGCTCCTTTCAGCCGCCGCCCGCGAAAAGCGGGTGAAGATCGAGGTGGACGAGCAGCCGGTCTCCCCCCTCCCGGGCGACGCCGACTCGTTCGAGCGGCTGGTGCTGAACCTCCTGGACAACGCGATCAAATACAACCGCCCCGAGGGCACGGTCGTCCTCCGGCTCTTCGAGGCCGCCTCCGAGGTGATCCTGGAGGTGACCGACACCGGCATCGGCATCCCCCAGGACTCGCTCCCCCGCCTCTTCGAGCGCTTCTACCGGGTGGACAAGGGCCGCGCCCGCGAAGAGGGCGGCACCGGCCTCGGGCTCGCCATCGTCAAGCACGTGGCCCAGGCCCACGGCGGCCAGGTGGAAGTCGAAAGCCGCATCGGCCAAGGCACCACGTTCCGGGTGCGGCTGCCGCGCTCGTAAGTCGTCACCCCCACGCCACCCTCCCGCCACCGGGGGATCAAACCCCTCTGGCATAAAGGTCTTGCCGTCTGTAACGGGAGACCCGCGTGCCGATCGACACCCTTCAGAACGTGCTCCGTGCCGAGCTGCCCGGAATGCCCCATCTCTCCCGGCGGATCGCCTTGAAGACGGTCCTGAGCGCCTTCGGCGGGCTGGTCGCGGTCGAGGGGGCGGAGCGCCTGGCCACAGGGCCGGAGCCGGCGATCTTCGCGCTCAACCACAACACCACCTTCGAGTCGCTCCTCGTCCCCTGCGCGCTCCTCTACCTGCGCGGAGGACGCCCCCTCCACTTCCTGGTGGACTGGATGTACCTGCATCTCCCTCTCCTGGGGTGGGTGATCCGGCAGTGCGATCCCATCCCGGTCTATCGCAAGCCCTCCCGGTTCCGGCTGCGGGAGGTGTACCGCGTCTCCCGGGCGAAGGAGCCGGTGCTCGACCTCTGCCTCGCGCGGCTCGCGGCCGGCGGAAGCCTCGGGATCTTCCCCGAGGGGACGAGGAATGCCGACCCGGAGCGCCTGCTGCGCGGCAGGAGCGGCGTGGGCGAGCTCGTGCTGCGCTCGGCGGCGCCGGTCGTTCCCGTGGGCATCCACTACCCCGCGTGGACGCGCCTCGGCCGGGCCCCGCGCCTCGGCCGGCTGGTGCTCCGCGTCGGAGAGCCCCTCGATTTCACGGCCGAGCGGAACGAGGCCCTGGCCGCGCCCGGGGGCCGGGCGCGGCGGGAGGTGGCGCGGCGCGCCGTCTCCCGCGTCATGGCGTCCCTCGAAGAGCTTTCCGGAAAGACCCGTTGGAACAACGAACCCTTTCGCCGGCTCGAGCCGGCCGGAGACCGTCCATGAAAAACGTCACGGCGCAGAAGATCCTCACGCCCGAGGACCGCGAACGGGCCCTCGCGGTCATCGAGGCCGTCTATCGCGACGAGAAGCAGTGGATCTCAAGCTCCGGCGCGGAGATCCCCGCGGACATCGCCTCCCGGCAGGACCAGTCCTGGTTCCTGGTGTCGGCAGGCGACGAGCCCGCGGGGGTGATCCGCCTGGTCTACGATCCTTCCCTGGAGATGCCCGCCGAGTACGGCGTCACCCTGGAGCCCGAGGTGGACCTCGAAGGCTTGAAGCGCGGCGGCCGGTTCGTGGACATCGGCCGCTTCATGATCGTGCCGCGCTACCGCCGGAACATCCGGGTGGTCATGAAGCTCATGCGGGCCGCGATCGTCGAGGTCGTGGGGCGCGGCTACACCCACTTCCTCACCGACGTGTTCGAGAACGACCCCCACTCGCCGCTGCGCTTCCACACCCAGGTGCTGGGCTTCGAGCGGATCGGCACCCACCGCCACGGCGAGCTCGCCTGCGCGAGCGCCCGGATCATCCTCATCTTGGACATCGCCCGCGCCTACCAGCGCCTCAAAAAGCGGGAGAACAAGGTCTGGAAGGAGCTGGGCGAAGGGGTGCGCGACGCGATGGAGGGCCGGCTCCTTCAGCCCACCGCGTGAAGACACCGCCCCCGTGACAGCTCCGCCTCGGAGTTGTCACAGAAATGAAGCCCGTCAAGGACTTCCGCGCCTTTCGGCCGGGAAGCGCGCGATGTAAGATGTCTGCTTGCGAAAGGACCCGGATTTCATGGAACGACATTTGGATCACGAGCTGGATCGGGTGCGTCAGATGCTCCTCAGGATGGGAGGCCTCGTCGAGGGCATGGTCGCAGAGGCCACCCAGGCGCTCCTCGACCGCAACGGCGCGCTCTGCAAGGGAGTCATCGATGGCGACCGCGCCGTCGACCAGTTGGAGATGGAGATCGACGAGGTCTGCCACAGCCTCATCGGCCGCAAGCAGCCCACAGCCATCGACCTGCGTTTCCTGGTCGCGGTGATGAAGATCAACAGCGATCTCGAGCGGATCGGCGACTCTGCCGTCAACATCGCCCAGTCGGTCGAGCATTTGAACGACCAGCCACCGTTGAAGCCCTATATCGACCTGCCCCACCTGTCGCAGCTCGTGCAGACGATGGTCCGCCAGAGCCTCGACGCCTTCGTAAACCGCGACGTCGAGCTGGCGACCGAGGTGTGCAAGTCGGACGACGGGGTGGACGGGCTCTACAAGCAGATCTTCCGCGAGCTCCTCACCTACATGATCGAGGACCCGAAAACCGTCAGCCGGGCGCTTCATCTCCTGCTCATCTCGCGCAACCTGGAGCGCATCGCCGACCATGCCACCAACATCGCGGAGGACGTCGTCTACTACGTCGAAGGCCGCGACATCCGCCACTCGGGCGGCCTGGGGCCCGAGGCCGTCGCTCGCTAGGAAACGGGAGGGCTGAGCCCCGGAAGGGCACCGGCCAACCCTGTGGCGCAGGCGGACGCCCCCACCCCGGGGCAGGGCGCCCTCCCGCCGCGCGCACCGGCGGGCGGTTTTCCGCGGCGCCCGGCTCACGGCCCGTGGCGAGGAGTAAGGTTCAACCATGATTGAACCAATCTCCATCGAACCGGCGCCGGCCCTCGACCCTTTGGCGGAACGCCTCAAGGCTCTGGCAGACCCCACACGGCTCCACATCCTCCGGGAGCTGGCCCGCGGGCCCCTTTGTGCCTGCCGGATCCAGGCGCGGGTCGGCGTAGCCGCCAACCTCCTGTCGCACCACCTGAAAGTGTTGCGGGAGGCGGAGCTCATCTCGGCGACACGGCACGGGCGGTGGATCGACTACGCCCTCGACTCCGCCCGGCTGGAAGCCCTCCGGCGGGCGATCCCGGGGGCGGAGGAGGCCCCATGAAAGCGCTCGCCCTTCGCCTCGGCCGGGAACCTTCGCCGTGGCCCGGCCTCGTGCTGGCCACCGCCGGCTGGCTCCTGGCCCTCCGCTTCGTCCGCCCCTTCTGGGACTGGCTCCTCTTCGGCGCCGTCGGCCTTCCGGAGGCCGAGCGCCACTCCCAGGTGATCCACTTCTTCCTCTACGACACGACGAAGATCGCCCTTCTCCTGACCGGGATCATCTTCGCCATCTCCGTGCTGCGGAGCTTCTTCAGCCTGGAGCGCACCCGGACCCTGCTGGGCGGCCGGCGCGAAGGGGTGGGCAACGTGGCCGGAGCCGCCCTGGGCGTGGTGACGCCGTTCTGCTCGTGCAGCGCCGTCCCGGCGTTCATCGGCTTCGTGGCCGCCGGAGTCCCCCTCGGGGTGACGTTGAGCTTCCTCATCGCGAGCCCCATGGTCAACGAGGTGGCGGTGGTGCTGCTCTACGGCCTGTTCGGCTGGAAGGTCGCGCTCACCTACGTCTCCTCCGGCCTCGTCCTCGCCGTGACGGCCGGGTTCGTCCTCGGGCGGATGCGGCTGGAGAAGTGGGTGGAGCCCTTCGTCTACGAGATGAAGGTCGGTGGCGTGCCGCTCGATCCGTCCCAGGGCCTCTCCTGGGACGAGCGTTTCGCCATCGGCCGCGCCGAGGTGCGCTCGATCCTGGGGAAGATCTGGCCCTATCTGCTGGTGGGCATCTCCCTGGGAGCCCTGATCCACGGCTGGGTCCCGGAGGCGTTCTTCCTGCGCTGGGCCGGCCCGGACCAGCCTCTCGCCGTGCCCGTCGCCGTGGCTCTGGGAATCCCCCTCTACTCGAACGCCGCCGGGGTGCTGCCCCTGATCGAGGCCCTCCACGCCAAGGGCATGGCCATGGGAACGCTCCTCGCCTTCATGATGGCCGTGGTAGCCCTCTCGGTCCCCGAGATGATCCTGCTGCGCCGCATCCTCAAACCCCGCCTGATCCTGGTCTACGTGGCCGTCGTCGGACTGGGGATCCTGTTGACCGGCTATCTCTTCAACGCGCTTCTGTGAAAGGAAAGGCCATGAACGTCAAGGTGCTCGGAATGGGTTGCACCACCTGCCGCCTCCTCAAAGAGAAAGTCGAGCGGGCTCTCTCCGAGATGGGGGCCGAAGCCACGGTCGAGGAGGTCAAGGACTTCCCCTCGATCCTGGCCTACGGCGTGAGCAGCACGCCCGCCCTGGTGGTGGATGAGAAAGTGCTGCTGGCCGGACGTGTGCCCGAGATCGAACAGATCCGGAGACTGCTCGCGGAGGCTTGAGGCCCCGCCCTGCAGGAACGGACGCCTTCTCCCGCCACCTGCCCCTGAATACGAAAGGAGTCTGCGATGAACTGCTACTTCTGTGAGACCGGCCCCCATCCCGGAGCCATGCACCTCAACGTCTCTCACGCTGTGGGGATCTGCCACGACTGCGGAGTTGGAGTCTGTGCCGACCACGGCTTCCGGGAAGAGGCCGGAGCCCCCTTGCTTTGCTCCGACTGCGCGGCTCGCCGGAAGAGCGCAGAGCGGGTCGATCTGAAGGTCGTGGGAATGAATGCCTGACCGGATGGCCGTCCTGGGGTGAGCTGGTTGCAGGAGCTGAGGCTCGGTCCGGACACTTACCCGAACCGGCCCGTGATGTAGTCCTCGGTCTGCTTCTTCATGGGGTTGATGAAGATCTTCTCGGTCGGGCCGTACTCGACCAGCTCGCCCAGGTAGAGGAAAGCCGTCAGGTCCGACACCCGGGAAGCCTGC
>DATHUD010000177.1:0-5718 GCA_035462575.1 Thermoanaerobaculia bacterium | reverse complement strand
CGCCGCTACGTCCTCGGGCTCGCCGAGCGGAAGGGGTACCGCTGGCGGGAGGATTCGGTGGGCAACCTCGTGATCGAGAAGCCCGCCTCGCCCGGCAAGGAGGGGGCGCCGATCGTCGTCCTCCAGTCGCACCTCGACATGGTCACCGAGAAGAACTCGGACGTGACCTTCGACTTCGCGCGCGACCCCATCGCGCCCCGGCGGGACGGCGAATACGTCAAGGCGTCCGGCACCACCCTGGGGGCGGACAACGGCATCGGCGTCGCCGCCATGCTGGCCGTGCTGGAGGCCGACGATCTCGTCCACGGCCCCCTGGAGCTGCTCTTCACGGTCGACGAGGAGACCGGCCTGACCGGCGTGGGCGCCCTGGAGCCGGACGCCATCGCGCTCAAAGGGCGCATCCTGCTCAACCTCGACTCCGAGGAAGAGGGGGCGGTGACCATCGGCTGCGCCGGCGGGAGCACGAGCCGCCTTATCGTGCCCATCGAGACCGGGCCGCCGCCCGCGGGAACCACCCTCGCCGGCATCGGGCTCTCGGGGCTCTTGGGCGGCCACTCGGGGATGGAGATCCATCTCCAGAGGGGCAACGCCGTGAAGCTCCTCGCCCGCGCCCTCTTCGCGGCCTTCCAGAAAGTCCCCTTCCGCCTCGTCTCCTTCCAGGGGGGCAACAAGCACAACGCCCTTCCCCGGGAGGCCGAGGCGTTCCTGCTCGTGGAGAGCGGCCGCGTGGAGGAGCTCTCCCGGGCCCTCGACGCGGAGGTCCAGGCGCTCGCCTGCGAGTACCCGGGCGAGCCCCTGACGGTGCGCGACGCCGTGGCAGTCGGCTCGTCCTCCTCCACCGACCCGGTCTGGACGGAGGAGACGAGCCGGAAGGTTCTGGACCTCCTGAACGCCCTGCCGCACGGCGTCCTCGCCATGAGCCGCGACATCCCCGGCCTCGTGGAGACGAGCACCAATCTGGCCGCCGTGTCGCAGCAGGACGGCGCGCTCTCGATCCTCATCAGCAACCGCAGCTCCGTAAACTCGGCCATGAAGGCCACCCGCCGGAGGCTCCACGCCTTCGCCAGCCTGGCCGGCGCCCGGATCGAGGAGAACGAAGGCTACCCCGGCTGGAAGCCGAACCTGGAATCCCCCGTCCTCAACCGCTTCCGCGAAGTCCACCGCCGCGTCCTGGGGCAGGACCCCGAGCTTCGCGCGATCCACGCCGGCCTCGAATGCGGCGTGATTGGCGAGAAGTTCTCCGGCATGGACATGATCTCCTTCGGCCCCGAGATCCTGGGCGCGCACTCGCCGGACGAGCGGGTGAAGGTCGACACGGTGGGGAGGTTTTACGGGTTGTTGGGGGAGGTGCTCAAAGAGCTGGCGGGATGACGTAACCTATTGGAGACGGATGACTCGAAAGGAACGCCATGGCTCAGGTCGTCTTTGACTTTCCCCCCACGGTGTTTTCGGCCTTGAGGAAGGCACCTGCCGAGTTCGCCGCCGAAATGCGGATCGCCGCCGCCTGCCACTGGTACTCGCAAGGCATGATCTCCCAGGGGAAGGCGGCCGAGATCGCCGGCATCAGCCGGGCGGAATTCCTCGACGAGCTCTTCCGCCGGAAGATCCCTGCCACGCAGTTAACTCTGGAGGAGCTTCGGGAGGAGCTCCAGCGTGACTGAGGGACGCTTCGTCATCAATGCGTCCCCATTGATCTTCCTCACGAAAATCGGACAGATCGATCTCCTGAGAGGGCTCGCGAGCGCGGTGGTCGTCCCTACCTCCGTGCTTCGGGAAGTCCTCTCTGGAGGCAACGTGCACCCGGATCTCCATCGAGTCGCGGACCAGGAGTGGATCCGAGTTGAACGGGATCTTCAGGTACCCGAGGAGATAGCGGGTTGGGATCTCGGAGCCGGGGAGTCGCAGGTTCTGACCTTCGCTGCGGCCCAGCCAATTCTGGAAGCCGTCCTCGATGATCTCCAGGCCCGGCGTTGTGCGCGCTCTCTGGGCATTCTCACGACGGGGACCGTGGGCGTCATTCTGCGTGCCAAGAGGCAGGGCCTGATCCCGAAAGCTCGCCCCCTTCTTGAAGAACTGGTTCAGAAACAGATGTATCTGTCTCGGGATCTGCTCGAACGAGTGTTGGCGGAGGTGGGAGAGTAGGTTTACTCCACCCTCACCACTAACTTCCCCCGCACCCGCCCCGTCTCCGAAAGATCGTGCGCCTGCCGGATCTTCTCCAACGGGAAGACCTCCTGGATCTCCGGCCGCATCCTCCCCTGGTCCGCCAGGCGGGCGAGGACGGCCAGGTCTTCCGCTTTGTAGCGGACCATCACGAGCCGGGATCTCTTCTTCTGACCGAGGAGGCCCTGGACCGCGGTGATCACGGCCCAGAGGAAGGCGGCGGACGTGGTGACGTGGATGCCGCCGCCCCTGGCGAGAGAGGGCTCGACGTCCCGGTAGGAGAGAGTCCCGATGGCGTCGAAGAGGACGTCCCAGGCATCGTCTTCGGCGGTCACGTCCTCCTCTTCGTAGTCGACGGTCTGGTGGGCTCCGAGATCCCTCAGGAACTGCTGGTTTCGATGGCTCGCGGTGGCGGTCACGTCGGCTCCCAGGGCGCGGGCGATCTGGATGGCGAGGTGGCCGACTCCGCCGGAGCCGCCGTTGATGGCGACCCTCTCCCCCGCCACGAGCTCACCCTTGTCCCGCAGGGCCTGGAGCGCGGTCAGGCCCGCCACGGGGAGGGCCGCGGCTTCCTCGAAGGAGAGGGAGGCGGGGAGCGACGTCAGCGCGTCCTCCCGGGCGAGGGCGAGCTCGGCGTAGGCTCCCCCGGTGCGGCGGGTGTCGATGGCTCCGAAAACAGGGTCTCCCACCTGGAAACGGGTCACCTCGGGGCCGATGTCCACGACTTCTCCGGCGGCGTCGAAGCCGAGGATCAGGGGGAAGCGCGCCGGCAGCACGAGGCGCAGGCTCCCCCGGCGGATCTTCCAGTCGACCGGGTTGACGCTCGTGGCCCGCACCCGGACGAGAACCTGGCCGGTGCCCGGCGGCCCGGGGTCCGGAACCTCCCTCACGTCCAACCGGTTGCTGCCGCCATAGCCGTCGATCACCACCGCTCTCATCCGCGCCTCCTTCTTCCGGACAACAAGGTACAATGAAGGAGCTTCAAGGTGGGCCTGATCCATGATGCCGATTCGTTCTTTCCGCCCGTTCCTCTCCCGCGCCCTTCTCGGCTGCGCCCTGGCCGGGGCGATCCTGACCGCGCAGGGGGCCTCCGCCGAGAGCGTCCGCGACGTGCTCGGCTCGACGCACGCGGCCGGCAAGTACGCTTTCACCCGCGAGGACTACCTGAACGAGGGGGCGAACCAGCTCCTCGATCTCGGCACGCGGGTGATCAAGGTCTGGCTTCCCTATGACGGGGAGAACTTCTATCCCTTCAACTCGGACTGGGACTCCCCCTCCAAGGAGCTCTACGAAACACTCCAGCGGCCCTATTACCAGGCGCTGTTCGAGAAGCCGTTCAAGACCTATTTCCTGGAGGTGGTCACGAACCTCGAGGTCTTTTTCGTGGACGGCATGGACCCCGAGGAGATCGAGGCGGAGCGGACCCAGGCGTACCGCATCGCGAAACACCTGCTGACCACCTACGCCGGGAGCGGCAAGACCTTCGTGCTGCAGAACTGGGAAGGGGACCACCTGCTCCGCCAGGGTATGCCCGAAGAGGGCGCCCCGGATGCGGTGCGCATTCAAGGGATGATCGACTTTTTCAATGCGCGCCAGGACGGCGTGGACCAGGCCAAGAACGAGGTCGGACAGAGAGGCGTCGAGGTCTACCACGCGGTCGAGGTCAACCACCTCAGCCGGGCGATGAAGGGGCAGGTGACCGTGACGAACAACGTCGTCCCCTTCACCCGTGCGGACCTCTACTCCTATTCGAGCTGGGACATCGGCTTCAACAAAAAGAAGCTGGTCAAGGCCCTGGACCACCTGGCGGCCAAGGCGCCGAGCAGCCGCGCCTTCGGCGCGAAGAACATCTACCTCGGCGAGTTCGGCGTGGCCAAGGACCACCTGAAGCGCGGCCAGACCCAGCGCGGGGTGGTGAAGGGCCTGACCGAGGCCGCCCTGGGCTGGGGCGTGCGTTGGGCCGTCTACTGGCAGCTCTACTGCAACGAGCCCGTGGGCACCCTGCGTGGCCGGCCGAAGAACCGCGACATGCGGGGTTTCTGGCTTATCCGGCCGGACGGCTCGAAGGCCCCGATGTGGAACGACTTCAAGAATTTCCTGAACGCCTCGGTGCAGCAGGTGGCGCTCCGGAGCACGACCGGCCAGTATCTGGCTCCCGAGGGGGAAGCCCCGGAGGAGGAGACCGGGGACGAGCTCCCGATCGCCGTGAAAGCCGACCGCTGGACCCGCGGCCTCGGGGAGACCTTCGCCCTCTGGGACTGGAACGGCGACGATCTGGAGGACGGCGACCTCGTGAGCCTCCAGGCGCACGACGGCACCTACCTCGCCACCGAGCCCGGCCAGGGCGGCCGTCTTCTCGCCGCGAGCCATGGGGAGGAGGACGAGCCCGAGACCTTCGTCTTCAAACGGCTCGGCCGGGCCTCGATGGCCCTCCGGACGAGCGCCGGCCGCTTCCTCGGGATCGACGTGGACGGCGACGGTGGCCTTCGGGCCGTCCGCTGGGAGCCCGGCCCGGCGGAGACGTTCCAGATGCTGCCCGAAGAGTGACAATCGTCACCTTCGGATCATGACGGCGATGACTGTCCGCCTCCCTCTCCTCCGGGAGAGACTGAGGCCAACGAAAGGACACCGACCGCCATGAACCGATATCGACCGTTCCAAACCGCTCTGCTTCTCGCCCTCGTCCTCCTCGGATGCCGGCCCTCCGCCGTCCAGGCCGAGGCCAAGACGTTCGCCGTCACCAACGTCCGCATCTTCGAGGGGACGTCCATGATCCCCCAGGGGACCGTGGTCGTTACGGACGGCCGCATCGCCGCCGTGGGGCCGGACGCCACGCCGCCTGCCGGAGCCGAGGTGATCGACGGCTCCGGGGCGACTCTGTTGCCCGGCTTCATCGACTCCCATACCCACGCCTTCGGCGACGCTCTGCAGCGGGCCCTCGTCTTCGGGGTGACGACCGAGCTCGACATGTTCACGGCCCATCAATTTGCCAAAACGATGCGCGAAGAGCAGGCGAAGGACGGCGCGCCCGGGCGGGCCGACCTCCGGAGCGCGGGCACTCTGGCGACCGCTCCCGGCGGGCACGGGACCCAGTTCGGCATGGAGATCCCCACGCTCACGAAACCTCATGAGGCTCAGAGCTGGGTGGACGCACGCATCGCCGAGGGCTCGGACTACATCAAGATCGTCTCCGAGGACGGAAAGGCCTACAGCCTGGATCTCCCCGGGCTCGATCCGAGCATCGTCGCGGCCGTGATCGAAGCGGCCCGGAATCGCGGCAAGCTCGCCGTGGTCCACGTGAGCACCCAGGACCGCGCCAAAACGGCGATCGAGTCGGGGGCCAGCGGTCTCGTCCACATCTTCGCCGACCGGGCTCCGGAGCCGGGCTTCGCGGCTCTGGCGGCCGGGAAAAAGGCCTTCGTGGTGCCGACCTTGACGGTCGTCGAGAGCACGACGGGCGTTGCGAGCGGCAAGGCGTTGACGGAAGACGCGCGGCTCGCGCCTTATCTCAGGTCCGACGAGGCCGTGAACCTCGGGCGGTCGTTCCCCTCCCGT
>DATHUD010000176.1:0-10607 GCA_035462575.1 Thermoanaerobaculia bacterium | reverse complement strand
CAGATCGAAGAGCAGGAAGCCCGCCTCCAGCGCCTGGAGGCCCTCCTCCCCCATTGAAAAGTAGAACTGAGAACCAGGCACTATTCGGCTCTCGCGAATAGCACCTACCTCTCCCCCTCGCGGGAGAGCGGCGGGAGTGAGGGTCCCGGCAACCATCTTGCAAAAAGTTACGGCGAGTCAAGAAAGGAGGTGCCCCGCCGTGATTGAGGACCTCTGGTACAAGAACAGCGTCATCTACAGCCTCGACCTGGAAACATTCATGGATGCGAACGGGGACGGGGTCGGTGACTTCGAGGGGTTGATCCGACGCCTCGACTACCTTCATGCTCTCGGGGTCGACGCCCTCTGGCTGGCGCCCTTCCAGCCGACACCGAACCAGGACAACGGCTATGACATCTCCGATTTCTTCGGCGTGGACCCCCGGCACGGATCGAGCGGCGACTTCGTCGAGCTCATCCAGCAGGCGAACAAGCGCGGCCTCAAGGTGATCATCGACCTGGTCGTGAACCACACCTCCGATCAGCACCGGTGGTTCCAGGAGGCGCGGCGTGACAAGAATTCGCCCCACCGGGACTGGTACATCTGGTCGAAGACGCGCCCGAAGGGTTGGAATCAGGGGATGGTCTTCCCCGGCGTCCAGAAGGCGGTGTGGACCCGCGATGAGGTGGCGGGCGAGTACTATTTCCATCGCTTCTACGAGTTCCAGCCCGACCTCAATATGGAGAACCCGGAGGTGCGCGCCGAAGTCCGGCGCATCATGGGCTACTGGCTCCAGTTGGGGGTCGCGGGGTTCCGCGTGGACGCCGTGCCGTTCATCCTCGAAACGCCGGTGCCGGGCAAGGGCGAGCCCAAGATCCGCTTCGAGTACCTCCATGAGATCCGCCGTTTCCTCGCGTGGCGCCGCGGCGACGCCGTTCTGCTCGGCGAGGCCAACGTGTTGCCGAACGAGACCCGGAAATATTTCGGAGACCACGACGACGGCATCCACCTGATGTTCAACTTTTTCGTCAACCAGCACCTGTTCTATGCGCTGGCCTCGGGCGACGCCCGGCCTCTCACGGAGGCCCTTCGCGCCACCCAAAACATCCCCCCGAATGCGCAATGGGCGCAATTCCTGCGGAACCACGACGAGCTCGATCTCGGGCGGCTGACGCAGGAGCAGCGGGCGCAGGTCTTCGCCCGGTTCGCCCCCGAAAAGGAGATGCAGCTCTACGGCCGCGGCATCCGCCGGCGCCTCGCGCCGATGCTGGGGAACCGGCAGCAGATCGAGCTCGCCAACAGCCTCCTCTTTGCACTGCCCGGCACGCCGGTGCTGCGCTACGGCGACGAGATCGGCATGGGCGACGACCTCTCCCTGCCGGAACGGGAGTCGGTCCGCACGCCGATGCAGTGGTCGAAGGAACCGCAGGCCGGGTTCTCGCTCGCGAAAAAACTCGTGCATCCGATGATCGAGAAGGGTCCCTACTCCTGCGAGCGGGTGAACGTGGAGGCGCAGCGGCGAGACCCCGGGTCTCTCCTGAACTGGACGGAGAACATGATCCGGGTGCGCAAGCAATGTCCGGAGATCGGATGGGGAGATTGGAAAATCCTCCCCGCGCGCTCGCCGCACCTGCTGGCGATGTGTTACGAATGGCGCGGCAACGCCTTGGTCACGATCCACAATTTCGACGACAAGCCGCACGAGGCCCGCATCAAGCTCGGTCCCGGGGGCGAGAAGCTGGTCAACGTGCTCATCGAGGACGAGAGCGAGGCGGACGGGAAGGGCTGGCACAAGCTCGCCGTGGAGGGCTATGGCTATCACTGGTACAGGGTTGGAGGCTTGAACCAAATCCTGCAGCGCGAAATTCTGTGAGCCAAGGCAGGGCTGGCGGAAAGCAGGATTTTCCGTGAAATTCGAGCTTGCTCCGCCCGGACGAAGCTTCGCCAGGGCGTGCTCGAGGTAGGTGCGTTGGTGGAGAAGCTTGGATCCTATCGAGTCAGGCTTGAAAGGCCCCCGAGCACGCTTGACCCGGCCGGTCGCGGCTTGGGCGCGGCGGTTCAAGCTTCCGCGCCGTAGCTTGAGCTCGAGCCGCCGGAACGAAGCTTGGGATGGCCCGGCACAAGCGTGCTTCCTCTCGTCGCCGGCTTGCGCGTGGGCGGCCAAGTTTGAAACGGGGCGCGGCAGGCTTTTCCGTAACCGGGAAAGTTTGTTCGAATCGCCTCGAGCTTGAACGCGGCGAAGCAAGCCCCGGCCTACGACTCTCAGCTTGCGTGCTGGGAGTGCCGGCATCTGACTCCGTCTCCTCATCCGGGCCGAGATCTCTCGAGAGCTCGTATGAGAGCAGCCTGTGCGGCTTAAGCGAGTTCATCATCAAGGTCAACACGCAAGACCCAGGGGATAAGAATTCCGGACTCGGGTTCCCTTTTCGACCTATGCATTGATTCTGCTGAACGGGCTTCGTTTGCGAAACAAGCAAGGGTGCTTGCGGCGGCTGACAGGCCGAGCCGGAGGCTCCGGCTCGGCCTCTCGCCACTCCGTGCTGGGGTATGCCGCGGCGGGCGGCCGCTCAGCAGTAAAGGTTGTAGTAGGTTTTACAGGTCGTCGTGCTGCCGTTGGGCAACCTGCAGGTGTAAGTGTTGTAATAGGAGGCCCCGCCGCACCAGCAGCCGCAGGTCAACGGCGCGGCTTGAGCCGGCTTGATCGCCAGGGCGGCGACGGTGAGGGTGAGGGCGGATGCGAACAGCAAGGCTTTGCGCATGACTTCTCCTTCGCGGTTCAGAGGACACCTGCGTGGCGCCTCACCCTCCTAGGTGCGCAAGAGGGCTCCTCTCGCGTCGCTGCTTCTGCCTCTTCGAGCTCCGCTCTACAGCACCGGCACCTTCGCCTCCGCCGTCGCCATCCTCCCGGACACCGGGTCGTACACCGCCACGACCAGGTTATCGGCCTTGCCCTTCAAGGTGACCTTCGTCTCATAGCGCACGAAGCCTCCCTCTGCGGGCGGCTGTTCGCCCGCGAAGGTCAGGGGGATCACCGGCAGGTCGGAGCTGTTGCCTTCGGCGTCCGAGGCGGCGAAGCGCAGCTCGAGTTGGGCGGCCATCTGCCCTTCGTGGGGGACGGTGGTGAAGAGGCTGGCGGGGATGCCCAGCGTCATCGGGATCTCGACCGTTCCACGCCGCTTGCGGACGGGGGTTCCCAGCTTGAGCGGCAAGGGAGCGGTGCCGGGGAGACCGCCGAAGAGGAGGGCGCTTTCGACCGCCATCGAGACCTCGGCCTTTTTCGACAGGTCGAGGAAGCCGGTGCGCGAGCGGACGTCCAGGCCCCGGCGCCGCACTTCGACCTTCACCTTGTGGCGCTGGTCGTCGCGCTGCCAGGCCGGAGCGAAGCCGAGCCAGTAGTAGGAGGAGACGTCCGAGCTGGTCCGGGCGAGCGCCACGTTGCGGTTGGAGTTGACGAGCGGCGTGCCGCCGGTCTCCCGGGCGAGGAAGCGTAGGGACCCTTCGACCTCCTGCTCGGGGAAGCTGTTCACGGCCGTCGGCGCCGTGTATTCGGCGCTGGCCACCGTGGTCTCGACGCCGGGCACGTCCACCGGATAGATCGTGTAGCCCAAGAGGTTCGCGGTGTTGGCGAGCGGGCGCAGGAGCTCTTCGCCGTCCGGCACCTCGCGGGAGAGGGGCGGGATGCCGCCGCCCCGGAGGAAGCTGGTCACCGAGTAGGGCCAGCCGCCCGAGAGGAGCAGCATGACCTTGCGTCCCGGCGGCGAGGCAAACCCCCGCATCGCGGAGACCGCGGCCATGACTGCGCCCTCGATCTGGCGCGACAGCATTTCGGAGTAGGCGACCTCGGGGCCGGAGAGGCTCGCGCTGTCGATCCGGGAGAGGAGGCTCAAGGGCGTCTCGTCTCCGATTCTCTGCGCCGAGAACGAGATGTCGTTCCGGAAGCTCCGGTTTTCGGTGATGCGGTCCAGGCCGCGCGCCTTCCTCCCCATGGCGATGTCCAGGGCCCGGGACAGTTGGCTCTGCGAGCTCGACCAGTTGGAGACGACCGAGACCTTGCCGCCGTCCCAGGCCACGATCGCCATCCGGTCTTCCGGCCGCAGTTGGGCGAGGTCGTTCTGGAGCGCCCGGAGCACCTCGTTGCGCCGGAGCTCGACGGGGAAGAAGTCGTCGATGAACACGAGGTAGCTCGTGCCCACGGTCCCGCCCGGCTCGACGCTCGGCGCGGGCGCGGCCTCCGCTCCGGGAGCCGCGGGAGAGGCGACGGCCTCACCGGCCCGGACCTCCGTGAAGTACTCGATCGGCACCTCTTTGCCGTCGACCTTGAGCAGGAAGTCTTCGGGGCGGAGGTCCGTCACACGGTTGCCGCTGCCGTCCGTGACCACCACCTCCACGTTGACCACGCGCACGTCGATCGATTCGCCGTAGATCGACGGGGGCTCCTCCTGGGCCCAGGCGCTGCCGAAAGAGAGGAAAAGACAAGAGACGATGAGAAATCGATGGAACATCTTCATGAGAGGCTCCTCCAGTAAAGGAATACTTGACCTTAGGCCAATTTAGCAAGGGGGGTGCCACGGGGAGGCCGGGGAGGAGAGGTCTCCGGACCGTCCCCGCGGGAGGACGATCCGGAGGCGGAGCGGAGCCTCAGGGGGTCGGCACCGGAACCTTCGCCTGCGCCGTCGCGATCTTGCCGGAGACCGGATCGTAGACGGCCACCACCAGGTTGTCGGCTTTGCCCTTCAGGGTGATCTTCGTGTCGTAGCGCACGAAGCCTCCCGCCTTGGGCGGCTTGTCGCTCGCGAGCTTCAGGGGGATGACCGGCATCTCCGAGCTGTTGCCGTTCTCGTCCGAGGCGGCCACGCGCAGCTCGAGCTCGGCGGCGATCTTCCCCTCGTTCGGCACCAGGGTGAGGAGGCTCGCCGGCAATCCCAGGGTCACCGGGATCTCGATCGTGCCGCGCTTCGTCTTGACGGGCGTGCCGAGCCTCATCGGCAGCTCCAGGGAACCCGGGAAGCCGCCGAAGAGCAGGGCGCTCTCGGCCATCATCGAGACTCCGGCCTTCTTCGACAGGTCGAGGAAGCCGGTCCGCGAGCGGACCTCGAGGCCCGGGCGCGTGACTTTGACGTCCACCTTGTGCCGCTTGTCGTCCCCCTTCCAGGTTGGGGAGAAGCCGAGCCAGTAGTAGGAGGAGAGATCCTCACTGGTCTTGGCGAGGGCCACGGAGCGGTTGTTGTTGACGAGGGGCGTTCCCCCGGTCTCCTGGGCGAGGAAGCGCAACGTGCCCTCGATCTCCTGCTCGCCGAAGCTGCTGAAGGCGAAGGGGGCGTCCGCCTCCGGGGTCGCGGTGGCGGTGCCGACGCCCGGCACGTCCACCGGGTAGATCGTATAGCCCAGAAGGTTGGCGGTGTTCGCGAGCGGGCGCAGGAGCTGCTCGCCGTCCGGCACCTGGCGGGAGGTGGGGATGGGACCGTTCCCCCGGATGAAGCTGACGATCGAGTAGGGCCAGCCGCCGGACAGCAGGAGCAGAACCTTGCGGCCCGGCGGATTGGCGAAGCCCCGCATGGCCGAGACCACCGCCGACGTGGCTCCCTCGATCTGCCGCGCCAACGTGTCGGCGTAGGCGACCTCCGAGCCGTTCAAGCTGGAGGAGTCCATCCGGGAAAAGGTGTCGAGCGGCGTGTTGTCCCCGACGGTCTGCGAGCTGAAGGCCACGTCGTTTCGGAAGCTCCTGAGCTCGTTGGCGCGGTCGAGGCCGCGCGCCTTGCGGCCCATGGCCATGTCGAACGCCCGGGCGAGCTGATTCTGGGAGCCCGACCAGTTGGAGAGGACCGAGATCCGCCCGCCGTCCCAGGCCACGATCGCCATCCGGTCCTCCGGCCGGAGCTGGGCGAGCTGGTCCTTCAGGGACTTGAGCACCTCGTTGCGCCGGAACTCGACCGGGAAGAAGTCGTCGACGAACACGAGGTAGCTCGTGCCCACGGCCCCGCCCGGGGTTGCGCTCGGCGGCCCCGCGGGCGCGGCCTCACCCTCCGCCGCCGGAGCGGCCACGGACTGCCCGCTCCGGACCTCGGTGAAGTACTCGATCGGAACCTCTTTGCCGTCCACCGTCAGACGGAAGTCGCCCGGTTTCAGGTCCGGCACCCGGTTGCCCTGGCGGTCGGTGACCACCACCTCGACGTTGACCACCCGCACGTCGATCACCTCGCCGTAGATCGAGGGCGTTTCGGCGGGGGGAGCCTGCCAGGCCGCGGCCGGAGCGGCGAGGGCGAGGCAGAGGGATGGGAGCAGGGCTTGGAAGCGTCGCATCGGTGTTCCTCCTCAGATCAATGACCCCGCGGGTCGAAGCATTTCCTGGATTCCTGTCCAGGACCAGTATACGAAGCGTCCGCCCCCTCTGTCGCCTTCCTCCCGGGTGCAGAGTGGCTGGAAGCGGTGATACCATCTGCCCCCGGCGTCACAGGAACGTCACAGCATCGTCACACACCACCTCCAGGGAGCTTCCGATGAAGCTGGATGCAGTCATCCGATGGTTCATGCCGAAGGAGGAGCGCTTCCACGAGCTCCTCGCGAAGAACACGGCGAACCTGCTGCGCGCCGCCCGGCTCTTCGCCGAGTTCGCGAACACCCCGGACTTCGAGTTGCGCCGGGTCAAGCTCACCGAGCTCAAGGGGTACGAGCACGAGGGCGACCAGCTCACCCGTCAGATCTTCGACGCGTTGAACTCCAGCTTCATCACCCCCTTCGACCGGGAAGACATCCGCTCGATCGCGACCGACCTGGACGACGTCCTCGACTACATCGAGGGCGTGGCCCAGCACATCGTCATCTTCGAGCTCCGGGAGGCGCCCGAGGGCCTGCGGCAGTTCGCCGGCATCCTGGTCGAGATGGGCCAGGAGATCGAGCAGGTCACCGAGCTCATCTGGGACCTGCGCAACGAGAAGAAGATCCACCAGAGCATCGTGCGGATCTCCGACCTCGAAAACCGGGCCGACGTCCTCTACAACACCGTGATCGCGGACCTCTTCAAGGGCAACGGCCGGGACCCCTTGGAGATCCTCAAGTGGAAAGAGGTCTACGAGGGCCTGGAGAACGCCTGCGACCAGTGCAAGGACTACTCCCACATCCTCGGCAACGTCGTCGTCAAGAACACCTAAGACATGACGACCCCTCTCGACACCGTCGTTGTCTTCATCATCTTCGTTGCCCTGGTTTTCGATTTCCTGAACGGCTTCCACGACGCCGCGAACTCGATCGCGACCGTCGTCTCGACCCGGGTGCTCTCGCCGCAGAAGGCGGTCCTCTGGGCGGCCTTCTTCAACTTCGTGGCCGCGTTCGTCCTCGGCACCCACGTGGCCAAGACGATCGGCAAGGGGATGATCGACCTCTCGATCGTCACTCAGGACGTGATCCTGGCCGGGCTCATCGGGGCGATCTTCTGGAACCTCTTCACCTGGTACTACGGCATCCCGGTCTCCTCCTCGCACGCGCTCATCGGCGGCTACGCCGGGGCGGCCATCGCCAAGGCAGGCTTTGGGGCGATCCTCGTCTCCGGCTGGATCAAGACGCTCCTCTTCATCGTCCTCGCCCCGATGATCGGCATGCTCCTGGGCTTCTTCCTGATGGTCCTCGTCACCTGGATGGTCCGCAACGCGCGCCCCTCGAAGGTGGACCGCCGCTTCCGCGGGCTCCAGCTCGTCTCGGCGGGGCTCTACAGCCTCGGGCACGGCGGCAACGACGCCCAGAAGACCATGGGCATCATCACCGGCCTCCTCGTCTCCTCGGGGTACCTCACCGAATTCGAGGTGCCGCTCTGGGTCGTCCTCATCAGCCACGCCGCCATCGCCTTCGGCACCATGTTCGGCGGCTGGCGGATCGTCCGCACCATGGGCACCCGCATCACCAAGCTCCAGCCCATCGGCGGCTTCTGCGCCGAGACTGCCGGCGCCATCACTCTCGTGGGCGCCACGCTCGGCGGCATCCCGGTCTCGACCACCCACACGATCACCGGCGCCATCGTGGGCGTCGGCGCCACCAAGCGGCTCTCCGCCGTCAAGTGGGGAGTCGCCGGCCGCATCGTCTGGGCCTGGGTGCTCACCATCCCCATCGCGGCGGCGGTGGCGGCCGCCACCTGGTTCGTGGTCTCGCGGCTGATCTGAACGCCGTTACAATCTCCTTCATGACGCAGCGCGGCCTCAGCCGTGTGAACCTGATCAGCCTGCTGGCGCTGGTCTTCCTCGTCGCGGTCGTCGCGATCACGCCGGAGACCCGCGAGATCCTGGGCCGGCTTCGCACGCTCTTCGAGAGCCGCAAGGCTCCGCCGGTTGCGCCGGCGGGACCGCGCGAGGTCGCGGCCGAGGAGCCCCCCGCCCAGGAGATCAAGGACGAGGCTCCCCAGGTGATGTCCCCCCCTCCCCACGTGGTGAGGAGCCCCGACGGCACCTTCTATCCCGAGCCCGGGTACCGGTGGACCAACGACGACCCCGCGAACCTGGACATTTATTGGTGCGCGGGCTGTGTCCACCCCGACCACCCGAACGTGATCGCGTCCGAGCCGGAGAGCCAGTGGCATCCGGCGCCCGGCTACGACTGGGTGAATCCCGACGGGGTGAACGACCTGCGCGTGGAATGGAAGCCCGGCAAGCCGCACACCGAATACGAGCACGTGATCGCGGAGGCGGAGCCCGGCAAGTGGGCCCCCGCGCCCGGGTACGAGTGGGCCCGGCCCGACAACATGCACGACCTGTCGGTCCAGCCGGTCAGCCCGCCGGCTCCGGATCCTCAGTAGGGCGCACGGCCGTCCACAAATCCGGATACTCGAGAACGAGGCCGTCCGCGTCCACCTCGAGGTCCCGCAGGAACCGTCCGCCGCCGCTCTCGTAGCGGTAGTGCGACCCGTCCAGCCGCGTATAGACCTGATCGAGCTTTTCGAGCGCGAAGCCCGGGAAGCGCAGCCAGGCCGCGCTCACGGGGGCCGACTCGCCCACGGCGAGCCCGAGGCGGCGGATGGGAAGCGTGTTCGTGGATGGGCTGAACCCCAGGTCCACGTCCACGCAACCGTCGAGGTCCGGCCGCTCCACGCCGTCCAACTGCCAGCGGCCGGACGGATCGACCGAGACCTCGTGCCGCACGCTCTCGTTCCCCACCCAACCCTTCACCTGTGCGAACGTCGTCCGCCACCCCGCGTCGCAGAAGATCTCGTAATCGAGCCGGCACGGCATCCCCTCGAACGACAGGACCGCCGTTCCCGCGAGCCGCCACCGGCTGGAATCGGACAGCAGGTGGAAGAACTCGTGGCCCTCGTGGTCGAGGCGACGCCAGAGAAGGGATCGGTGAATGGGTTGAGTCATCTGGGTTCAATCCTTTCGCGCCGAGACCTCCGGGTTCACGGCGCGGATCGGGTTTCCCGCGGCAAATGCCAGAACCTGATCGAACGCCTGCCCAAAGTAAAGCTCGTAGCTGTCCTTCTCGACGTAACCGAGATGCGGCGTGCACACCGCGTTGTCCATCGCGAGCAGCGGATGCGCCGCCCCGAGGATCGGCTCTTCCTCGTACACGTCGACCGCCGCGAAGCCGGGGCGTCCCTTCCGTAGCGCCGCTTCGAGAGATCCGGTTTCGATCAGCTCGGCGCGGCTGGTGTTGACGAGGAGCGCGTCCTCTTTCATGCGCGCGAGGTCGCTTCCGGTCACTAAACCGCGCGTCTCCTCGTTCAGCTTGAGATGCAGGGAGAGCACGTCGGATTGCTCGAAGAGGGCGGTCTGGTCCGCAGCGACCGCGTAGCCGCCTGCCTGGGCGCGGGACCGCGAGCCCTCCCTCCCCCAGACGAGCACGTTCATTCCGAATGCCCGCCCGTAGCCCGCCACGAGGCTGCCGATCTTTCCATACCCCCAGATGCCGAGCGTCCGCCCGCGCAGGCCGAAGCCCATCGTGCTCTGCCAGTGCCCGGTGCGGAGCCGCGCGGTTTCTCGAGGGATGTGGCGCCGGGACGCGAGCACGAGCGCCCAGGTGAGCTCGGCCGGCGCGTATGGAGACCCGGTGCCCGCTGAGACCACGACGCCGCGCCGCGTGCAGGCGGCGACGTCGATGTGAGAGGTGCCCTTGCCGGTCTGGCTGATCAGCTTGAGCCGCGGCAGCCGCGCGAGCAGCTCGTCGCGGATCGGCGTGCGCTCGCGAATGAGGACGAGAGCCTCGGCGGGCTCGAACCGTTCCGCGAGCGCGTCGAGGTCGCGGACCGTGTCGTTGAACACGGTGACGTCGTGCCCCGCGAGCTTCGAGAAGCAGGCGAGACCCCGCACGGCGTCCTGGTAATCGTCGGGGATGACGATCCGCATCGACTACACCCGGGTGTAGGTCGCCTCGACCGCCAGATCCTCCTGGCCGCCTTCGGGCCAGAGGTTGTGCATCACGATGCGGAGGGCATCTCCGTCCGGTGTGATCCTGATGCGCCAACCCCAGTCCGGGCCGGGAGGCGCGGCGTACGAGCCTTGCACGGAGAGGCTGGGGCCGTCCGGCTTCGGGCCGGTGCAGGCCATCACGTTGTTGCCATTGTGAAAGGAGTCGATCCAGTGCGCGGTGATCGTCTCCGTCTTCTTGTTGAAGCCGATCAGGAGCGAGCCTTCCTGGGGAGCTTCGTTGTA
>DATHUD010000175.1:0-11713 GCA_035462575.1 Thermoanaerobaculia bacterium | reverse complement strand
CGCTCGCGCTTGCCGTCCGCCGTCAGAATGAACGCGCCCTTGCGTGTCCCCACCAGTACCCGTACTCCGCTCATCCGTGCTCCTTTCCTAGAAGAGACCGCCTTGCCCTATGACCTCACCCTCCGGCTCCCTCTCCTAAAGGAGAGGGAGAGAAAAGCAACGTCAGCGAACCTGAGCCCCTCTCCTTTAGGAGAGGGGTTGGGGTGAGGTCGAAGGCCCTCTCCCTTCCTGTAGTCGAACGAGCCGGCGTCAGATCGACATCTCGACGGAATCTTTCGGGCTCCCTGCCAGCTCTCGAAGCCGCCCCTCGAGGAAGCGGCGTTCCGGCTCCTGCCGGACCAGGGCGAGCGCCTTCCGAAAGGAGTCGGCCGCCTCGCCGGCCCTGCCGAGCCGGCGCAGGAGCTCGGCCCGCGCGGAGTGCGCGAGGTGGTAGTCGGCCAGCTCGCCCTGCGCGAGGATGGCGTCGATCCGCGAGAGGCCCGCCGCCGGCCCGTCCTGCATCGCCACCGCCACGGCGCGATTGAGCTCGATGACGGGAGACGGAACCGCCCGCACCAGCAGGTCGTACCAGGAGACGATCTGGCCCCAGTTCGTCGCGGCGGCGTTGGGAGCCGCCGCATGCACCGCCGAAATCGCCGCCTGGATCGTATACGGGCCGAACCGGCGCAACGACAGCGCCCGTTCCACCAGCGCCGTCCCCTCCGCGATCTGCTCCCGGTTCCAGAGCGAGCGGTCCTGGTCCTCCAGCAGGATCAGGTCGCCCGTCGGAGACGTCCGCGCCGCGCGCCGCGATTCGTGGAGCAGCATCATCGCGAGGAGCCCCATCACCTCCGGCTCCGGCAGGAGCATGAGGAGCAGCCGCCCCAGGCGGATCGCCTCGCCCGAGAGATCGGCCCGCGTCAGCGACGCACCCGAGGACGCGGAATACCCCTCGTTGAACACCAGATAGATCACCTGGAGCACGGCGTCCAGCCGGTCCGGCAGATCGGCCGGCGTCGGGACCTGATACGGGATACCCGCATCGCGGATCTTCGCCTTGGCGCGCACGATGCGCTGGGCGAGCGTCGACGGAGCGGTGAGGAAGGCGCGCGCGATCTCCTCGGTCGTCAAGCCGCACACCTCCCGGAGCGTCAACGCCACCCGGGCTTCCGGCGCCAGGGCCGGATGGCAGCAGGTGAAGATCAGCCGGAGCTGATCGTCCTCGAGGACGTCCGGGTCCCACCCCTCGGCGTCCACGGTTTCGTCCTTGAGCCGCTCGGCGGCCGCCGGATCCAAGGCATCGAACCGGGTGCGCCGCCGGATCGTGTCGATCCCCTTGAAACGGCCCGCGGAAACGAGCCACGCCCGGGGATTGGCGGGAACGCCCTTCTCCGGCCATTGCTCCAGGGCCGCCGTAAAGGCATCGTGCATCGCCTCCTCGGCGAGGTCGAAGTCGCCCAGCAGCCGGATCAGGGTCGCGCGGATCCGGCGCGACTCGGCCTCGTAGAGGGTGTCCACCATCTCGCGCAGCGGTGCAGCCGTGTTCTCGCTCGTCATTCGGGATCCCCCTCGGAGCCACGGCGCCACGCGACCCACCCTCCCGCCCCGCCGCGGTGATTCGCAGAGGCCGATCCTATCTCAAAAGGGTGCCTGGGCGGAAGTGGGGCGGACGTGTAGGGATGGGTGAAAGCGCGGTCTTGCGTAACGGGGGGATGGCTCCCGCGGCAGATCCTTGCTCTCGGGAGGGAATCTCCGCCCCGGAGACGCCCCACGGGGCGTCTCTACATTGGGGGCGGAGCGGCCGTGAGGATCGAGGCGGCGTTCCCTTCCCGGACGGTGCGGAAAGGCGCCGCCGCTTCGATCAATGACACCGGTTCCCCCCCACTGTAGAGACGCCTCGTGAGGCGTCTCCGGATCGGGAAACAAGGATCCGAAGGGCACGACTGCCCCGCGGCACACCACGGTTGGCTCTTTGCTGGTCGCAAAACCTGAACATGGAGTACCGGGTCTTCACTCCGCAGCAGGATAATCTCCCCCCAGGAGGCCACAATGCGCCGAACCATCGTCCTCGTAGCCGCCCTCGTTCTCCTGACCCTCGCCCCCGCCCTCCCGGCCCAGGCTCCGCCGCCTGCCGAGACCGCGGCCGTCGCCGCCGTCCTCGACGCCTTTCACGCCGCCGCGGTCAGGGCGGACGAGGAGGCGTACTTCGGTCTTCTGGCTCCGAATGCCGTGTTCCTCGGCACGGATGCCACGGAGCGGTGGGACAAGGAGGCGTTCCGGGGGTTTGTGCATCCCTACTTCGCGAAGGGGCAGGGTTGGACCTACACGCCGCGCGACCGGCATGTGGATTTCTCGCGGGATGGGCGGGTCGCCTGGTTCGACGAGCATCTGGACAGCGTGACCCATGGTGAGTGCCGGGGGAGCGGAGCGCTGGAGAAGGGGGAGGGCGGGTGGAAGATCGTGCAGTATCACCTCACGATCCCGATGCCGAACGACATCGCCAAGGATCTCGTGGCGCGGATCCGCGAGGCGAAGAAGGCTCCCGCGCCGCCGCAATAGCCCCGGAGATACGCCAGCGCTGGATACATCGCCTCAGCGTTCCGGAGACGGGCCAGCGTTCCGGACGCCGGGCCGGTGTCCGCGGAGATGCGCCGGCGTTCGGGACATCGGCTCCGCGTTGCCGCGCTGCGCCAGCGTTCCGGGAGGCGAGGCGATGTTTGTGGAGATGCGCCAGATCTGGAAACATCGCCCCGGCGTTCCAACGCCGGGCCGGCGTCCGCGGAGACGGCGCGATGTCTGGGGAGATGCGCCAGCGCTGGATACATCGGCCTGGCGTTCCAACGCTGGACCAGCGTCTGCGGAGATGCGCCGATGTCCGTAGCGCCGGGCCAGCGCGCGGGACGCTGCCCCGGCGTTCCGGAGATGCGCCGGCGTTCGATACACTGAGCCGGTGTCTGCGGAGCTCTCCAGCGTAAGGAACGCTGCCCCGGCGTTCCAGCGCCGAGGCGATGTTTCTAGAGATGCGGCGTCCAGTCCCCGCTTCTGGGAGGTTGAAATGAAAGGAGAGAGCATGCGCTTGAGCCTGCCTTTGCTGTTGGCTGCGGTCCTGGCTTCCGGATGTGCGTCCGGAGGGGCGCCCAGGACCTCAGCCCCGCAGTGTCCCTGCTTCCGCGACACCCACGAACAACTCCAGGGCACTCTCTGGATGCAGACCGCGGCCGAGTACCAGGTCCTGGCCAGGACCACGTACCGGGAGGCCGGCGAAGCCATCGGTGCGGCCCTGGCCGACAAGACGTGGACGGCCGCGACGGAGCAGACGTCCGATCCCTCCGCCCTGCCCCCGGCCGTGATCCTCGACCTCGACGAGACCGTGCTCGACAACAGCCGCTTCCAGGGGGAACAGGTGGTGCGGAGGGCACCCTACTCGCCGGGGTTCTGGTCGGACTGGACGACGCTCGAGAAGGCGGGAGACATCCCCGGGGCCAAGGAGTTCCTGGAGAGCGTCCGGAAACAGGGCATCGCCGTGTTCTTCGTCACCAATCGGACGCTCGGGGAGGAGCCCGCGACGCTCGAAAACCTGAGAACGCTCGGAATAGAGGCCACGGCCGACGAGATCCTCGCCAAGGAGGAGAACGGCTGGACGTCGGACAAGACGGCCCGCCGCAAACACCTGTCGGAAAAGTATCGAATCCTCCTTCTGATCGGTGACGATCTCGGCGACTTCATCCCCTCGAAGCTGACGCCGGAGAAGAGAGTCGAGGAGGCGGCAAAGCACGGGGACTGGTGGGGCACGCGCTGGTTCCTGCTGCCCAACCCCATGTACGGCTCCTGGGACGGAGCCCTGACCGATCACAAGAACCCGCCGGACGCGGAGACGCTTCAGCGGAAGCGGGCGCTGGTCAAGGGTTTTGAGGATCCAAAGGACTGAAAAGGACCCACAAGGGCGAGCACGGACCAGCAAGGACAGACACGAATTTCGTCCTTGCAGGTCCGTGAAAGTCCTGTAGGTCCGTGTTTCCTACGGTGCCCCTTTTTCCCCCGCCGCCTGCGTGAGCCCGTAGATGTGCCCCAGGGTGCGAACAACCATCAAACCGCCCGAGATCGCCGGGGTCGACATCACGGTTTCCCCCATGGGGATCGTCGCCAGAAGCTCGGGCTCGGGCGCGGCTTTGAGGACGTAGACGTCTCCGGTTTCGCTCGCGACGTAGAGGCGGCCGTCCGCCGCGACGGGGGAGGCGGAGAAGGAGGCTCCGGCGGCGGAGAGGCGCGTGATCGAGAGCTGCTCGCCGGTTTTGGCGTCATAGGCGGTGAAGACGCCGTTGTTGTTGCAGGTGTAGAGGATGCCTCGATAGAGGAGCGGGGTCGGGATGTAGGTGCCGCCGCGGTTGTGGCTCCAGGCGACCGCCGGACTCGGGTTCTCCTTCGTGGGCAGGGCCAGCTCGCCGCGGTGACCCGGCCGGATGGCGAAGACCGGCCGCACCGGCGGGGAGCCGGCGGTGACGAACGCCAGGCCGTCTCCGATCACCGGGGTCGCGACGACGACCTCGGAGCTCGGCCCCAGGCTCCACAGCGCCTTGCCGGTCTTGGGATCGTAGGCGCGGATGATCGGCCCGTTGGCGATCAGCTCGTCGCCCGTGGCGGCGGGGAGCACGTTGGGCGTGGCCCAGGTCGAGGGCTCCTGGCGCGCGACTTTCCAGACCTCCTCGCCGGTCGTGAGGCGGTAGGCGGCGAGGAAGGAGTCCTTGCGGCGGTCGGCCTGCACGAGCACGAGGTCCCCGTAGAGGATGGGCGAGCTCGCGTGCCCCCACTCGGCGCTGCCGGACTGCGGGTCGTTGGCGTCCAAGACGCCGATGTCCTTCTGCCAGAGCTGTTTCCCTTCGAAATCGTAGGCGGCGAGCTTGCCGACCATGCCGAAGAGCACGACGACGCTCTTGCCGTCGGTCGCCGGGGTGGAGTTGGCGAGGCTCGACTTCAGGTGGCGCCGCACCGTGGGAGCACCCTTGTGGACCTCGCGCTCCCAGAGCACGCGGCCGGAGACCGCGTCCAGGGCGTAGAGGCGGAACGAGTGCTCGGAGGTGTCGTCGACCGAGGTGCCGTCGCCGTAGAGGCCGGTGCGGAAGGTCGTGTCCCCCTTGCCGGAGACGGCGGTGGTGACGAAGATCCGGTCTCCCCAGACGATGGGGCTCGCGAGGCCGATGCCCGGGATGGGCGTTTTGAAGCGCACGCCTTGGCCGGTCTTGACGTCCCACGACGCCGGCGCTCCCTGGCCGTCGCCGATCCCGGAGGCCCTCGGGCCGCGAAACTGCGGCCAGGGGCGGGCGGGCTCGGCGGGCGCCGCCTCGGCCTTTGTCTCCGGGGAGGAGCCGGCGGCGGAGCGCAACGGCTTCGCATCGGGACCGCCCACGCCCAGGTAGGTCATTTCGCCGCCGCGGTTGACGGCGGCCCACTCGATGAGCCCGGCGCGCCCGCCGAAGACGAGCGAGACGTTGCCGTCCGCGCTGTCGAACCGGTCCGCGGCCACCGGGGCGAGCATCATCTCCTTCTGCTCCGGCAGAGTGATCCCCACACCCTCGCCGCGCACGGCCACCGTGACCTCGCCGCCGTTTTCGGTGCGGTAGCTCCCGGCGTAGACCTTGAGCCGCTCCGGGTCCGCCTTGTACGGCGGGCGCTGCCGCGGCTTCGCGGTGGCTGAAGCGAGCAGCTCGCGGAGAGCCGGCGTGCCGCCTTCGGCCTGGCGCCGCGCCGCCGCGAGGTCGAGCGGCTCGACGAAGCCGGTCGCGAGCGCGGCGCGGGCGAGCTCCACGTCCTGCTTCTCGACCGCGACCCCAAGCACCATGGCGGCGTCCTCGGCGCCGTGGGCGAGGAGGTAGCGCACCAGCTCGAAGTGCTCTCCCTGGAGCGCGATCCCCACGACCGAGGCTCCGAAGAAGGCGTCCCGGGCGTTCACGCTCGCGCCGCGCTCGACGAGCAGCTTCACCGCCGCGAGGTGCCCCTTCTCGGCCGCGTAGTAGAGAGGGGTCTGGCCGTAGCGGGCCGGCGCGTCGACCGGGGTCCCGGCGGCGAGCAGGGCCTCGATCTTCGCGACGTCTCCGGCGCGCGCCGCGTCGCGGAGCGCCTCGCCGGGGTCCTGGGCGCGGGCCAGGGATGCGAAAGTCAGGAGGAGAGCGAGACCGAGGGTGAGCGGGAGACGGCGGAGATGCGGAACGGCCATGGCGTGCCTCCGGGAAGAGTGGGTCTGACCCCCCTTTCCTACCACGAAACGGCCTCCGTGGTATCCTTTTCCGCTCAATCCTTTGAAGAAAGCCGTACGGAGGTGTGCCGATGGGTTCCAGGCGAGCTCTAGCGTCCCTGATGGTGCCGGTGGCGGTGGCCGCGGTGATGACGGCGGCGCCTTCCGCGCCGGTCTCCCAGGCCGCGGAGGCGGTTCCGGAGATCTGCTCCGCGCCTCTCCCCCTGCCGAGCGAGTTTCCCTTCGCCAAGTCCGAGTACGAGCGCATCCTCGGCCGCTTTCTGAAGGAAGAGTGCTATCTCCGCCTGGGCTGGCACCACGACAAGGAGCTGCGGCCGACCGGCCCCACGGTGGCGGCCCTGGGCGGCGATCCCCACAACCCTTCCTGGACCACCACGACGTGGGGCACCCACAGCACGGTCGCCGTCTACTACTCGCCGGACGTCTACCGGTATCTGTGCGAGAGCGACGCGGCGGGCGAAAAGGAATTCGTCGCGGAGTGCGAGAAGACCTGCCCCGACTGCCGGCTGGACGGCACAGCTCCCGTCCGGCCGATCGCGGACGGCTCGATGATCCTGAAGCTGATGTACGGCAACACCACGGCCGAGGATCTGGAAAACCCTTCGATCCCCGAGGCGACGAACATGATCGCCCTCATGGTGCGCGATTCCCGCGTCTCGAAAGACGGCTGGTTCTGGGGATCGTGGGACCCGCAGGCGACCGAGGAGTCCCAGCTCGACTGGCCGCCGCCCGTGAACCTCCCCTACCCGTGGATGGGCGCCGGCTACTACTGCGTGAACTGCCACGCCTCGGCGCGGGAGGAATTCACCTTTTCGAGCCTCAACAACATCCTGGGCGATCCCGACACGTTCCTCAAGTTCTATTTTCAGGACCAGCCGCCCGTCGTGGGCGCGCCGGAGCAGCCCACGATGGAGACGCCGTCGGTCCACGAGCGCTTCCAGCCTCTCCAGGATCTCCTCCAGAAGAGTGGTAGCGCCCCGGCGTGGAACGAGGTCCCCTGGCCGAATCCCCAGGTCCAGCGGGTGAGCGCACCGAATTCGAGCTATTCGGCGGACTTCCTCAAGACTTTCGGCACGCGGAGGCTCACGCCGCCCGATGACAAAGGGATCACGAAGCTCTACATGCCGCCGGAGGTCTACGATCACGTGACTTCAGGGCCGGACGGGGCTCCGCTCTTCCTCACCTCGGACCAGTGCGTGGGGTGCCACGCCGCGGGCTCGACCGGCATGCACTTCGACATGACGCTGCAGCAGGCCGGCCAGCCGGCGTACAAAAACCTTCTGAACCTGGCTCCCTACGGCGAGTGGCGCGGCTCGCCCATGGGCCTCGCGGGCCGCGATCCCGTGTTCTTTTCGCAGCTCGAAACCGAGGAGACGCTCCACCCGGCCTTGGGCAAGCTCGTGCAGGACCTGTGCCTCCACTGCCACGGCGTGATGGGGCAGCGCCAGCTCTGCCTCGATCAGTTCAAGGACGATCCGAAACGGGCCAACGAGGTCTGCAACAACACCGACCTTCTGGGACTGGACGAGAATTCGCAGCCGATCGTGAAAAGAGAGCTGTTCTCCCGCGCCATGGTGAATGCCATCCCCTACGGGGCGAAGACGGACCGGGAGAAGCGGGATTCGAAATACGGGGCGCTCGCGCGCGACGGCGTTTCGTGCACCACCTGCCACCACATCGAGATCGACGAGGAGACTCCCATCGGCCACACCTTCACCGGCGACTTCCGCGTGGGCGCGGCGGACGTGATCCACGGCCCCTTCGCCGGCCCGCAGCAGGTGCCGATGGAGCACAGCCTGGGGGCGAAGCCGGTCGAGTACGCCAAAATCCAGTCGTCCAAGGTCTGCGGAAGCTGCCACAGCGTGGTCCTGCCGGTCTTCGACGGCAACAAGCCGTGGGTGCGGCCGGGCGAGAAAAAGCCCGAGATCATCATCGAGCAGGCCACCTACCCCGAGTGGGTGTTCAGCGATTTCCGGGACGGCGGAGCGACTCCCCGGTCGTGCCAGAGTTGCCACATGGCGACCACCTACCCGGGCTTCCCGGAGACGCTCGCCTCGAAGATCGCGAGCATCCAGGAGGCGAGCAACATGCCGCAGGCGGAGAACCGGCGGCCGGAGTCGGAGATCGATTTGAAGACCCGCTCCCCCTTCGCCCGGCACACGCTCGTGGGGCTGAACGTCTTCTTCAACCTCTTCGCCCAGCAGTTCCCCGACATCCTGGGCATCCGGATCCAGGACCCCATGCTCGGAGGAAAGGGCGTCGCTCCTCTCAAGACGACCTACGACTCGATGATCCAGCAGGCGGACGCCGCAACGGCCACGGTCTCGGTGACGGGCCTGCGGCTCGACCGTAGCGATCTCGTGGCGGACGTGCAGGTGGAGAACCTCGCGGGCCACAAGCTCCCCTCGGGCGTCGGATTCCGCCGCGCCTTCCTGACCTTCGAGGTGCTCGACGCGAGCGGAAACCCGATCTGGGTCTCCGGCCGCGCCGCGCCCACGGGCGAGCTGGTGGACCCGGCCGGCCGGCCCCTTCCGGGCGAGTTCTTCTGGAAGAGCGGCTGCACGCCCATGACGGCGAAAGAACAGCAAGGTTACTTCCAGCCGCATTACGAAAGGATCACGCGGCAGGATCAGGTCCAGATCTATCAGGAGCTGGTGAAGGACCCGCGGGGGAGATTCACCACGAGCTTCCTTTCGCTCGCGGACGAGGTGAAGGACAACCGCCTCCTGCCGCGGGGCTGGGACCCGTCGCTCGAGCTCGCCGAACGCGAAGGGCTGGGGAGCCCCAAGCTGTCGGCCAGGGATCTGGTCGAGCGCGTGCTGCCCGACCTGCCGGACGGCCGGGGCGGCCACGTGCGGGATCCCTGGTACGAGCCGAAGTCCAAGGGCGGCCTGGGCGGAGGCGGCGACGCCCTCTCCTACGCCGTCCCCGTGAGCGACCTGGGCGGCGCGCAACCGGCGGGCGTGCGGGTCACCCTCTACTATCAAGCCATTCCGCCCTTCTATCTCCAGGACCGCTTCTGCACCGCCCCCGAAAAGCCGGACACCTCGCGCCTCTTCTTCCTCGCCGGGCACGTGAACCTCACCGGCACGCGGGCCGAGGGGTGGAAGCTCCAGGTGGTTTCGAGCGGTGTGGTGAAGCTCGGAGCTCTTTGACGGGGATCGTGGGCTTGTCCTACGATGCGGAAATGCAAATTCCGAATGCCAAAGCCGTCGTGGGCCTCTGCCTGTTGCTCAGCCTGGGCTCTTTCGCGGACGCGCAAACCCCGGCGCCCTCACCCCGGACAGCTCCCAAGGAGGCGGCCGTGACGCATCGAGCCAGCGGAACGTTTGAAGTGAAAATGAATCCCCAGGCGCCGGAAGACAAGGTCGGAGACCCCACCGTGGGCCGGATGTCTCTCGACAAGCAGTTCCACGGCGATCTCGAAGCCGCGAGCAAAGGGCAGATGCTGGCCGTGATGACGGAGGTCCAGGGCTCGGCCGGCTACGTCGCGATGGAGCGGGTCAACGGAGCCCTCCAGGGCAAGAGCGGCACCTTCGCGCTGCAGCACAGCGGCACCATGACGCGCGGTGTCCCGGAGCTCAGCATCACGGTCGTGCCCGATTCCGGCACCGGCCAGCTCGTGGGGCTCGCTGGGAAAATGACGATCAACATCGTCGAAGGAAAACATTTCTACGAGTTCGAATACACGCTTCCGTAAGTGCTCGCCCCCTTTCCCCCTCTCCCATTTCTGCCCATCCACCCGGGGAGAGGGGGAGCCCCTCAAGCCGATTCGCGCCCGAGAAGTCTCGTGGATGCGCGCCCTGATCTCCGGGCGCTTGTCTGTTCAAGAAAAATTACATCAGGATTGCCGAAGAGGCGCGAAATTTGCGGATTTCCGCCGCGCATGGCGGATTTTCCGAAACCCTTTGCCCCGATGCTCCTCTCCGAGCTGAAGCGCCCGTTCCACAAGCCCGGCTGGGTGTATGAAGAGAAGTACGACGGCTACCGCGCGGTCGCCTACAAGAACGGATCGAGCGTGCGGCTCATCTCGCGCAACCTGAAGGATCTGACCGCGCAGTTCGAAGAGGCCGTGGAGGCCGTGGCCAGGCTCCGGGCGCCGACGCTCGTCCTGGACGGCGAGGTCGCGGTCTTCAACGAGTCGCTCATCTCTCACCTGGGCTTTCTGCGGTCCTCCAAAGCGAACGAGGGGATGCTGCTCACTCCGCCGGTCTTCGTCGCGTTCGACTGTGTCTACGCGCGAGGGAAGGATCTTTTCAACGAGCCCCTCAACCGGCGCCGGAAGGTGCTCGAAAAAGAGCTCGCCGGCGCCCCCGGCCCGATCTTCGTGGCCCGGCGGCTCGCGGCCGACGGCCTCGAAGCGTGGGAGGAGGTGAAATCCCACGGCTGGGAAGGGCTCGTGGCGAAGGACGCCGCTTCGGTCTACGAGCCGGGCGTGCGCACGAAGAGCTGGATCAAGGTCAAGCACAAGGTGCGCGTGGGCTGGCCCGAAGAGGGGGTCGAGTACACGCGGGGGTGAGCCGGCGCCCGGGGAAAATCCCCAACGGTTCCCCGGGCGCCGGCGCCTCACTTCGGCAGCGGCACGTCGAGCGCCGGGTTGCGCGGGAAGAAGCCCGCGGGGACCAGCCGGAAGCCGTAGCGGCTCGTGTTCATCACCGGCCACTCTTCGGGGCGCGGGATGTGCGTGACGTTCAGGGTGTACCAGAGGACCACGTCCGTATCCCGGACCTTGCGGTTTTCCTTCGTCCATTCGGGAAGCCCCTTCGCCCCGTGGGACTGGTTCGGATAGTCGCCGGCCGCGTAGAGCTCGCGCGGCTCGTACGGCGTCACCCAGAGGTGGCACTCCATGAAGCCGCCCCGCTCCCGGTTCAGCGCCTTCTTGTCGAGGAGCGGCAGAGAGTTGCCTCCCGGCACCAGGACGTAGCCGGTCTCGTGCTTCAGATCATTCAGTTTCTTCGAGCCGATCCTCCAGGTGCGCGCTTTGGACATGTCCATGTTCTGGCAGGCCTCGCGCTCCCGCTCGAAGACGGCCTCTTCCATGACGAAGGTGCTGTAGAAGGGCGGCTGCGGATCTTTCGAGCGGCTGTTCATGGAGTAGACCGAGTTGACCGGCCCGTCCACGTCCACGTCCATCCGGAAGCTCAGCACGTGCTGGTGGTGGACGGCCGCGACGTTGGGCGCCACGAGGTGGCTGTAGGGATCGTGCTGGCCGTCCTGGACGCCCTTGGCGAGCATCACTCCGGTCAGCGCGGCTTCGGCCTCCAGAGAGCCGTCCTGCCGGAAGATCCAGGAGATTCCGTAGTCGTAGTTGCCGACGGTCGCGATGAAGAACAGCACGAGCTCGCGCCCGCGCCGCGCGTCGGCGCCGTGCTTCCAGAGGAGGCCGCCGGCCCGCTCATAGATCGCCGCCACGTTGCGCAGCAGCATGGGGCGGCCGTCGTTGTCGGCGAAGAGCGTGTCGAAAAGCCGGGCGTTTTCCGGCAC
>DATHUD010000174.1:0-3093 GCA_035462575.1 Thermoanaerobaculia bacterium | reverse complement strand
GACGAGGTTGAGGCCGGGGGAGGTGCCCCAGTGGCCGAGCAGCCGCGGCTTGATGTGCTCGGGCGCCAGCGGCTCGCGCAGCAGCGCATTGTCCTGCAGGTAGATCTGGGCGACGGTCAGGTAGTTGGCCGCCTCCCAGTAAGCGATGAGGCGGTCGAGTTCTGCGTCGTCCGGTTCTCCCACTGCCAACGAGTGAAGCACGGGGGCCGCGCTCAGCCCAAGGCCGTCGTGTCGTCTCCGAAGACCGGATGAGAGGACTGCCTGACCACGAGCACCGAGCAGTCGGCACGGTGAGTGACTCGCTCGCTGACGCTGCCCAGTGCCGCGAGTCCAGTACGACCACGGCTTCCCATCACGATCAGAGACGCGCCTATCTCTTGAGCGACTTCCACGATTCGCCGATGGGGAGAGCCGCGCTCGACCTTCAGTACCGGCTCGACGCCGATGATCTCTTTCATTTCGACAGCCTCCTCGCTCACACCCTCACCGTGCCCTTCCTCGATGTGAAGGGTCACGAGGGTGTTGCCATGAAGACTGGCGATGTGGGCGGCAGCGCGGCCGGCGTCGCGCGACTCGGCAGAGCCGTCGTTGGCATGGACGATCACCCCGGGAAAGTCCTGTGAATTCCGGGCGACCAATACCGAGCACGGTGCGTGATGGACCATGGCCGTGGCAAGGCTTCCGAAAACGATGCCCGCGGGACGGGACGTGCCGCTGGCACCGACGCAAACCAGATCGGCCTCGAGGTTGGAGATCGCACCGAGGAGGCCAGCCACCTCCTTGCCCTGGACCAGCAGCGGTTGGACCTGCGGCAGCTCCTCCGAGAGCGTTCGCAAAGCTCTTTGGCCTTCCTCCCGCAGCACCTTCTTGACTTCGGCCATGTGGATGCCGGCGTGGAAGGCCAGGGCCGGGTCCCAGACGGAGACTCCCCAGCATGTGGCGTCTTCTGCTCCGAGGGCGAGCGCCTGTCGAGCCGCGTCCAGGCTCTGGGGTGAGGTGTCAATCCCGCAGACGATCGTGCGAAACACGAATTCCCCCCAACTCGCCCAGTTTCGTGGCGATTGCCTCCGCCCAGGACCCGATCCGATCCCAGTCGCGGCGGTCGCGGAACTCGGCGGGGACGCCGGTGACCATCGCTTTCTCAAGCGGGCCATGGGGTTCTGCCGGTAGGCGGCCACCGAAGACGACGTGCTCGCGGGCGCCCAGCTCCTCCACCTTCTTGACGATCTTCGGCGGCTCCATCCACTCGGGCTTCTGCGGCTGGTCGGGATCCCCTACCGGGCCTGAGCTGAACACCCAGAGCGGCCGTTCGGCGAGCTGCTTGGAATGCTTGCGAAGGAAGTGCTTCGCGTCCCCTCGCCAGCGTTTCATGTAGACGGCGCTGCCAAGTACGACGGCGTCGTAGGACGGGACGTCGTCGACGTCGCCGGCCTCGCGGCACTCGACCTCGAGACCAGTCTCGCGGAGCTTGTCCGCGATGGCCGCGGCGATCTCCGCGGTCGAGCCGCGTTTGGAGGCGTAGGCGACCAGGACCTTCATGGATCTGGTGGCGAGCTAAGCAAGGACCGGGGTGGGCGCCTTGACGCCGGTCGGTGAGATCAGCACGGGGCACTTCGCCTCCTGCATGACGGTGCTGGTGACGCTGTGGTGGAGCTTGCGGCGCAGCGGTCCGCCACCGCGAGAGCCGAGCACCAGCAGGTCAACGCCCGCCTCGCTGGCCTCGACCAGCTCGGCGGCAGCGAAGCCGCGCAGGAAGACCGGCAGGGCGCGGGCCTCGGAGGGGAGCGCGGCGACGGCTTCGTGGAGCATCTCCCGCAGCACCTCGGCTTCGGTCGGCACGCCCGGCCCGCGGCTGTCGCCGTCGCCGCCCGGCACGTGGGCGTACTTGCGCGCCACCGTGTAGACGCGGAGCGCGGCGCCGTTGGGGACGGCGAGGTCGGTCGCGGTCTTCAGGGCCTCCTCCGAAGCGCGGGAGCCGTCGTACCCGACTCCGACGACGCGCACCCCGACGTCCTCGAGATCGCCGCTGAGCGGTCGCCAGCCGGAGTCGCCGTCCTCGTGCCGGCCGAACCCCGGCGGCGCGACCGCCACCGCGCAGGGGGCCTCACCCAGCAGGCGCTCCACGGTTGCTCCGGGGAGGACACGGCCCGCAGCCCCCCGGTGGCTCGCGCCGACGACGACCAGGTCCGCCCTGTGGAAGCGCGCGAGCTGCGCGAGCGTCTCGCCGTTTCCGGTGCGGGCGGTGCCCAGGATCAGCTCCGCTCTGCTCGCCCGGGCGAGGACGGTCCCGAGCGTCAGCGCGTCGCGGCCTCCTTCAGTGTCCTGGTAGCCGATCAGGATCCGCTCGTACATGGCTCAGGCCTGACGCGCCGTTGCGCTCGCGCGCTGGCGATAGCGTGGGCATTCGAACTCTGTGCTCATGGGACGAATCTAGGCTCGCTTGCCGCGGCGGCCATCCGCACAACACCACACCGCTCGAGCGGCTACGCCCGGATCGCTCTGGCTCCGAGCAGGAGAGAATCCCTGGCCGCCTGAAGATTTCCCCCACCCCGGGAAGCGAATCGGGGGATGATCAAAAGATGAATTCGCCCAACCGCTCAGATAGGCAGTCTCAGGAGGAGCGCTTCCGGCGGTTGGTCGACCTCGGTACCGCAATGCTCTC
Organism: Thermoanaerobaculia bacterium; assembly: GCA_035462575.1. Lineage (GTDB taxonomy): Bacteria > Acidobacteriota > Thermoanaerobaculia > Multivoradales > UBA5704 > DATARR01. Next base: position 431 of record DATHUD010000174.1, on the reverse strand, counting down.
CGAGCTCGACCTGGAGGCGGTCCTGCGCTCGGTGGTCGAGGCGGCACGGGAGCTGACCGCCGCCGAGTACGCGGCGCTCGGGGTGCTCGACCGCGAGGGAACTGAGCTCGAGCGCTTCATATACCTGGGCATCGACGACGAGGCCAAGCGGGCGATCGGCAACCTGCCCCGCGGCCGCGGCGTCCTCGGCGAGCTGATCCGCGAGCCGAAGCCGCTGCGCATGTCCGATGTGAACCGGCACCCCCACGCATACGGGTTCCCTCCCGGCCACCCGCCGATGCACACCTTCCTCGGGGTGCCGATCACGGTCAGGGGCGAGACCTTCGGCAACCTCTACATGACCGAGAAGCAGGGCGCGAAGGAGTTCGACGAGGCCGACGAAGATGCGGCGAAGACGCTTGCCGTTTGGGCCGCGATCGCGATCGAGAACG
>DATHUD010000173.1:0-4605 GCA_035462575.1 Thermoanaerobaculia bacterium | reverse complement strand
TGGTGGGAGAGGGGCCGGGGGTGAGGGCCGGGCGGGGGCCACGGCCCGCTCCCGCGCCGTCCTCGCGAGCTCGCGCAACGCTTCCGGGCTGTCCGCCGCGAGCGGCAGCACCCAGGCGCGGCTCTCGGGCAGCTCCGCGAGCACCACGTGGCAGTTCGTGCCGCCCCAGCCGAACGAGCTCACGCCGCCCACGGCCGGCTCGTCCGAAGGCCACGGCATCAGCGAGGTCGCGACCTGCAGGCGCAGCTCTTCGAAAGGGATGTCCGGGTTGGGCGTCTCGAAATGGAGGCTCGGCGGGATCGCCCGGTGGTGGATCGCGAGCGCGAGCTTGAGCAACCCCGCGATCCCCGCCGCTCCCTCCTGGTGGGCGATGTTCGTCTTGGCCGAGCCGACGATAAGCGGCCGGGCCGGATCGCGGTCCGCACAGAGCACCTGGGAGAGCGCCCGCGCCTCGATCGGATCGCCCAGTTGCGTGCCCGTGCCGTGCGCCTCGATGTAGTGGACCCGCCCCGGATCAACTCCGGCCCGGGCGTAGGCGTCCGCCAGCACCTCCACCTGCGCCTGGGGATTGGGAGCCGTCAGCCCGTTCGACGCGCCGTCGTTGTTCACCGCGCCGCCCCGGATCAGGCAGTAGATCCGGTCGCCGTCCGCGATCGCCCGGGAGAGGGTCTTGAGCACCACCACGCCGCCCCCCTCGCCGCGCGCGAAGCCGTTCGCCCGGGCGTCGAACGCCTTGCACCGCCCGTCGCCCGCGAGGCCCCCGAACTTGGTGAGCTCGACCGTCAGCTCCGGCAGCAGGATCAGGTTGATCCCACCCGCGAACGCCAACGTCGACTCGCCCTCCCGCAGGCTCTTCACCGCCTCGTGGACCGCGACGAGCGACGACGAGCACGCCGTGTCGATCGTCAGGCTCGGGCCGCGCAGCCCCAGCGCGTACGAGACGCGGTTCGAGATGATGCTCATCGACGTCCCCGGCCCCGTGTGGGAAGTCACCGCGGCGCCCCGCATGCGGTGAAGCTCGCCGTAGTCGCGGGAGATCGAGCCCACGAACACGCCGGTCCGCGAGCCGGCGAGAGAGCGCGGCGGGATGCCGGCATCCTCCAGCGCCTCCCAGACCATTTCGAGCATCATCCGCTGCTGCGGGTCCATCTCCACCGCCTCGCGCGGCGAGATCCCGAAGAACAGCGGATCGAACAGATCCACCCGGTCGAGGAACGCCCCCCGCCGCGTATTGATCGTCCCCGGCGCCTGCGGGTCCGGGTCATACCACGCGTCCGCGTTCCACCGGTCCGCCGGAACCTCCCGCGTGGCGTCCACCCCGTCGCAAAGCATCCGCCAGAACGCCTGGGGAGAAGGCGCCATCGGGAACCGGCAAGCCATCCCCACGATCGCAACCGGCTCCGCCGTCGCCGCAGCCCGCACCGGGCGGACGGCGGGAGCAGAGGGCGCCCTCTCTCCCCGAGCCAGATGCCGCGCCAGCTCCTCGGGCGTGGGGTGAGCCCACACGAGCGTCGGGGACAGAGGAATCCCCAGCTCGGCGGACAGCTCCGCGATCAGGCCGGTCGCCCCGGCGGAGTCGAGGCCGTAGCGGCTGAAGCTTTCCTTGGGATCGAGGGAGGCGGGATCGATCCCGAGGCGGGCGGCTAGCTTGGTCGTCAGGAGGGTGCGGAGATCGGTTTCAGTCATGAGGGGTGCTCCTGAGACTTCAATTCGGCCGCAATCCATTGGACTGGGAACTTGAAGACCGCCCACGGTCCCTTCTCGGGCTGGCGCTCCTTCTTCCCGTGTCGGACGGCCTCACCGTCATCGCTATCGACTTCTTCCAAGCCCTCGATGTAAGCACGAATCTTGGGAGGAAGGCGGACCGATTGAATCGAGAGATAGAAGAGAGCGATGCCACGATAGGGATGGTTCATCCCTTCGATGAGAGCGATCGCCTCTTCCTCTGAAAGGTACGATCGATCTCTAAAGCCATTCGCATAGGCGTGAAGCGCTGCCAGCCGGATGATCTCCGGTTCTTTCGGGAGGGATTCTGGGGGTGTAAAAAGAGGGGACGCCGAGTTCCTCCCGAAGAAATGGGCCGCCAGTACTCCGAGCGCCAGCGCCCCTCCCCTCTCAATACATGCTTGGATAAGCCTTGCTTTCCACTCAGCCTCCGGCTCGGAACTATCCTCCAAGAACGCCTCAAGCATCTCAGCAGCCGCCGCTTCGTCGGCTCGTTCGAATAGCTTCTCCGCGAATCTTCTAGTACGGTCGTATTCACCTGTTCCGCTTAGAACTTCGAGAGGAACGCTGATGTCAGGATCATCAACCGCTCTCATGTAGACAGGATCGAAGACCTGGGGATTTTTCTCCCAGTAAATCCAAGCGGCGCTCGCTGCCTTTGCTCTCACTCGTGGTTCTGCCTCGGATGCCTGGTGCAAGAAAAAGTCCCGCAGGGACTGCTCTACGCTATCCCAGCGCAACGCAATGGCAAGGAGGACTTTCTCTTGGACCTGTTCATTCTCCAAAGGCCTTTTATGGAAGAATGCCTGCTTGAACTCACTTGGAACCTCGGGCCAACCTTCGACCAAAGCCTCCCCCAGAGCATAGGTGAACAGCTTCGGTTTCGACACAGCCAACTCGTTGAGAGCTGAGCGAAGGTCCTCGGGCATCTCCTGGAGGTGCTTAACGAGGTAACCCCAAGCATGGTCTCGGGAGAGATATATAGATGGCTGCCCACCTTGGAAGAGGTAGCGCTCCCTCAGAAGTAATCGCAAAATCCGCCATGCGTCTTCGGACGGCACTTCGATACGCTCAAGCCAAGCGGCGACCTCTCGAACAATGTCCTCCGGGTCGGATTCGAGATACTGGAAAAGCCTCTCCTTAAAGTCTGCTCCAAATGTTGGCCAACGCCGCATGAAGCGCGGCAGATCGCGGCTGGTCAACCCTTTCTTGTCAAAGAGCACGGTAGCGATCGCGTCCTGCGCAAGACCGCTCTCTCCACCGATCCCTAGGGCGAGCAGATACACAGCAGCATCGGCATGCCTTCTCGCGCTTTTCGGCAACGCCAGTGCAACACGCTCGATCCATTCCGGATGGCTTGCCAGGAGGGCGGCAACCGCCTCCTGGACTGACGAGTGCGTAGGAGCAAATTTCTCGTCTTCCGGTTCCCTGAAATCCTCACTCGACTTCCTAGACTTATCCAGAAAGAACCTTATAAATGATGTGAGGCCTTGCCGGATAACGAATGGCCGATACCGGGCTAATGCTGCCTTGAGTGCCTCCTCGCCATCTCCCGAAAGCTCCATACCTCGATAAAGATCGAGGTAATCCATCCTGGTTCCTTCGAGAGCAGTGACCAGCAGGAAGAGTCTCTCCCCGTCGTCCTCTGTGGAGAGTTGGCGTTGCGTCGCGTTACGGAGCCCGCCACGCCATTTTCGAGCAAAGGCTTCCGCGTCCTTGACTGTGGCATCCTTCGGCAGGTCCAAGACGACTCTCTCGATCTCGTAGGGGAATCGGATCTGGGAGACAATCTCGGCCGCGATGTTCTCGGGCTCCGCCAAGCCGCGCGCTTCGGCGAGCTTCCGGGAGAATCTGAAGAGCTGCTCGTAATCGTAGGATTTAGCTTTGATCCGGATGAGCTTCGATCTCAGGACCCCTTTGCCCTTCGCCTGCCGGTCTTCTACCCACTGATCGAAAAGTCCCTGACGGCTGCTGATGAGGATGTGGCAGCCCGCCCGGGCAGCTCCCTCATCAATGGCGGAGACGAAGGCATCCAGATCGAAGAAGCTGTAAGTGTGGAGGCTGTACTCGAACTCATCGTCTCTTTTCCCAAAGGGATCTTCGATGTAGACGATGCTGCCAGGCTTCAGATTCGACGCAATGAAATCGTGAGAGTCGAGTGGGATCTGGAGAGGCTCGGGGCCCAGACGGCGGACCAAAAACTCGATGCGCCGCTTCATGTCAGGAAGGCCATACTCGGCAGGGACCGGACCATCCGTCGACTCGAACATCTCCGGCGCGATCCAGCGAACGCGAAGACCACGACAGTGCGCATCCCAGAGGATCTGAAGAGCGATAAACGTCTTTCCGACAGCAGGCGGACCGATCAGGAACGTAAGCGGCTGCTCGTGGACGGATTTGAGGATCTCGGAGTATTGACTGGGTGGCTCAAATCTCTGATCAGGCGTAAGCTTGGCCCATTCGGTGAGGTATCGGAAAGCCGCGTTCTCCTGGCCGGCGGCAGCAAAGAAGCCTTTCCACGTGCGGTCGGTCGACTGATCCTCCGTCACCAGGACTCTCTGACGATCCAAGGCTCTTTCGACCACCACCTCCAGATCCGCTCTGGAGAGCTCGGGTTCGAAAAAGTCCCCCCACAACTCCGGAAATCGCTTCACCCGGTCGGCAAGGTGAGCACCGATCTCGACACCGGCTCCCTCCCGCGGCCACGAGGAGAGGGCAAAGTCCAGAAGCTCGCGGGGAGGCTCCTCCTTCTTGAGAAACTCGGAGAGAGCTTCCTTTGCCGCTTCCTTCCACTTCTCCTGATGAAGGAGGTTCTCCCCTTGGGGTGAGAGCTTCGTTGCCACATAGAAGGAAATGCGAGCGACCCTCTTTGCCTGGAAG
>DATHUD010000172.1:0-4817 GCA_035462575.1 Thermoanaerobaculia bacterium | reverse complement strand
GGCCTCCTCGCGACGCTTGGCAAGCCGCTCCTCGATTTCTCGGACGCCGGTTCTCCCCAAGTCTCGCAGCGCCAGCAATTGCTTCCTGTCGAGCGCGTCGAGGTGGCTCCCGGATCGGATTCTGGCATTCGCCAGCGCGTTGGCTACCCTGGTATGGAAGCCCTCACTCCTCCAGAGGTGGAACGTCTCTCCTCGCCAGGCTTGCTCTACACGAGCGGCGAGCCACTCCCACAGCGACATGCCCCTCCGGCGGGCTTCCTCCTGCCACTCAGCAATAACGGTCTCCGCCCCTGGCGTGGTCAGCAGGAGAGCGAGGCCGCAGCCGAGCGCTTCCGCTAGTCTCTTCACTGTGTGCAGGTGCATCCCCTGGGGGCGCGCTCGCGCTGTCCGGTGATCGGAAAGCAACTGGGCCACGTTGGAATCCGTGCATCCCAGCGCTCGGGCGAGATCCCTACGACTGCCCGCCTTACGTGCCAATTCCTCCTTGACGGCTTCAACGAATGCACTCTCCGCGCTCATGGCTGCTCTTGTCTCCCTCTGGCGTGGGGAATCTGAACTCGGATTGATTGATCCAGCAGATCCCAGAGTTGGGGGTTCTCGTCGGTCTGCTGCTCAAGCTCGCGATAGGTGGCGGCGAGTCTTTGGCGCAGGTCCGCCACGGCCTCCTCCGGGGACTGCCCCTCCCCTCGGAACAGGGGGATCTCTGGTGCGACAGCCTTCCAGTAGGTGAGCCGGAGAGGAGATACCAGAACGGCGAGAGGGTGAGACAGAGCCAGCCCTGAATCCGGGAGGGTCTGGATCTCCATCACGACTGTGGGGGGCTTCTTCCTCAGGCTGGCATGCGCCGCTGTAACGCTACGGGATGCCGCCGCGAGAGCTTCCGAGACCTCGCGCAATCTCGCGGCTGCAACTTTCACCTCCGCGACCGCCAGCCAGTAGCCCGCTCCCGGATCTCGGGACCGGTCCCGGCGCGCTTGAACTCTAGCCTGCTCGCGGCGGATTACCTTCAGCGTATGGGCCAAAGGATAGAGCTTCTTGCGGTTGTCCGCAGGATCGTCAAAGACGACAAGAGCACGCCGGGCAGCGCGCAGGTAGAGTCTGACCGTATTGCGGGACCAGCCCGACTCCTCGACGATGCGCTCTAAAGAGACCCTCTCCTCGGCCTCGACCTCGGAAGCGATGGCCTCGCCTCGCTCTCCCTCCCCTTTCAGCAGGCAAACGGTGTGGGCCAAAGGGTAGAGGGTGCGTCGCCGGCCGCCTGCCCTCCTGAGGCGAGCCTCCTGCACCTCCTTCAGCTCATTTCCTGCCCTGCCCATGGCAAGGCGGACCTTGTAGGCAGACCAGCCCAGCTCCTTCACGATCCGCGAGAAAGGGACCAGCTCATCCTCGGTGTCGTCGTCCATCGCGCTCCCGCTCGTCATTCTCCACTCTCTCCACTCTCCCCGGCCGTGTCCCGCGCCACGAGCCGGACGTCAAGGTCGAAGCCCAACGCGTTCGCCAGCCTCTCCGCGGTGGAGATCCGGAGCCCGGGATTCGAATACAGAAGCTGTCGGACATTGGCTGCCGTGCAGCCGAGCCGCTCAGCCAGCACCTTCTGTGTGACGCCCTGCCTCTCCATCCCGGCCCGGATGTCCTTCAGGAGCTTGGCCGCGACGACGCTCCTACTCCCGGATGTCATCCCGCCTCCCGGTGAGACCGAGCACAGACCTCGTGCACTCCTGTTGTAGCTCGAAGAGAAGGGCGACGACATTCGCGAAAGCTTGACTCAGTGACCCGGAGCCTACCGGGCCGCTGAGCCTGATTCGACCTTCCTGTAGGGCGAGCTCCTGCTCATCGATGGCGTAGAGCGTGGTAAAAAAATCGGAGTAGGTGTATCCCATGCTTTCCAGCACTTTGATCAGCGTGCCGAGCTTGGGCAATTCCTTGCCGTTCTCATATTTCGAGAGTTGACTTTTCCCGTGGCCGGCGGCCCGGGCGACTTGGGCCTGTCTGAGGCCCCGAAGCTCCCGGAGAAGGGTGAGAGCCCGCCCAAAGTTCCGCATGGAATGGGGGATACCCCCCTCATCTGTGCGCCCGGCCATAATGCGAAAGGCAACGGCTTCATCCGATGCCCGCTGAGCCGGAACACCCGGTATAGCTCCGCCCTCGGGATCGCTACGACCTCTCGCCAGCGCAGCTCCGGCTCGTTGGGTGGCGCAAGAGCGAAGTCCTCGGGAAGTAAAGTTTTGAGAGACTCCGTCTCTTCCAGCCGGCCGGTTTCTGCGAGCAGTAGATCGATGTCCACGGACACGAGATCGGCCTCCGCTTCGCTCCCTTCCGCTTCGAGCCGCTTCCGAACGGACGACAGCATCTCCATGGCCTCGGCCACTTCTCCCAGCCGGCCCAGAGCGCGGGCCTCCGCCCAATAGATTCGGAGCCACTCGGAAGCGTCCGTCACCTGAGAGGTGAGCTGCATGACTTCCCGCAGCAGGCTCCGGGCTCGCTCTCCCTGATCAACATCCGCAAGACAGAGCGCCAGGGTGAGCCCGACTCGCACGGCGAAACCGGGCCGCGCCTGCCGGTCCATCAAGGTCCATCCCTTCAGGAGAGTCGGGAGCGCCGTAGCGGTTTGTCCCCCCTCCTCTTCGAGCAGGCCGATCAGCGCCAAGGTGCATCCCTGTTCCCCCACCAGATCCTCGGCGCTGTAGTAGAGGAGCGCCCGGTCCAACAGAGCCCCGCCTTCATCCATCCGCCCGGCTTCCCACCTGACAAGCCCGGCGATCCGGCAATGGAAGGCCCGATCTACTCGGTCCCTCAGAAAGCCCGCCCCTTGGGCCAGGAGGTGATCCGCTCGCTTCAAGGTGCCTTGCAGACGTCGGGCATTCGCGGCCAGTGCCAGCGCTCGGGGAATCGCCGCGCAGGCGTCCTCCTCGTGGCCCAGGCTCTCCCCCAGGCGGTACGCGAGCAGGCCCAGGTCTGCCGCACTCGACGGGTCGGGAATCTGCTGCGCGTGGCAAGCCTCCAGGAGGAGATCCAAGAGGGCCACGCTCCGAAAACGAACGGCCTTCACCGCCCGAGCCCTTTTCCCCCGAGGAAGCGCCAGCAGCTCACCCAGGAGGTGCTCGGCCTCTTCCCTGCGCGCTCTCGCCGCGTCCAGAATCCCTGGGCTCTTGTCCAGGAGGGCCGCAAACACGGGCTCATACACGGCCAGCGGGTCGTCCTCGTCCGGTGCCGCGCACTGATCGAGGAGCCTGCCAATCACGAAGGAGCGGCACCTTTCGCAGGTGAGAACGTGAAGGAGATGTTTTCCTGAGACCTCTTCGAGCGGGGCCTCGTCCTGGAGGTGGCAGGTCACGGCTCCGCCTCCACTCCCGGCCGGTACTCCACCGCGGCGAGCAGATCGCGGATCGCCGGTCCTACGCAGTCTTGAAGAACGCACTCGATCACCCGCGTCATCTCGGTCGAGGCGTCCGGATCGCCATAGTCGTCTTCCAGTGTGGGTGGAGGGGGAGGCAAGGCCCGGCGCATTTCCACAAGCCGGCCCTGGAGCCCTTCCAGATCCTTCACGACTGACTGCAACTCCTCCCTTGCGGTCTCGGCGGATATCAAGCCCTGCCTCCCCGCCGTTCTACTGCCCGTTCGATTCGACATGTTCTAAGATAGAAGATCATGGTATCCCTTCGCGGAATTCCGCGACTCTTTTTAGAAAGGGAGGGGCGCTCCTGTCACTAATCGATTCTTCCGGCATCCCTCTCTTTCGAGACTTGCCGAAGGAGAAATCTTGTTGCCGAACGAGAAACGCACCCCGAAGGCAGCCATCACTCTGCGTGCTCGGTTTCGCGCGTAGAAGACAGCCTGCAACACGCCGGAGTGTAGGTTCCCGGTTTGCAGCAGAAGGCCACAAGCTACAAAACTGGAGGAATCTCTCAGGGGGGAACAAATCCCGGGCAGGCGGGTCACGTTTCAGCTACGTGACGCACTAGGTTTATTCGGAAGCATCACACGCGGAGATCTGCTTATGGCGAGCCAGCTAACTTTCCGGCAGCTTCTGGTGTCGTTCCTGGCCCTCTGGCGGGGGCTGAGCCAGAAGGTCATCGGCGCTGCCTCGGGCATTTCAGCGAAGCGGATCTCTCAGCTCCTGTCTCGGGACACAGAGATCAGGGACGACGCTTTCGAGCGTTTGCTGGCCGCTATTGCCGCCCCTCCTGGAGCCGTCCCGATTGTTTCCGCCTGCCTCGAAGCCTTGGCGGCCCTGGACGAGGAGGACGGCCTGACACCGGAGGAAAGGGCCGAACGAGAGGAAGGAATACTGGCGATCAACCGAGCCCTCCGCGAGTCGCTCACCCGCGCCATCCTCCTCTCCAAGGAGGGGGCGCCTTCAGGTTTTCCGGAAGGATCACAGGCGCGGCTGGACCGCGAGCGAGCCGAACAGCTTTGGACCCGGGCCAAGCCCCTGCCGGAAGCCTCCCGGCTGGCCCTCATCCGGGTGGCTCGTGAGTTTCAGAGCTGGGCGCTGTGCGAGAGGGTCTGCGCGGAATCGGTGACCGAGGCGTCGCGTGACGTAAAGCGTTCCGCATCTCTGGCACAACTGGCCCTGGAGATCGCGGAGCACGTCCCCGGGCCGGAGGGATGGCGCGACCGCGTCCGGGGGTACGCAACCGCCCATGTCGCCAATGCCTTGAGGGTGGCGGGCGACTTGAAGGGGGCGGAGGCGACGTTCACCGCCGCTAAACGTCTTTGGCAGGCGGGCTCCGATCCCTCCGCCGTGCTCGATCCTGGCCGGCTGCCAGATCTGGAGGCGTCGCTCCGTAGGGGGCAGCGCCGCTTTGACGAAGCCC
>DATHUD010000171.1:0-32857 GCA_035462575.1 Thermoanaerobaculia bacterium | reverse complement strand
ACGAGGTCCGGGGCCCGGCTGATGAAGGCGACATAGCTTCCGTCCGCGCTCAGGACCGGATCCCGGGAGTGCCCTCCGGCGCCCTGTTGCGTGCCGGCACGCCGGGAGACCACGGTGATTGTGCCGGTCTCGCGCTCCCAGAGATAGACGTGCGAGGTGAAGTCCTGGGGGACGGTTACGCCGGGCACGAGGTCCCAGGTGGAGCTGACGAAGGCGACGAATCGGCCGTCGGCGCTTATCGAGGCGGGATGTTCCACGGGCAGCGCTCCCGTGAGAGCGGGCGACCCGGTGGCGTGGCTTATCAGGGTGGTGGTCCCGGCGAGGCGGTCGTAGAGGAAGACGTCGTTGCCGCCGTTCGAGTCCCGCTGGCCCGGCACGAGGTTGGTGGCGTTGCTCGAAAACGCGGCGTAGCGGCCGTCGGCCGAGAGGGCCACGGTGGCAAGGGAACCGTTGCCGGTGTCGGGGGAGAAGCGCGCGGGGGCGCGGGAGATGAGCTCGACCTGGCCCGCGGCGGGCCCGGCGAGGGTCAGCGCGAGGAGGAGCGTCACGGAGGGCTTCCGGATGCTGTTGCGATTCATGGCTGTTCTCCTGGGCTGTAGAGGAAGACGTCCGGATCTCCATTGAAGTCCCGAGGAACGAGGTCGGACGCTTCGCCGCAATCCGAAAACATGATGGTCTCCTTGAGGATTGAGTGAAGCTCAGGATCAGCGTAAGCCCGGATGGAAAGCTTTTTCCCCCTCTCCCGGGGTGGGAAGAAAGACGGGAACGGGTGGGCTGCCGGGGTCGGACGCGCCGGTGGCTCTTGTGCGGGGAGGGGAGCCTCAGTCCCGCGCAACCTCGTACACCACGAACAATCCCGGCATCGGCCGGGCGGTCTCGCGGATCGTCAGTCCGGCGTCCTCGATCGCCCCTCTCGCGCCTTCCTGTTTGGCGAAGGCCCGGAGGTACGGCGTCTCGAACAGGCCCAGCCCCTTGAGAACGAGGGTGTGCCAGGGCTCCCGCTGCGGAACGTCGTAGTCCAGGATGACAACCTTTTCTTTGGCGACCCGTGCGGCTTCGCGCAGCACCTGAATACGCACCTTCCGCGGCATGTCGTGGAGGGCGAAGGAGAGGAGGACGGCGTCGAAGGTGGCGTCGGGGAAGGCGAGGTGCCTCGCGTCCATGCCGGCGAAGTCGATGGGGAGCTTTCGGGCTTTGTGCTCGGCGCGGATGAACATCGAGGGGGTGAGGTCCACGGCCGTCACTTTCGCTCCCCGGCGGGCGCAGCGGATGGCGATCTCTCCCGTGCCGGTGCAGAGGTCGAGGATCGTCCGGCCGGGGGCGGCACCGGCCCGGCGTACGGCGGCTTCGTAGGCAAATCCGATGGGTTTGGCGAAGAGGTCGTAGACAGGGCTCCAGCGGCCGAAGAAACGGCGGGTGAAGGCCACATAGGGATCGGCGGTCGAGAGCGCCGTCATCGCGCGGGCTCCGTGTTCCCCAGGGTTTTTCGGGCCTGGTCCAGGATCTCGGTCTCCTCGACGAGGCAGGCCGGATCGGGCGTGCGCGCCGCGAGGCCGCGGAGCAGGGCCAGGGCCTGATCCTTCTCCTCCGGCCGGTCGGCCAGGAGCGCTTCGGCGAGGAAGAGGGGATTGCGGGGGTCTCGCGCCGAGACGGCGGTGGCTTTCCTCAAGAGCGCAATCCCTTCGTCCCGGCTCACCCAGTCGGTTACGAGGGGGATGTGCGGGACCTGGGCGTGGAGCCGGCCGAGGATGCGCCAGCCCGCGGCGTCGCGGTAGGCGGGGTCGAGCGCGGCCACGAGGGTGGCGTGGTCGCGGATCTTCCCGGCCACGTCCTGCATCGCCGAGGCGAACACGCTGTGCGACATCCCCCAGAGGCCCCAACTGATCGCGGCCCAGAAGTGGGCGTCCACGGCCTCGGGCACGGCGGCGAGCGCCCGGGCCCGCGCTTCGGCGTCCGCCTTGGGATCGAGCGCCGCGCCGCCGGCCTTGGCGGCGACGCGGGCGCAGGCGTCTTCGGAGACCTCCACCGCGCGCTCGAAGCGGGCGCGCGCCTTGCCGGGGTCGGTGTCCCCGAAATGGCCCGCGAAGTAGAGGGCTTCGGCGAGCTTGAAGCGGATTGCGAGATCGTCCGGCCGGGCGCGGAGCGCCTCTTCGTAGGCGGCCACGGTTTCGTTCGCGAGGGCCGGATCCACGCGCCGCGCCGCCGCGAACCCCTCGGCGCGGCGCACCCAGAGCCGGTCGCCCCGGGCCTCGGGGTCTTCCGCCGCGGCGAGGCCCGCCGGGACGAGCAGGGCGAGGGCCATGGCCGCGAGCGCCCGCCTCATCCCCGCACCCAGAGCGAAATCCACGCCGCGGCAAAGAGCACCGTGCTCACGAGGCCGTTCATGGTGAGGAAGGAGAGCTGGATGCGCGAAAGGTCCCGCGGGCTCACGAGGATGTGCTGGTACGCGAGCGCCGCTCCCGCGGCCACGAGGCCCACGGCATAGGGGAGGCCGAGGCCGAAGCGCCAGCCGGTCCACGCGAAGCCGGCGAAGGCGAGGACGTGGAAGGCCCGGGCGAGCACCAGGGCCGCCGGGCGGCCCAGCCGGGCGGGAATGGAGTGGAGGCCCGCGCCGCGGTCGTACGCCTCGTCGAGACAGGCGTAGACCACGTCGAACCCCGCGACCCAGAAGACCACCGCGAGCGAGAGGGGGAGCGGATATCCCGCGAGGCTCCCCGAGGCCGCCACCCAGCCGCCCAGGGGGGCGAGCGCGAGCGCCGTGCCGAGCACAAGGTGGGCGAGGGAGGTGAAGCGCTTGGTGAGCGAATAGCCGAGCGTCACGGCGAGCACGAACGGTGCTATGCGGAGCGTCAACGGGTTCAAGGCCGCGCAGGCGAGGACGAACACGGCGACCGAGGCCGCCACCACGGCCCAGGCCTCCCAGGGCGGGATGGCGCCGGTCGCGAGCGCCCGCCCGGCCGTCCGCGGGTTCGCGGCGTCGAGCCTCCGGTCCACGAGGCGGTTGAAGGTCATGGCCGCGGTGCGCGCCGCCACCGCCGCGACAACGGTCCACAGGAGCACGCGCCCGCCCGGCGGGCCGCCCGCGGCCAGGAAGGCGCCCAGGAGCGCGAAGGGGAGCGCGAAGACGCTATGGGAGACCTTGATGGTTTCGAGCCAGAGCTTGAAGCGATGCATGGGATTTCTCCTGCCGCGCCGCCACGAGCTTCAGGAGCCCGGGCAGCACGAAGAGTGAGAAGAGCAGCGACCAGGTGGAGCCGAGGGCCAGGACGATGCCGAACGAGGCGAGCCCCCGGTGGGTGGTGAACATCAAGGCGCCGAAGCCGACGATCGTCGTCAGCACGCAGAGGAGCACGGCGGCGCCGGAGCCCGCGAGCGTGCGGCCGAGGTCGCGCCGCTCTTCGCGGAAGCGGTGCACGATCTGCGCTCCGGCGTCCACCACCGTGCCCAGGATCACCGGCAGGGCCATGACGTTCAGCGGATTGAAGTCGATCCCCAGAAGGCGCATCGAGGCGAGCGTCGCGGCCACGGAAAGCACGGCCGGCAGGAGCGCCAGGGCCGACCACGCAGGGCTTTTCAAATCGAGGAGGACGAGCAGAAGGATCACCACTGCGCTCAACGCCGCCGTGACAAGGAGCGCGTGCTTCGAAAGATCGATCATGAATCGCCCGAGCACGGGCATGCCGGTCACGTTCGGATCGATCGCCCGCATCTGGGACAGGAAACGTGATTCGAACGCCGGGTCCCACACGTTGCCGTTGGGATAGGCGTAGACCGCGAGGCGCCCGTCTTTCGCCTGGAAGCTCGCGAGGAAGGCGTCGTGCTCGCCGGGGATGGGCTTGGCGACGGCGTCGAGGAGAGCGATGTCCGCGGCGGAGCGGACCGAGCCCACGGTGTCCTGCCGGCGAAGCTTTTCGGTGATCTCCTTCGCCTTTTCGGGCGAATCCACCACGAACGCGGCGAACTGGGGGGAGAAGGCGGAGCGCTCGATCATCTTGCGCTCGAGGCGCACGGCCTCGGAGTCTTTCGGCTGAAGGTTCAGATAATCGCCGTCGAAGCGGGGGAGGCCGAAGGCGAGCCCCGCGAGGGTCAGGACGGCGAGCGCCGCCGCGAGGCCGGGCCGTTGCACGCGGGCGAGGAAGCGGCCCACCCGGCGCTCCAGGAGCGGGCGCTCGCGCCGCCGCTTGCCGCCCCCAAGCATCAGGAGCGCGGGCAGGAGGGTCGCCATCAAAAACAGCGCGATCAGGATGCCTGTGCCGCCGATGAACCCGAGCTCTTCAAATCCCCGGAAACCGGAAAACATCATGGTGTAGAAGGCGAAGGCCGTGGTCAAGGCGCCGGTCGTCAACCCCGGCCCGAGCTCGCGCACGGCGGTCACCAGGGCCCGGCGCTTCTCCTGGCCGTCCGCCAGGTGCTCTTCGAAGCGGTCCACGACGTAGGTTCCGTAGTCGATCCCCAGCCCGAACAGCGCGGAGAAAAAGGTTGCGGAAACGAGCGTCAGGTGCCCGGGCACGACCGCGATCACGCCCAACACGAACAGGCCTGAGGCCGCGAGGGTCGCCGAGGCGAGGAGCGGCCGGGAGAACTCGCTGAAGCCCACGGCGAAGAGCCCGAGGATCAGGAGGAACGAGACGGCCGAGAGGCGCGAGGTGTCGCGCTGGATGATGTCCTTATCGTCCAGCGCGTATTGCGGGAGGCCGGTGAGCCCGGCGTGGATGCCGTCCGTTTCGAGGTGCGCCGCGGCGATTCGCTCCCGCACGGCTTTTACGAACGGCGCGATCGTCTCCGCGCTCGAATCGGGGTCGGACGGCTGGACGAAGAGGAACGCCAGGGTCTTGTCGCGCGACGTGAAGTAGGGATCGATCCCCATCATCGCGAGGGGGAAGAGCGAAGCGGGCTCGTAGGGCAGCCGGCCGAACACCGCGCGCACGCCGTGAGCTCCGCGGATCTCCGCGGCCGTGCGGTCCACCGCCGCCCGCAGCTTCGCGGGGTCGTTGCCCTCGAGCACCACCACCAGCACGTTGGGCGTGCCGAAGCTCTGGGCGAAATCGCGGAAGCGGGCCACCTCGGGAAGGCCCGGGTCGACGAGGTCGAGGTTCGAGGTCTTGATCTCGATCCGGGCCAGAGCGAAAACGAGCGAGAGGGCGGCGAGGACGAGCGCCGCCGCGACCGTCCACCCCGGCCGGGCCGTGGCGGCTTCGGCGAGCCGCCCGAAGACGCGCTCCTGGAGGCGGTCCTTCAACGGTTCTCCTTTTCGGGCAATGTCCTTACGAACGCCACGAGGTCCGCCACCTGTTGATCCGTGAGCCACTCGTGCCCCGGCATGGAGGTCGGCGGCAGGCCGTGGCGGATGACGCGGGCGAGCGCCTGGTCTTCCGGCTCGGCGTCCGGCCCCTGGGGCAGCGAGGCGAAACCAGGTTTTCTCAAGTTGGCGCGCGGATCGTTCAGCTTGCCCGCCAGGGGACCGTCCCCGCGGCCTTCCGTGCCGTGGCAGGTGGTGCAGTGCTGCGCGAAGAGGGTGGCACCTCGCGCGGCGGAGGGCGGGGCGGGGGGCGGTTTCACGGGCTCGGCGCCCGTCAGCTCCCAGCGCTCCACGGCCGTGGCCGCGCCGAGCGAAGTGAGATAGGCCACGAGGTCGCGCCCCCGCCGGCCGTCTCCCGCGAAGAGGTGGGCGTAGGAGGGCATGCGCGAGCCGGGGTTCAAGCTCCGCGGATCGCAGAGGTGCGCCTCGTTCCACACGTCGTTCCGGCGGTTGCCGACCGCGATGAGGTCCGGCCCCTGCCGGCGCGATCCCACGAGCGGGGGCCGCTCGCCGCGGTCCAGGGGGCGGGCCGGTCCCCACCACGCCACGTCGTGCGTGCCGGGGCGGACGTATTGGGAATGGCAGTGGATGCACCCCTCCGAAACGTACACGCGCCGCCCCCGGGCCACGGCCTCCGCCCGGCTGTCTCCGGAGGCGGGCTCCCGCGCCGCGGCCCACGCGCCCAGCACGCCCGCGGCGCTCAGGGCGAGGGCCGGGCCGTAGAGGCGCGCGGCCTGGCGCAGAGCGGGGCGGGACGGCCGCACGCACGCTGCCGCGAGAGCGGCGCCCGTGACCAGGAGAAACCATCCGGGGATGCGGCCCAGGTCCTGGGCCATCCCCACGCCCAGCGCCGAGCCGATCCAGCCGGCCACGCCGAAGAGAAGGCCGGCCCGCCAGCGCGTCGGCGCGCCTTGCGACGGCGCGACCACGAGCGCGGTCGAGTAGAACGAGATGCCGATCGCGTAGAGCGGCCCCGCGGCCCACGCCATGGCGCCTCCGTGCTGGAGCAGGGGGAACGCCACCGCGAACAGCGCCCACGCGGCGAGGGGCACGGCGAGCCCGGCTCCGACGTCCAGGAGCGCGCCCGCGGCCACGGCCGCCGCCAGGTGGAGGCTTCCCTGGACGAGCTTCTGCGCATCGCTCCCCCAGGTTGCCGCCTTGAGCGCCGGGTTGGCCTGGATGATGGCGAAGGCGGCGGAGTCGAGCCAGATGAGGAGGAGGAAGATGGTGAGGAGGGGGAGGAGGCCGGGCGATGGCCGCGGCCCCCGCCCCGAAAACCTCACCCCGACCCTCTCCCATCGCCCCCCCCGCCCCCGGGAGAGGGCGCCCCCTCCCTCTCTTGGGGCAGCAGTCTCCCTCCTCTCCCGGAGGAAGGGGGGGC
Organism: Thermoanaerobaculia bacterium; assembly: GCA_035462575.1. Classification (GTDB taxonomy): domain Bacteria; phylum Acidobacteriota; class Thermoanaerobaculia; order Multivoradales; family UBA5704; genus DATARR01. The sequence continues at coordinate 26,177 of DATHUD010000171.1, read as the reverse complement.
GGTGGGAGAGGAGGGCCGGGGAGGTGAGGGGCCGGCCCGCGGCCGCGAGAAGCGCCACCACCGCCAGCCCCGCCGGCACGAGCGCGCGGACCGCGGGCTCCGCCTCGAAGAGCGCGGGGACGTTGCTCACGAAGTACGCGAGGCCCGTGCCCAGGCCGGCCGCGAGGCCCGCCTTCCGGGCGGGCACGAGATCCGGGAGCGCGGCGGCCACGGCCACGGTGAGGAGGCCCAGGCTCGCGCCGATCGCGGCCGCGCAGGCCAGGAGGCTCGGAAGGCCGTGGCAGGCGAGGGAGATCACCGCCACCGCGGCCACGGCGCCGAGGCCGATCCGCACGAGGCGCGGGCCGGGCACGCGGCCGAGGAGCCACGCGGTCCCGAGGCTCGCGGCGAGCCCTGCGATCCCCATGGCCGCCATCGCCAGCCGCACCCGGGAGGCGTCTCCCAGGTCGCGCTGGAGCTGGGTGAGGAACCCGAACTGGGCGAAGAGGAGGAAGGCTACGTAGGTTGCCGCGATCGTCAACACGCCGCGCCCGGCGCCGGAGAGGTCAGGCCGCATCGCCGAAGAACCCCCGGGAGAGGAGCCCGAGCTGGACCGTGGCCACGACCGCGTCGTAGATCCCGACCGCCATCCAGGGCAGGTCCATCTCGTTCGCCGCAACGGCTACGCCGAGGAACAGGGCGACCGCCAGGCGGAACCCCGCCGTCATCTCCAGGGCCGCCGCGAGCCGCTGACTTCGGTAGAAACGGCCGCGCAGCCACGGATGGAGGTAGGAGAGGCCCACGCACCCCACGAACACGCCCACGAAGCGGAACAGGGCGAGGCTCCCCTCCGGCCGCGCGATCCCGAGGAGGCGCAGCACGAGCTCCGGCGCGGCCACGAGAAGGAGGCCCGTTGCAACGTCTCCGCCCCCGGCCACGAGGCAGAAGAGCGCCGGCCCGCGCCGCTTCACGCCGTCTCCCGCCGCAGGGCGCGGGCGAGCCAGCGCGCCGCCGCCGCGAGCATGGCCGCACCCGCCAGAGCGCGCGCGGCGTAGAGGACGGTGATCGACGGATCGCCCCGGAACACCACGCCGGGATCGCCGGCCTCCAGCCCGCCCGCCGCGGCCAGGGCCGCCACGTGGACCGCGTTGCCCACGTTCCAGAGGAGGTAGCCCGCCCGGTCGTCCAGCACGCCGGCCAGGCGCGTGCCGCGGTTCAGCACCACGAGAATGAGGGCCGCGAAGCTCGTGGCCAAGCCGGCCATGGCGAGGTGGGCGTGGGCCACCAGGGCGTTGGTGAACTTGATCCGGTCGAGAAGGCCGGGCAGGAACATGGGCACGGCGGACGCGAGGAGCACCCCGCCCCAGGCGAGGAACGCCAGGAGCCAGGGCCGGGAGCCCGCGGGCCACTCGAAGCGGCGGAGCCACCGCGGCAGCAGCCACGCCCACACGAGAAGCGTCGCCACCGCCGCGATCTGGAGCGGCTCGCGGTGCGAGCGGTCCCCCTGGGCGGCCACGGCGGCGAAGAGCGCCCCGTGGATTGCGAGCGCGCCGAACGTCTCCACGGCGGCGCGCCGGTTTCCACCCGAAAGCCCGAGGAGAAGAGGGGCCAGCGCGAAGAGGACGATCACCCCGAGCGTGCTCCCGAGGAGGCTCGCGCCCGTGGGGCCGCCCGTCGCCGGGTTGACCGGAGGGTACGTTCCGGGCAGGGTGGCCGCCGCGAGCGAGGCGGGCACGGCGAGCAGGGCCAGCCAGAGGACCGCGAGCCCCGAGACGGCGGCGCGGGGCGCGCCGGTCCGCCTGCGCCCCAGGAGCCCCGAGGCGAGCACGCCCGCGAGGAACAGCAGATTGGCGAGGAACGCCACGCGGGCGGCCCCCTGCCAGTCGAGGAACGGCTTGCCCGTCGTCTCGCCCGAAAGCCACGCCGCCGCTCCCAGGAGGAGGCTCGCGGACCAGATCTGGACGGCCATCCCGGCCCCCCGCTCGCCCGGCTGGTAGGCGCGGAAGAGCACGGCCACGAGCGGCAGCGCCGTCCAGCCGTAGAGCGCCAGGTCCAGATGGAGCGGCACCCAGCGGCCATAGGTGAGCGGCGCGAGCGCCGCGTTGAGGCCGGGGATGAGCAGGAGGAGCGCCATCAGAAGCCCCACGCCGCACGAGGCGGTAAGCCAGGTGAGGGCGTGGAGGGTGGCGAGCTCCACGGGGCGGAATCTCACGCCGCCTCCCGCCCCGCCACCAGACGCGCCTCGACGTCCCGCGCCTCCGTCTCCAGAAACCCCTGGAGGCTTTCGAGCGGCGCCCAGCGCTCCCCGGAGCCGGCCGCGAGCTTGTCCACGATGGCGCGCGACTGCGCGAGCAGGTGGCGCAGCCGCGCGAGCGCCCGCCGCGGCCCGGTCAAGGCCGGGAGGTTCGGCCGGCCGAGCCCGGCGTCGCGCCCCGTGGTCTTGCCGGCCTCCTCGTCGCCCATCAGGCCGTCCTTGAAATCGTCGAGGATCTGATAGGCGAGGCCCCACGAGGCCGCCAAGCGCTCCAGGCGGCCGAGCGTCTCCGCGCCTTCGCCCGCCACCAGGGCCGGGAGCACCAGGGCGAGGCGGATCAGGGGGACCGTCTTCGCCACGGCGACCTCGGCCACGGCCTCGGGGCTCGCGCCGTCGCGCCGGAAATGGACGTCCCGGGCCTGGCCGTCCAGGATGCCGCCGAGGCCCAGGCACTCGGAGACGAGCGCCGCCGCGGCCGTGCGGCGGGAGCCCGGCCCCTCGCCGATGGCCTCCCAGAGGAGCGCGTAGGCGCGGGTGATGAGCGCGAGCGCCCCCAGCGTGGTTGCGGCCTCGCCGTACACCACGTGCGGGCACGGATGCCCGCGGCGCTCCCGGGCGTCGTCCATGCTCGGCATGTCGTCGAAGAGGAGGGAGGCCGAGTGGAAGTACTCGACGGCCACGGCGAGCTGCAACGCGCGCTCGGCCGCGAGGCCGCGCCGCACGCCGAGCCCGTAGGCGAGCTGCGCCCGGGCGAGGCTTCCGGGGTGGGAGAGAACGTCCGCGACCACGCCGCGCAGGCGGGGATCGAGGCAGCCGTCGAGCGGCAGCATCGCCGCGAACGCCCGCTCGACGCGCCTCGCCTCCCGGTCGTTCAGAAGCTGCGGCCGGCGGGGGCTCACTTCGGGCTCGCCTCCGCCGCGGCTCCGCCTTCGAGCGCCCCCTGCGCCACGACCTTCACCGAGACCACCTTGGCCACGCGCAGGAACGCGATGCTGGGATCGTGAAGCCCCCATTCAATGAATGGGATGGGGAAGCGGGTCTCCGCCGTCAGGCGCCCGTTTTTGACGTCCACCTTCGCCGGCAGGCTCACCTTGTGGTCGGCGCCGTGGAAGGACAGCGTCCCGTCGAGGGTGATCTGCGACGGGCCCGAGGGCGCGACCGCGCCGCGCAGCCGCTCGGCCCGGAACACGGCGAGCGGGTAGGTGCCGTCCTCCAGGACCTTCTCGTGCATCGTCTGGTCGCGGCTGCCGTTGCCGGTCTTCGCGCTCTTCAGATCGACGGCGATCTCGCCGGAGGCCGCGCCCGTCTCCGGGTCGAAAGCGATCCGGCCGGACTGGACGGCGAGCATCCCTTCCACGTCATGGCCCGTGGCTTCCAGCGTGAAGCTCACCTTGGACGCGGCGGGATCGAGGACGAGCACGCGCTCCCCGGCGAAGGCGGCCGTGGCCACGAGGGCGGTCAGTGCGGCGAGGACGACGTTGCGCGAAACGCTCATGAGGTCTCTCCTTCGAAGTGGCGCCCCGGCGGCGAGGGCCGGCGGGGGCGCCCGGTCTACGGGAGGGAAGATAGGGGGGCGGAATGAACGGGCCATGAACGCCGGACCGGGACCGGACCGGGAGAGGGCCTTCGGCGTATATTGATGGCGTGCGCCTGCTACTTGTCGAAGATGAGCACCGGTTGGCCGAGCGCCTCGCCCGCGGGTTGCGGGAAGAGGGGCTCTCGGTCGACGTCGCGCCCTCCCGCGCCGCCGCCCGGGAGCGCGCCGCCGGCACCGAGTACGACCTCGTCCTCCTGGACCTGGGGCTTCCGGACGGCTCCGGCATCGACCTCCTGCGCGAATGGCGCAGCGAGGGGCTCGGCGCCCCCGTGCTCATCCTGACCGCCCGCGACCTCGTAGAAGAGAAGGTCGAGGGGCTGAACGCCGGGGCCGACGACTACCTGACGAAGCCGTTCGCCTTCGAAGAGGTCCTCGCCCGCGTGCGGGCGCTCCTGCGGCGCCGGGCCGCGCCGCCCCGGAGCGTCCTCACCCTGGACGGCTTGACGCTCGACCGTGAAGGCCGGCGGGCGGAAAAGCGGGGCGAGCCCCTGGAGCTGACTCCCCGCGAGCTCTCCCTCCTCGAATATTTCATGCTGCACCCCGGCGTCGTCCTCTCCCGCGGCCGGATCGCCGAGCATGTCTGGGACGAGGCGTACGAGGCCAGGAGCAACACCATCGACGTGATCGTGGCCCGGCTGCGCCGCAAGATCGAGAGCGGCGAAGAGCGGCTGATCCACGCGGTCCCGGGCGTCGGCTACGTGCTGCGCGGCGAAGAGCGGGAGGGGCGTTGAAGGCCCCCCGCTCGCTCGTCTCGCGGCTCGCCTGGTGGTTCGCCGCCTCGCTGCTGGCGCTCTACGGGATTCCGGCCGTGCTCGTCTATGTCTACGCCTCGGCGCAGGCCCGGCAGTACGCCGCGCTGACGCTCAAGACCGAAGCCGAGGCCCTGGCCGCCTACGTGGCCGGAAGCGGCGCGCTCGACGCTCCCGAGCTTCAGGAGCGGGAAGAGGCGCCCATCCCCCTGTGGCTCCGCATCACCCGGGACGGCCAGGTCGTGGCCCAGACCCCCGGCACGCCCGAGATCCCGGCCGCCACGGACGCCGAAGGCTCCGGCCAGGTCGTCTCCGTCTCCATCCCCGCGGCCACGCCGGCCTACATGGTGGTCCGCCACCAGGTCGGGGGGAAGCGGCCGGACCTCTCCGTCGAGGCCATCGGCTCGATGAAGCCGCTGCTGCGCCAGAAGCGGCGCCTGGGAGCGGGGCTCTTCCTGGTCGGCCTCGTGGTCATCCCCGTGGCCGTCCTCGGGGGCCGCGCCCTGGCCCAGCGCGCGCTGCGTCCCATCGGCGATCTCGTCGCCGCGATCCGCGGCCTCGATCCCGGCCGTGTGGACGGGGGGATGCGGCTCCCCGAGGGCGGGGCCGAAGAGGTCGCCGTGCTCTCGAACGCCTTCAACGCCCTCCTCGGCCGGCTCGACGAGAGCGTCGACCGCATGCGGCGTTTCACCGCCGACGCCTCGCACGAGATCCGTAACCCGCTGGGTGTGCTGCGCACCGGCATCGAGATCACCCTGCGCCGCGAGCGGACCGCTCCCGAATACCAGGAGCTCCTCCGCGAGAACCTCGAGGAGATCGAGCGCCTCCAGGCCGTGGTCGAAGGCATCCTCCTCCTCGCCCGGGACGGCCGGGGCCAGGGCGTGAGCGTCCCCCGCGATCCCGTGGACCTGGGAGAGCTGGTGACCGGCACCGCCGGCTTCTTCGCCGCCACCGCCGCCGAGCGCGGAGTGAAGATCGGCGTCGAAGCCGAGCCGGGCCTCGTGGTTGCCGGAGACGCCGGCCTGCTGCGCCTCGTCGTCTTCAACCTGCTCGACAACGCCCTGAAGCACAGCCCCAAAGGGGAGACCGTCCGCCTCGAAACGCACCGGCGGGACGGCGGCGCCGCGATCCTCGTGGCCGACCACGGCCCCGGCGTCCGCCCCGAAGACCGCTCGCGCGTCTTCGAGCGCTTCTTCCGCGGAGGCCCCGCCTCCGGCACCGGCGTCGGAGGCATCGGCCTCTCCGTCGTGCGCTGGATCGCCGAAGCCCACGGAGGCTCGGCCCGGCTGCTCGACAGCGAGCGGGGAGCGGCGTTCGAGGTGGTGCTCCCAGCAGACCCTCCCAATCTGAGCTGAGAGGCTGTGAAAAAATCGCGTCGGCCAGTTCCAAGGGTCTGTGACTGTGGGATACTTGCTGCATGCAAGACACCCTGTTTCCCCTTGCCGCGCCGGATTCGAGTGGCGAGCCCCCGCAAGAAGCCAAGGGGGCGCCTCGTTTGGTGGTACCGAACCGAGCCCAGATGGAGCTGCGTTCCGTGGATCTGGAGAGTCTTCTGCCGGCGGATCACGCTGCGCGAGCGGTCTGGGAGTTCGTTGAGTCGCTGGATGTGAGCCCGCTCTATGGCAAGGTGCAGTCGGTGGAGGGTAGTGCAGGTCGTCCAGCGATCGACCCGCGGATCTACTTGGCCTTGTGGTTGTACGCCACGATTGAGGGAGTGGGTAGCGCGCGAGCGTTGGAGCGCCTGACGCGCCAACACGATGCCTACCGTTGGATCTTGGGAGGAGTGTCGGTCAACCACCACTCGTTGTCGGACTTTCGCGTGCAGCAGGGTGAGTATCTCGATGGGGTGTTGACGCACAGCGTCGCCGTGTTGATGGAGCAGAAGCTGGTGAATCTGAAGCGGGTGTCTCAGGATGGCATCCGGGTGCGTGCCAATGCCGGCGCGGCGTCGTTTCGGCGTCAAGCGAGCTTGGAGCGTTGTCTGCAAGAAGCTGAAGAGCAGGTCGAGCATCTCCGTCAAGAGTTGGAGAAAGACCCGGAGGCGACGAATCGTCGTCAGGCGGCAGCCCGTCAGCGTGCGGTAGAGGATAGGCAGCGTCGCGTCAAGGCAGCGTTGGATCAGATGGCGGATGTCGCGGCGAAGAAGCCAGCGGCCGAGAAAGACAAGGCGCGAGTGTCGACAACCGATGCCGAAGCCCGGGTGATGAAGATGGGTGATGGCGGATTTCGCCCGTCGTACAACGGCCAGTTTGCGGTCGACACCGAGACGCAGATCGTGGTGGGCGTAGGTTTGAGCAACAGCGGCAGCGATCAGGGTCAGTTGGTGCCGATGCTCGAGCAACTCAAAAAGCGTTATGAGGTGATCCCGCCAGAGAGCCTGGTAGACGGTGGCTTTGCCGGCTTGAAAGATATCGAGAAGGCCAGCGAACTGGGCACCAAGGTCTATGCGCCGGTGGCCAAGCCCAAGGACAAGGCGCGCGATCCCTATGCTCCGCTGGCGACCGACTGCCCTGTGATCGCGCAGTGGCGCCAGCGCATGGGCACGCAAGAGGCCAAGGAAATCTATAAGCAGCGGGCGTCGAGCGTGGAATGTGTCAATGCTCTGGCTCGCAACCGCGGGTTGCAGCGCCTGCTGGTGCGAGGTCTGCACAAGGTCCGAGCGATCCTGCTCTGGTTCGCCATTGCCCATAATCTGATGCGCACCCTCTCCTTGGAGGGGAACTGCGCCACGGCAGCGTAGAGTCAAGCCTCAGGGCCATAAACAGAGCGGTAGTCTCTCTCACCCAGCTTGTTGGCGGTCCCCCACCAACGTTTCAGTCCCAGTCCAGGTACGCTTAAACCCGGATCAGTCCTGCTCGGCTTCCGAGAAGTCACCCATTTGGCGCCTCATTACCGCCATCCCGCCGCAGCTACCCTCGGACTCGCGATTCATTCACAGACTCTGATCCCACCCCTTGGCGTTCGCCGGGCCGCCCTTTGGCGGGAAGTAAAGGGTTTTCTGAGCTTCTAGGATCAAAAAGGAGGCGGAATCCGCTGTCTCTACTCCAAGAGGTGCCTCATGGCCTCCCGAAAATCCTTCCTTTCTCGTTTCCGTTCACTCCTCTCCCTCGGCCTCCTGCTCGCCCTCGGGGTGGGGGCCGCAGCGCCGGCCGCGGCCGGCCAGGGGCGCTGGACGCCCATCGGCCCCGGCAAGGGGATATTTGGACGCACGATCGTTTCCGTAGTTCCCGATCCGGTCGAGCCGGGCGCCGTCTGGGCCGGCTTGCCTTTGGGCGGCCTGTACAGGAGCACCGACCAGGGCACCCACTGGCGATGGGCCGGGCGGCCTTTCGCCGGCCAAAACCTGCGCGCCGTCGCCGCCGATCCTTCCGCGGCCGGTGCGCTGTGGGCCGCCACGCCCGACGGGCTTTTCCACACCGCGGACCAGGGGGCCCACTGGTCGCTGGTCTCCGGCGGCGCCTTCACCGCCTCTTTAGGCGGCGACGAGCCACGGGAGCTTTCGGCGGTTCCGGGCTCGCCCACGGCGTTTTACGTTCGAACCGCCCGGCGGATGGTGGCGAGCGTCGACGGAGGGCAGAGCTGGCAGACCGTTTTCGACTCGGGGGAGGTGGATACCATCATGGAACAGGCGGTCGTCCCGGCGACGCCGCCGGCCCTCTACGTCTGGACCGCGGGACCGACCGGCTGGGGCCTCTTCGGCAGCCCGGACGGCGGCCGGAGCTGGACGTCCCTGACGTCGTGCCCTGCCCTCCTCGAAGGGCTCCAGAGGATTGCCGCCTCCCGCGACGCGTTCTACGTCGTGGCGATCAATGATCGCCTCGGGCTGTTGCGCAGCCGGGACGGCGGCAAGACCTGGCGATCCGTGCTGGGAGAGCGGCCGGGCCAGCCGTTCGTCGTGCTCGACGTGACGGTCGATCCGAGGTCTCCCCGCACCGTCTGGGCGTTGGGCGGCCCCCGGGGCGAGGTCCAGGACGACCTCACCCTCTGGGTCAGCCGCGACGGCGGCAACCGGTGGCGGAAGAGAAACCTGCCGCCCTTCCTGCCCGACCTCGCCATCGGCCCCGACGCGCTCTACGCCTTCACGCGGGATCGGTTGGCCCGGAGCCTCGACGACGGCTGGACGTGGAGCCCGGTCTTCAGCATGCCCCTGGAGGAGAGCCCGCCGAGCCGGCTCTCGTTCCATGCGGGCAATCCGTCCCACATGACCTTCGTGGTCGGCTACAGGATCTTTGAGAGCGAGGACGGCGGCCGGAGCTGGCGGCAGATCGAGTCCCCGGGGTACAACGACGTCTGGGCCGATCCCGCCCATCCCGGCCGGATGGTGGCGGTGGGCTCCGATGTCGGCATCACGACCGACGGCGGCCGGTCCTGGAAGCGCCCGTTCTCAGGCCTGTACGCCGAGCTTCTGGTGAGCGCGGGCGGCCGGACCCTCTTTGCCGGCGGCTGCGGTGTGACCCGAAGCCGGAACGGCGGCAGGACCTGGCAGGCGGTGCTCCCATGCTCGTCCCGCCGCGATCCCGATCTGGGCCGGTTCGTCCAGAAGCTGGAAGTCGATCCGGCCCATCCCAAGGTGGTCTACGCCCTGACGTTCCTGGATCGGGATTTCTATCCCAACCACGGCCCCATGAACGGGCGGCCGTCGCTGCTCTGGCGCAGCCGGGACGGCGGCTCCACCTGGAAGCAGATCGCCAACGAGCTGGACGCGTTCGCGCTCGACCGGAGCCGCTCGCGGCTCTACGTCTCGCGGGGGCTCGACCTGTTCGTGAGCGACAACGGCGGCGACACCTGGCGGTCTCTGCCGCAGATGCCCGCCCCGGTGACCGACCTCGCGGCGCCCGCCGGACTGCGGGACACGCTCTATGGCGCCGACAGCCCGGCCCTGCGCCGCAGCCGGGACGGCGGGAGGACCTGGGAGACGTTCGATCAGGGAATCCCGCCCGGCCGCTATCTCCTGACCGTCCATCCCGTGGACGGCCGCACGGTCTACGCGCTCTCCCGGGAGGGGCTGTTCCACATGACCCTTCCGTGACGTGAAGGTTTTTTTCTCAACCAGCCGGGCTCCCGCCCTCGAGCAGGCGGGCGAGCCCGGCGTCCCGTCCGTATACATCCGGGCCGAGTTGGAGGGTGCCGGCGTCGTCGACCCAGACGGTCCAGTAGGCGACGTGAACCGGGATCGTCCGGGAGAGCTTCACCGTGCGCTCCTGCCCCGCGTCGATGCCGGCGCGGATCGCCTCCGGTGTCCAGCGCGGGTCGTCGCCCAGCACCCAGACCGCCAGATCGAAAGGTTTTTCGATACGGATGCAGCCATGGCTGAAAGTGCGGACGGTGCGTCCGAAGAGCGTCCGGGAGGGCGTGTCGTGCAGGTAGACGTTGAACCGGTTGGGGAAGACGAATTTGATCAGGCCCAGGGCGTTCTGCGGCCCCGGCCTCTGGCGCAGACGGGAACCGGGGAGGAGCTCGTAGTTCCCGCGCTCCAGGTACCCGGGATCTTTCCGGGCCTTCGGGAAGAGCTCCTTGGTGGCGATGCTCTGCGGCACGTACCAGGACGGGTTCAAGATCACGGCGTTCATGGCGCTGCTGAACATCGGCGTGCGGGTGTAGGGCTTGCCGACGATCACCCGCATCTCGAGGGCGGTGCGGCCCTCTTCGACGGCCTCCAGGCGGAAGCCCGCGATGTTGACCCGCACGTGGCGCCGCCCGAGGTCGCGCGGCAGCCAGCGCCAGCGCTCCAGGTTCACTTCGATCTGCCGGACGTGGTCCTCCGCCCGCTGGTTGAGCTCGGCGAGAGTGGCCGGGCCGGCGAGGCCGTCTTCCGTGAGGCCGTGGCGCTGTTGAAAGCCGCGCACGGCCGCTTCCAGGGGAGCGTCGAACAGGTCGGGGAGCTCCCCGGCCGGGAGGGGCTCGGCGGCGTCTGAGGCGGCGGCTTCGGCCAAGCGCGCCCGCAGGGCCGCGATCCGCTCTCCCTGATCCCCGGTGCGCAGCGTAGGCCCGGGAGGAACCGGCTCAGGTCCGCCACGTTCGGCGATCCGGCGGTAGCGGCCCAGTGCCTCCCGCAGCCGCGCGTAGCCCGGATGAGGCGGAGCCAGGCCGGAGAGCGCGGCGCGCACCCGGTTCGCCGCGAGCGCCTCTTCGAGGACCGTGGCCAGGTCGGCGTCGTCGCGTTTCAGGGCGCAGTCCCGATAGATCGCCTCGGGGTTTACCTTTCCATTCCGCAGATGCGCGGCGAAGGTGAGGAACGCGTCGCTCAGCAGGAGGTCGAGGTCGGCCAGCCCGCCCGCCTCCGGCCGGCTCCGCATCGCGGCGGCGAGGCGCTCGAGCGCCGCCGGCCGGTAATCCTCGGCGCGGAGCCCGTCGTTCCCGGCGGCCGCGAGGGCCGCGAGCAACTCCCCGGCCTCCGGCCGGAGATTGCCGTCCACGCTCCAGGCCGGCAGGAGCTCCCGGCGCTCATAGAAGCACGAGAGGAATGGAGAGGCCCGGAAGCCCTGGCCTTCGATCTCCAGCCGGGGAGCCGCTCCCGAGGCGGGGAGCTCGGTACGCAGGATCACCCGGACCTGATCGGTGACCGGCAACGGCTGGACGGCGAGCACTGCGAAGGCCAGAAAGAGAGGCCTTCTGAAAAACCTGTACATACCGGAAACAGGGTACCGGGAGCCGGGCCGTTGTGCCCCACCCGCCGGGGTGGCCCACAGAGCGGCCCGTGCCATCCCACGGTGTGCCTTGCCATACCTCAAGGGGTATACCGCGCCGGTGCCGGCCGTGACAAAAAGGGCTTGGCCGCCAGAACCAGGAGGAAACGATCATGTCAAAGCCTCTCAAAGCCTTCGTGATTGGCACTTCTCTCACCGAAGCCAGCGACAGCGTGGTGCGAACCGGCGTTGCCATCGCCCGGGCGACGGGGGCCTCCCCCTGGCTTGCCCATGCCTATCTTCCGATCACCCTGCCGCCGGAGGCGGGCCTCGATGCCCGGTGGATCGACGAGGAGGTGAAGAGCTTGCGGGAGGCCATCACCGAGCAGGCCCGGCGGACGGGGCTGTCCGCGCTCCCGGGATTCTCTCCCGAGCAGGCCTGCCTGCTGATCGGCGCACCGCATCGCGAGATCATGGATCTCGCCCATCGCGTCGAGGCCGGCCTCGTGGTCGTGGGCGCCGCGGAATCCCGCCACGGAATCCTGGGCTCGACCGCCGACCGGGTGATCCGCAAGGCGCTCTGCCCGGTGCTCGTGGTCCGCTCGGAGACCGCGTTCCCTCCCACCCGCGTGGAGATCCCCGTGGACCTCTCGCCGACTTCGGCTCACGCCCTGAGCCAGGGCCTCGACTTCCTCAGGCAGCTCGGAGCTCCGCTCACCGGGACCGAGGCGCTCTTCGTCCTCAATCCCTTCGAGGTGGGAGGCTCGATCCACTTCACGCCGGAGCAGATCGAGCGCTTCGCCAAGGAGGAGCTGCACCGCTTCCTGACGGCGCACGCTCCGGAGGGACGCCCGGGCTCGGCGCGGGTACGCACCGGCTACGCCCAGGAGGAGATCCTCGCGGCTCTCGCGGAGAGGCGGGCCGACCTCGCGGTGCTCGGCACCCACGGGCGCAGCGGCTTCGAGCGCCTGATGATCGGCAGCGTCGCCCTGGGCGTGCTGCGGGGCGCGAGCTGCAACCTGCTCGTCGTGCCGTCCGAGGCGAGCCGCCTGCGGGACACCGCAACCGAGTCTACGGAAGAGCTGACGGGAGCGGACTGGGACTACGTCTCGGACGAATCCCCCGTCGCCGCCGGCCATCTCTAGGAGAACGCCATGGCCCTTCAGAACAGTCTGTCCTCGCTCCTGTGTTCTCACCGCCCGCTCCGCACGGTGCTGATCGGCACCTCGCTCGGAGACGAGAGCGACCAGGTCGTCCGCGCGGGGCTCGGCGTCGCCCGGGCGGCGGGCGCGCGGGTGGCTCTCGTCCACGCCGCTTCGCTCGAGCCTCTGCCCATCGACATCGGGACCGGACCCGACCTCGAGCGGGAGCAGATCGCCCGGTGCCGCGAGGAGCTCTCCCGGCAGATCGAGAGGCTCGGCATTCAGGAGCCCGAGCTGGCCGGCTCCGAGGTCCGGGTGGGAGCTCCCTACCGGATTCTCACCGAGGCCGCGCAGAGGATCGGAGCCGGCCTGATCGTGGTCGGCGCCACGGGGTCCGGGCCGTTCGCCGCCGAGCTGCTCGGCTCGACCGCGGACCGGGTCCTGCGCAAGGCTTTCTGCCCGGTCCTGGTGGTGCGCGACGGCTTCCAGGTACCGCCACGGCGCGTGCTGGCTCCCGTCGACCTGTCGACGCTTTCGGGCGACGCCTTCCGCTGCGGCCTGCACCTCCTCGCCCAGCTCGAGGGCAGCGGCGAGATCAAGGTGGAGGCGGTCTATGCCTTGAGCTTCCTGGATGCCCTCGCGGCCCGGCAACGGACCGGAGGGATGCCCATCGAAGAGATCGAGCGCTCCGCCGGCGAGGAGCTGCGGCGGTTCATCCTGGAAAACCGGTCCGAGGCGCCCTTCGAGGTGAAGACCGCGGTTCTTCCGGGGGAGGCCCGCTTCGAGATCCTCCGGGAGCTCGACGAGCATCCGGCTGACCTCGTGATCCTGGGCACCCATGGGCGCGGCGGGCTGGACCGGCTGGTGTTGGGAAGCGTGGCCTCGACGGTGGCCCGCAAGGCTCCCTGCAGCGTGCTTGTGATCTCGCCGGAAGCCGCTCTGGCGGAGGGCATCGCCGACGCGGTCATCGCCGGGACGGAGCCCGCCTGGCACCGCGAGCCGGCTCCCGCCGGGAGGTAAGCCCCACGGGTGGAGACTTCCTGTGCCAGCTCGTGATCTCCTCGATGCTTCCGGGAGCTGCCGGGGGTTGTACAGAGCTTGTACTTCCCCCCCAGGGAAATGGGGTATTCTAGAGAAGCTATGTCCGGGCAGGTAGTCAGCTCCGACACGGTAACGAAGCGGGTCGTGGGGTTTCGGGGGGGCCGGTCCTTCCGCCCAAACTATCGATTCTAGAGGGGTCTCAGGGGGCCCGGGTTCAACTCCGGCATCCCGACCAATTTCCTTCCTGATGACATCCAATTCCCCAGGTGTTGCGGTGGTGAGCGGGGGAGGCTCCGGGCTGGGGCGTGAGATCGCCCTGGAGCTCGCACGCCGTGGGTACGCCCTCGCCCTCCTCGGCCGTCGGCAGGCCCCCCTCGAAGAGACGCTGGATCTGGCCGGCCCCGCCGCCCGGGAGAGCGGGGTCATTCTCCCCTGTGACGTGCGGGACGACGTGGCCCTCGAGCGGTGCGCCGAGGAGATCCACGCCCGCTGGGGCGCGGCGGACCTGGTGGTGCCGGCGGCCGGGGTGACGGTGATCGCACCCCTGGAGGAGACGACGGCGGATGACTTCGCGGCCGTTTTGGAGACCAACCTGACCGGCGCCTTCTACCTGATCCGCACCCTTCTTCCCGCGATGAAGAAGCGGGGCCGGGGGTGGATCTTCCCGATCCTCTCCGTGGCCGCGCGGCGCGGGTTTCCCGGCTGGTCCGCCTACTGCGCGAGCAAATGGGGATTGGCCGGTCTCGTGGCCGCGCTCAAAGAAGAGCTTCAGGGGACGGGCCTCCGCATCACCACCCTCTATCCGGGGGCGGCCGACACGCCGATCTGGGACCGGCTCCCGGGGGATTGGAACCGCGCCGCCATGGTGCCTCCCCGCGAGGTGGCCCGCGCGCTCGCCTACGTGCTCGACGCCGACCCTTCGACCCTCGTCGAGGAGGTCCACCTGGGCCCCGCCGGGGGAGCGCTGTGACGGCCCTCCTCCTGCTCACCCCGTTCCTCCCGCTGCTCGCCGCCGTGCCCGGGGGGAAGTGGCTCCTCCCCCTCCTCGCGCCGCTCACGCTCTATCCGGCTTTCCGGGTGCGCGTGCGGGAGCGGGACTACCTGGGCGCGTGGACGCTCGGCATCGTCTGGGCTTTCCTGCTGAGCGTCGGGGTCATCCTCCTCGTCTTCTACCTGCCGGACACCGCGCGGGCGGGGATCCTGAACGGCGAGCTCTACCGCCAGGAGATGTTCAACTGGATCGCGACCGGGACCGGGCCGGAGAACGACTGGCGGCAGTTCCTGCCCCACCACATCCTCCACCTCGGGATCTTCCTGCTCCTGACCTGGCTCTCCGGCGGCTACCTGGGGCTCGCCCTGGGAGCCGCCCTCACGGCCTACATGAGCTATTTCGTGGGATCCTACGCCGCGGCGAGCGGACATCCCTTCCTCGGCTCGGTCGCCGCCTGGGTCCCCTGGTCGGTCGCCCGCGTGCTCGCGTTCGTCCTCCTGGGGACCGTGTTTTCCCGGCCGCTCCTCGTCCGCCGGATCTGGCCCTTCGAGCGCCTCGAATACCGGCTGATGGCCCTCGCCGCAACCGGGATCCTCACCGACATCCTGGTGAAGGCGTTCTTCGCTCCCGCCTACGGCCTCTTCCTCCGGCAGATGGCGCGGAGCGCCGGGCTGCATTGACTCCAGGGAGAGCCGCTCCCTATACTTCCCCCGCCTTCGAAAGTCACCGCCTTGAACGAGATCCAGGAAACCAGAGGGGCTTTGACCGGAGCCGGGCGGCGATTCGCCGTGGTGGCTTCGCGGTTCAATTCGCGCATCGGGGACCTCCTGGTCGCCGGGGCGGTCGACTGCCTGCGGCGGCACGGGGTGGCGCCTCAGGAGATCCACGTGGTGAGCGTGCCCGGCGCGTGGGAGATTCCGCAGGCGCTCGAAGAGCTGGCCGCCGGCGGGCCCGGACGGGAGAAGTACGACGGGCTGGTGGCGATCGGCGTGGTCATCCGGGGCGAGACGCCCCACTTCGACTACATCTGCTCCCAGGCCGCCCGGGGGATCGCGAGCGTCGCCGAGCGGCACCGCATCCCCGTGGGCTTCGGCGTGCTCACGTGCGACACGTCCGAGCAGGCCCAGGAGCGCGCCGGAGGCAAGGCCGGCAACAAGGGGTGGGAGGCGGCCTTGGCGGCGCTCGAAATGGCCGACCTCTTCGCGAGGCTGCGCGAGCCGGCGAGCTAGCCGGCCCGCCTTCGTCCCCGCTATCATTGCGGGCTTGAACGCGGCCGTTCCCGATCGCGGGAGCGGCCTTGTTTTCCTTACGTGTCTTTTGTTGTTCTGATCTTTGAGGCGATCCATGACGGCAGGAAAGCGGCGCACGGCACGGGAGATGGCGGTCCAGATGCTCTTCCAGAGCGATCTGGGCGGCAGCCCGCTGCCCCAGATCTTCAACTCGTTCGACCTCTCGGAATACCTGGCCCGCGAAGAGCCTTCCGACAAGAAGCAGGAGCGGCCGGAGACCCCGGCGGACCCCCGGGCCGAATTCGCCCGCAAGAGGCGCCGGGTCGAAGAGGCTTTCCACTACGCGCAAGACCTGGTGCGCGGCACGGTCGAGCACCAGGAGAAGATCGACGACATGATCCGCGCCCAGGCGGACAACTGGCGCCTGGAGCGGATGCCGGCGGTGGACAGGAACATCCTGCGCCTCGCGATCTACGAGATGCTCCACGAGCGGGAGACCCCCAAGCTCGTGGTGATGGACGAGGCCATCGAGCTGGCGAAGAAGTTCGGCTCCGAGCAGTCGGGCCGCTTCGTCAACGGCCTCCTGGACGGCCTCCTCAAGCAGCACACCTTCCCCGGCAGCCTGACGTAAGGTTCCCGGGCTTTTAGCTCCCCTTAAGAGAGTGACAGCGGAGAAAGCGGAGAATCGATGAGCACCCAGTACGACCACAAGGCCGTCGAGGCCAAATGGCAGGACCGGTGGGAGAAGCAGCGGATCGCCGAGGTCGATCTGCGCAACACCCGGGACAAGTACTACATGCTGATGATGTTCCCCTACCCGTCGGGAGACCGCCTCCACGTCGGCCACGGGAGGAACTACATCCTGGGGGACGCTCTCTACCGCTACCTCCGCATGCACGGCAAGCGGGCCTTGAACCCCATGGGCTGGGACGCCTTCGGCCTGCCCGCCGAAAACGCCGCCATCCAGCGGGGCATCCACCCCAAGGACTGGACGGTCGGCAACATCAAGGTGATGAAGGAGCAGTTCCGGCGCTGGGGCATCCTCTACGACTGGTCCAAGGAGATCGCCTCGTGCTTCCCCGACTACTACCGCTGGAATCAGTGGCTGTTCCTGCGGATGTACGAGAAGGGGCTCGCCTACAAGAAAAAGGCCCCGGTCAACTGGTGCCCCGGCTGCCGCACGGTGCTCGCCAACGAGCAGGTGGTCGAAGGCGCCTGCGAGCGCTGCGGCACCCCCGTGGTGCAGCGCGACCTCGAGCAGTGGTTCTTCAAGATCACCGACTACGCCGACCGCCTGATCGAAGGGCTCGACCGCCTGGACGGGTGGCCCGAGAGGGTCAAGGTGATGCAGCGCAACTGGATCGGCCGCTCCGAAGGCGCGGAGATCCGGTTCCCCATCCCCGCGGTGAAGGAGGAGGTCGCGGTCTTCACCACCCGGCCGGACACGGTCCACGGCGCCACCTTCCTCGTGCTCGCTCCCGAGCACCCGCTCTCCGCGCGGCTGATCGAAAAGCATCCGGAGCGGGAGGCCCTCGCGGCCTGGATCGAGAAGGTGAGGAACACCCCCCGGATTCAGCGCGAGGGGGAGGAGACGGCCAAGGAGGGGAGGGACACGGGCGCGAAGGCGATCAACCCGGCCACGGGCGAGGAGATCCCCGTCTGGCTCGCCAACTACGTGCTCCCCGACTACGGCACGGGCGCCATCATGGCCGTGCCGGCGCACGACGCGCGCGACCTCGCGTTCGCCCGCCAGGAGGGACTGGCCGTCCGGCTGGTCTACCACCCCGAGGGGGAGACCGACCCCGCGGCGCTTTCAGAGCCGGTCCTCCACGAGGGGGTGATCAAAAACGCTCCGCCCTTCGACGGCCTCGCGGACGGCCCCGAGACGATCCGCCGCTTCATCGAGTGGATCGAGGAGAACGGGTGGGGGAGGGGCCGGGTGACCTATCGCCTCCGCGACTGGCTGATCTCGCGCCAGCGCTACTGGGGGACGCCCATCCCGATCGTCTACTGCGAGAAGGACGGCGCCGTCGCGGTGCCGGACGCCGAGCTTCCGGTCGAGCTTCCCTACGACGTCGAGTTCACCGGCCGCGAAGGCAATCCTCTCTCGCGCAACCAGGGGTTCGTCGAGACGAAGTGCCCCAAGTGCGGCGCCCCGGCCCGGCGCGAGACGGACACCATGGACACGTTCGTCGACAGCTCCTGGTATTACCTGCGGTACCTGTCGCCGCGCGACTCCACGCGGATGTTCGACCCCGAAATCGCGAACAAGTGGATGCCGGTCGACCAGTACATCGGCGGCATCGAGCACGCGATCCTCCATCTGCTCTACGCGCGGTTCCTCTGCAAGGTGCTCCACGATTTCGGGATGGTAGGGATCGAGGAGCCGTTCCTGAACCTGTTCAACCAGGGGATGATCACCCGCTACTCGGAGAAGTCCGGGCGGGTGGAGAAGATGTCCAAGTCGCGGGGGAACACCGTCTCGCCCGACGAGCTGATCGCCGACATGGGGGCGGACACCGAGCGGGTCTACACCCTCTTCATCGGCCCCCCCGAGAAGGAGGCGGAGTGGAGCGACGAGGCGGTCTCCGGCGCCTGGCGCTTCCTCCAGCGCGTCTGGCGCATGCTGGAGCGCCTCCCCGAGGCTCCGCCCACGGCCCCGGCGGACGCGGACCTGGAGCGCGAGCGCCACGCCGCCATCCAGCGGGTGACGAGCAGCATGGAGCGCTTCTCCTTCAACACGGCCGTGGCCTCCCTGATGGAGCTGTCGAACGCCCTGGGCCGCGCGCTCGAGGAGAAGACCGCCTCGCGCCTGCGCTGCGAGGAGACCTTCGACACGCTGCTCCAGCTCCTGCACCCCATGGCCCCCCACATCACGGAAGAGCTGTGGGAGCGGCGGGGCTACACCGAGAGCCTGCTCGAAACCACTTGGCCCGAGCACGACGAAGAGAAGCTGAAGCGCGCGCGGATCCACCTCGTCGTCCAGGTGGACGGCAAGCTCCGCGACCGCGTCGAGGTGGACGCCGACGCGGACGAAAAGGAAGTCCGCGCCATCGTGCTCGCGAGCCCCAAGGTGCAGGAGCACCTGAGCGGCCGGGAGCTCGCGAAGGCGGTGCTGGTCCCGGGGCGGCTCATCAACCTGGTCACGCGGAGGTCCTCATGAAGAAGAGAGCATTCCGGGGAGCGGGCGCCCTCCTGCTCCTCGTCCTTTCCGGCTGCGGCTACGCCCTCGTGGGCCGCGGCAGCAACGTCCCGGCCGACGTGCAGGAGGTCTACCTCCAGCCGCTCGAAAACCGCACGCAGCGGACGCAGGTGGAGCAGTTCCTGACGCGGGCCATGGCCGACGAGCTGGTGACCCGCCAGCGCTTCGCCGTGGTCGGCAGCACCGAAGGCGCCGACGCCGTGATCTCGGGCGCCGTGGTGGGCTTCAACGCCATCCCGGTGACCTTCGACCCCACGGGCCGTGCCACCGAGTACGAGATCGCGATCACGGCCCAGATCGCCTTCAAGCGCACGGGCTCCGACCAGGTGATCTGGAGCGCCGACCGCTACACGTTCCGGGAGAGCTACCCGATCGACCCCTCCCAGGCCGACTACTTCGACCGCGAGGACGAGGCGATCGAGGACGCGTCCCGGAGGATGGCCGAGACGATGGTGAGCGATCTGCTGGAAGGGTTCTAGAAGAACACGGACACACGGACGGGCACGGACTGACACGGACCAGCACGGACATCCGGACAGGGTGTCCGTGGCAGTCCGTGTTTGTCCGTGAAAGTCCGTGTGGTGAAAACGCCCCGGGGCGGCCTCAAGGGCCCACCCCCCGGAAAACCGCTACCCGTTGAGAGAGGCGACCGTCTTGGTGAGGCGGGACTTGTAGCGTGAGGCGGTGTTCGCGTGGATGACCTTCTTCTGGGCCGTCGCGTCGATCACGCCGAGCGTCTGGGGGAGGAGCTCCTGCGCCTTGGCGGCGTCACCGCTCGCGACGGCGGCCCGGAGGCTCTTGATCGCGGTGCGCAGACGCGAGCGGTGGGCACGGTTGCGCTCGCGCGCCTTGACGTTCTGACGGTTCCGCTTCTCTGCCGACTTGGTATTCGCCATATCCTCTCGACTCTTATTCTGGGATGAAAATACGAATCCGCACCCGCGGTGCGGCGGGGACAGAGCTTTATAGCACCGCCCCCTAGCCCGCGTCAACTCCGATTTCGCGCAGGCGCTGCCGCGCGAGGTTCGCCTCGTCGCTCGTGGGGTACTGCCGGATCACGTGCTGGAGCTGGACGACGCCTTGCGAGCGCTCGCCGAGCTCCAGGTGGGAGTAGCCCTTCTTCAAGAGCGCCCCCGCCAGCTTTTCGCTCCGCGGATACCGGCTGAGCACGGCGTCGAACTGCTCGATGGCCTGCCGGAAACGCCGCTGCCGGTAGTACGACTCGCCGGTCCAGTAGACCGCGTTGTCCGCGAGGTCGGTGTTGGGGAAGTTCGTCAGGTACTCCTGGAACTCCCGCGTGGCGAGGTCGTAGTTGCCCTTCAGGTAGTCGTTGTAGGCGGCGTCGTAGAGCGCCTTGGGATCGGCTCCGCTCCCGCCCCTGGCCGGGGGTTGCTGCTGCACCGGCGGCGCCGGGGCGGCCGGATCGACCGGAGCCGGGGCCGGAGCCTCCGGCCGGGCGCTCTGGAACGCCTTGAGCTCCTGGTTCGTCGCGGCGATCTGCTGCGAGAGCTGGGAGACGCGATAGTTGGTGTCTTCCAGCGTGCCCTGGAGCTGCTCGATCTGGCTCGACAGCTCCTGGAGCTTGACCTGCATGTCGGCCTCGGTCTTGAGCAGGGACTGCATCTGGCGGCCGACGTTCGCATCCAGGTCGGCCACCTCCTGCTTGCTCGGGGCCTGCTTCTGGATCTGGAGGACCTGCCGCTGGATGTCGGCGAGCTGCGACTGCAGCCCCTCGATGTCCTGCGGCGTCACGCACCCCGTGGCGGCGAGGGCCGCCACGAGGCATCCGGCCAGGGGGAGAAAGCGGGGTGTTCTCATATCAGCCGACGTTGGACCTTCCGGTGATGATCATGTGAGCGCGGCGGTTCTGCGAATAGCAGCTGTCCGCGTCCTCGGTGCAGACGCCGCGCTCCTCGCCGTAGGAGATGGTGCGCAGCCGGTCGCCGGGGACGCCCAGGGAGCCCAGGTAGTCCCGCACCGCGTTGGCGCGGCGCTCGCCCAGAGCCAGGTTGTACTCGTTGGTGCCGCGGGCGTCCGCATGGCCCTCGATGGTGACGGAGAACTGCGGCTGCGCCTTGAGCAGGTCCGCGTTCCGGGCGAGCTTCTGCCGGGTGTCGTCCGACAGCGTGCTCTCGTCATAGTCGAAGTAGACGTCCGGGCTGAAGCCCCGGCGCCGCAGCTCGTCGTTGACGACCTGCATGTCGGCGGACATGAGGGGGTCCTCGGTCTGGTCGTTCACCGTCGGGGTCGTGGGCTGCTCGACCTCCTCGGGGGTGGACATCGGCGTCGGCGCGACCGTGGTCGTCTCGACGTCCAGGTCGGAGGCCGGCGTCGCCGGCTTCTTCTTCGGGCATCCGTACATGAAGGTCAACAGGACCGGGACCGCGATCCAAACCATCAGCTTTTGGTTCATGCGCTTTTCTCTCCTCAGTATCTCAAGAAAACTTCTCGGTGGGACGGCGTTCAAAGGGGCCTGCTCCGAAACACTTTAGCAGACCGGCCCGGAACGCGGCAATCTCTTTGGCCCGCCGCTTTGGCCCGCATAATTTGTGTGCTCCTGCACGTTTTACTTCTCCGGCGTCAGGCGCGACCAGTCCGCCATGTCGTTGCTGCCCTCCCGGGTGAGTTGGCGCAGGTTCGAGCCGTCCACGTCCATCACCCAGATCTGCTTGCCGCCTGCCCGCCGGGAGGTGAAGGCGATCTTTCTGCCGTCGGGGGAGAAAGTGGGCGACTCATTCTCGCCCGGGCCGGAGGTGAGCACCCGCGTCGCCAGGGTGCCCACATTGGTCACGGCGATCTGGAACCGGCCTTCGCGCCGGCTGGCGTAGGCGACCAGGTCGCCGTCGGGGCTCCAGGAGGCGCCGTCGTTGTAGGTCCCGTCGAAAGTCAGCCGCCGCTGGTTCGACCCCTCCGGGTCCATCAGGTAGAGGTGCGGGTTGCCCGCCCGGCTGGAGGTGAAGGCGATGCTGCTCCCCTTGGGGCTCCAGGCGGGGTTGGTGTCGATGGCGTTCGAGTTGGTGAGCCGGCGCAGGCCCCCGCCGTCCCGGTCGACCGAGAAGATCTCGATATTGCCGTCGACCGACCTAGCGAAGGCGATGCGGCCGCCGTCCGGCGAGAAGGAGGGGCTCGTGTTGAGCGATCCTGAAGTCACGACCGGCCTCTTCTGGCCGCTGCCGATGTCGGCCAGGTAGATCCCCGGCGGGCCGTTGAAGAACGAGACGTAGGCGATGGCTCCGCCGCCCGGGCCCCAGGCCGGGGACATGGAGGTCGACCGGTGGCCCGTGATCCGCCGCGGGTTCTCCCCGTCGTAGTCCATCACCCAGATCTCCTTCGCCCCGCCGCGTTCGCTCGTGTAGGCGATCGAGCTCAAGGCGATGCCGGGCTTGCCGATCAGGAAGCGGATGACCTCGTCCGCGAAGGTGTGGCCGATGCGGCGGCTGGAGTCGAAGGAGCCGCGGTAGCGCTTGGCGAGGATGGCCTGGCCGCTTCCGAGGTCGAAGACCCTCCCCTCGAATACCAGACGGTTCCCCTCCTCGCGCACGTCGCCCAGGATGAGGATCTCGTTGCCGGCCGCGTGGTACGCCGCCACGTCCTGCTGGAGGTTCCCGGTCACCGCGATCCCCCGGAGCTGGTCCGGCCCGCGGAGGTCGAAGTAGCCCGAGACCTCGAGGTCCTGCCGGACCGTGTCCTCGAGCTCCCGGGCGGCCCGGGCCGACTCGCCGACGAACTGGCCGGAGCCACGGAACGAGGGGAAGGCCACCTTCATCAGCGCCCGCTGGCCGCGGTTGAGCTCGAGCGTCACCTCGGGCTGCTGCTCGAGCGGCTGCTGGGGCGGAGCCTGGGGATCCTGGGGGGCCGGTGCCGGCGGCTGGGCGGCGGTGAGCGCCACGCCCAGCAGGAGCAGGCAGGAGGCGAGGGCGTAGGAAGCGGCTTTCGGTCTCATGGCACCTCTCGGGTCGATTTTCTGGTCTTCAACGGACGATCAGCC
This sequence comes from Thermoanaerobaculia bacterium, assembly GCA_035462575.1. Classification (GTDB taxonomy): domain Bacteria; phylum Acidobacteriota; class Thermoanaerobaculia; order Multivoradales; family UBA5704; genus DATARR01. The sequence goes on along the minus strand of DATHUD010000171.1, from coordinate 3,379 downwards.
GGACGCCTAGGGAGTCGTGGCGGTACGCCCTCGGCAGGGGAGGGAAGGGGGCCGCGTTCTGCACCGCGCGCAGAGCCGCGAGATCGAACGAATTGTAGCCCGACGACTCGGCCACTTCGAGGCCCGACAGGCTCCCGTCCCGCCCGATCCGGAAGGCGATGATCGCCCGCACGCCGTCGCCCAGCGACGGGCGCACCCAGTTGGCGTCGATCGCCGACAGGAGCTGATCGATGTAGTAGCTGTAGGTGAAGTCCGGGTTGTCGAGCCCCGCGATCTCCGAGCCGAAGGCCGTGGTCCCCAGGGGAGACCCGGTGGGAGCGCCCCGCCGGCCCGCCTCGCCGTCCGGAGTCCCCTGGGCGGCGGTCCCTGCGGGGTTGGTCCCCGTGCCGCTCCGGCCGGGAGGGGCGGGCTCCGGTTTCTTCGCGGTCTCCGGGGCCGGCGGCTTGCGCGAGGCCTCGCCGCTCGAAGACGCCGGCGTCTTCTCGGGCTTCTTTTCCGGTTTCTTGTCTCGCGTGGGCAGCGTGGGCACGTCCTCGGCCGCCGGCTTCGGCTCCGGCTTCGCGGGCTCGGGCTTCTTCGGTTCCGGCTCGGGCGCGGGGCGCTCGGGCTCTTCGGCCGCGGGCTCGGGGGCCGGTGGCTTGGGCGTCTCGGCCTTGGGGCGGCTCGCCGGGCGGCGCACGCCGAGCGCCTGGGCCGGGAGGATCGTCACCGGCACGAACTCCAGAGGCTCGGGCGGCGGCGCGAGGCGCGGGGCGAGGAGAACGCCCGCCACGACCGCTCCGTGGAGGAGCAGGGCGGCGATCACCGCTGCCGCCTCCGGCTTCCGGCTCGCGCTGCGCGACCGCCGCGCGAGGATCTGGTCGACCGCCACGCTCATCGGGTGGGCCTCAGTCCTTCTCCGCCATCCGGTCCGTCACCATGCCCACGTGGACGATGCCGCCCCGGTGGAGGGTGTCCAGCACCTCGATCACCCGGCCGTAGGGCACGTCGCGGTCCCCTTTGAGGAACACGGAATCGTCCCCCCGCTCGCTCATCAGCCCCTTCAACTGGCCGACCAGGTCGGCGACGTCCACGGGGCTGTCTTTCAGATAGACGACGCCGCCCCGGTCGATCGAGAGGATCAGCGGGTCCTCCGTACGCATCCGGAGGTTCTGGGCCTCGGCGCGCGGGAGGGCCACCTCGATCCCCTGGTGGAGCATGGGCGCGGTGATCATGAAGATGATGAGGAGCACCAGCATCACGTCCACGAGGGGCGTGACGTTGATGTCCGCCATCACCGGATCTTCGTCGCCGTTGCCGTTTCCCATGCTGAAGGCCATTGCCGAATCTCCCTCGTAAAAGCGCTCCCTCTTGAAAAGCGCTCTAGGTGAAGTTGCGCTCGGCCAGGTTCATGAATTCGAGGATGAAGTCATCCATGCGCCCCTTGACCTGGCGGATGCGGTGGGAGAAGAGGTTGTACGCGATGAGCGCCGGGATCGCGGCCGCGAGGCCCGCCGCCGTGTTGATCAGCGCCTCCGCGATGCCGGGCGCCACCGCCACGATCGAGGTCGACCCCTGGAGGGCGATGTCGTTGAACGCGGCCATGATGCCCCAGACCGTGCCGAAGAGGCCGATGAACGGAGTCGCCGCGGCCGTGGTGGCGAGGAAGGTGGTCCAACTGGTGATCCCGCGGATCTCGATCCCCTCCGCCCGCGCGAGCGTCCTCTGGAGCGCGGGGATCGACGTGATCCGGTAGGCCTTCCTTTCGCCCGGGCGCTCCGGCTCCGGGGCGTTCTTGATCTGGCTGTCGATCTCGGCGTAGCCGGCCTGGAAGATCCCCACGAGGGGGGAGGCCGAGAGCTTGCCGGCCAGAGCGTTCACCTCGCTGAAGCGCTGGCTCCGGTGGAACGCCTCCATGAACTTCTCGCTCTGCTGATCGGCCCGCCTCAACTGCACGAGCTTGCCGATGATGATCGCCCACGAGGCGAGGGAGAACAGGGCCAGGATGACGAAGATGAGCTTCGCCATCGGCCCCGACGCCAGAAAGAAATCGAGAATGCCAGGACCCTGCTCGGGCCCGAGCTGCAGTAACAGAATGGGCATCAGACGCATGCACGCTCCCTTGTCACTTGTACGAATCCCCCCACCGGAATGTCACAACGGCGTGTTGCATGTCGGGTTGTCGCGATATCCGCGCCAAAGGCCGGGTCTCTCTCTCGTGCAAGCAAGCCACGTGCCGTGAGCCGTCAACCCCCCGCGTCCTCTTCCACGGCCTCCTCGACGTCCTCGACGACCGGCGGGAGGATCACCTTGTGCCTCCGGAGGAAGTCGTCGAGCGCCGCGCGCACCACCACGATGGCGTCGTCGACGGTGTCCACCCACACGGCGATGTCCAAGTCCGGCGGCGAGGCGAGCCCGCGCCCCACGATGTCCCTCTCGATCCAGCTCCTCAACCCCTTCCACATCGGCCCCACGAAGATCAGGAGGCGGTCGGAGAGCATGTGGACCTGGAGGAGCTGCCACACCATCATGGCTTCGAGCGTGGTGCCGATGCCGCCGTCCACCACCACGTAGGCGTGGGAGAGGCGGATGAACTGGTGGAGCCGCGAGAAGAAGGTCGAGTGCTGCGCCACCTCGTCCAGGAACGGGTTGGGCTGCTCCTCCATGGGGAGGAGGATGGTCAGGCCGAAGGAGCGGGTCTTGTACCGGTACGCCCCCGCCCGCGCCCCTTCGTTGGCCGCCCGCATGAGCCCCGGCCCGCCGCCGGTGACGATGTCGCACCCCATGTAGGACAGTTGCCGCGCGAGCTCCCGCACCTCGGCGTAAAGCGCGTCGTTCTCCTGGATCCGGCTCGACCCGAAGATCGCCACCCGGAAATACCGCTTCTCGACCGGGGCCTTCCGCGCCAGCCACGAGATCAGCCGGTAGAGCGACAGGATCGTCCGGTCGAACCCCCGGAGCAGATACGTCCGCCGCTTGCGACGCCAACGCTGGCTTCGGGTCTCGCGGGCTGTGGCGGTGGGCTCGGGAGGAAGGAGACGGCGGGGCGGCGGCATCGCGGTGCATTGTAGACCGTCTATGGACCGGGGCGGAAGTTCCGCGGAACGCTCCCGCCGGGGTCTCAGACACGGCAGACCTCTCTCCACACGTTGCGGAGCGCTTCTGAGACGCTACGGAACGCTCCGCCGGCCCGCGGGAGCGTTCCCGAGACATCCCGGAACGCTCTTGAGACGCTCAGGAACGTTCCGGGATGTCTCAAGAGCGTTCCGGAGTGTCTCGGGAGCGTTCCTGAACGTCTCGTCAGCGGGCTTGCGACATGGCGGAACGTTCCGGCGTGTCTCCGTAACGTTCCGTTTTGTCTCTCATCCTTCTCTCTAACGTCTCAACGCCCTCATTTTTG
>DATHUD010000170.1:0-2424 GCA_035462575.1 Thermoanaerobaculia bacterium | reverse complement strand
CCGACTCGGTGGAGGGGTACCCCGACTCGGGGGAGGGGTCCCCTCTAAACCCCCACCACATCCAGCGCTACATCCAGCGCCGGAGCGCTGTGGGTGAGCCATCCCACGGACAGGAGATCCACCCCCGTCGCCGCGATCGCGGCCGCTGTCGCAGGCGTGATCCCACCGGAGGCTTCCGTGATCGCCCGCCCCTTGGCCATCTTCACGGCTTCGCGGAGGGTCTCGACAGGCATGTTGTCGAGGAGGACCACGTCGACGCCCAGGCTCAGGGCCTCTTCGAGCTGTTTCAGGGAGTCCACTTCGAGCTCGATCTTCACGAGGTGCCCCACGCGCTGGCGGGCCCGCTCGAGGGCAGGGCGGATGCCGCCGGCTAAAGCCACGTGGTTGTCCTTGATGAGGACGGCGTCATCCAGCCCAAAGCGATGGTTTCTCGCTCCTCCGCAGCGGACGGCGTACTTTTCGAGGACGCGGAGGCCGGGGGTGGTCTTGCGGGTGCAGACGACGTGGGCGCCGTAGGGGGCGACCAGGGCGACGAGGTCGCGGGTGAGGGTGGCGATGCCGCAGAGGCGGCCCAGGAGGTTCAGGGCGGTGCGCTCGGCGGAGAGGATGGAGCGGGCGTGGCCGCGGACGGTCGCGACCGTCTGCCCCGGGGTGGCGTCCTCGCCGTCAGAGAGCTGGTACTCGACCTCCAAGGTCGGGTCGAGGAGCGTGAAGGCGGCGAGGGAGGCCGGGAGGCCCGCCATGCGTCCGGCGGCGCGGGCGACGACCTCGGCCTCGGCCTTCAAGCCCACAGGGAGGACGGCGTCGCTCGTCAGGTCCCCGGCGAGGCCCAGATCCTCCTCCAGAGCCCGGCGGACGATGGGCTCGTAGAGGAGGGGGTAGAGCGGAGCGGGATGATTCGGGGCCGGGCCGCTCAAGACCGGCGGCTCCCGGCGGCCAGGGGCACCGCGTCCAGGGTGTCTTCGAGGGTGTCGGGGATCTCGATCACGGCCGAGCCGTCCGGTGCGGCGGTGAGCGTCAGGCGCCGCTTCCAGGCGAGGTCGGGGTGCGGGAAGTCCGTACGGTAATGCCCGCCCCGGCTCTCGCGGCGGGCGAGGGCGGCGGCGGCCACCAGCCGCGCCACGCCGAGCAGGTTCCGCGCCTCCCCCGCTGCCTGCGGATGGGCCGCGGCGAGCCGCGCGAGCTCGGAGACGGCGGCGGAGAGGCCCGCCTCGTCCCTTGCCACGCCGACCTTCTCCCACAGGATCGTGCGGACGGCGGTGATCAGCTCCCGGTCGCCCGGGGCTTCGAGGACGGCGCGGGAGACGCCGGTCATCCAGCGGCCCGCGCCGCGAGGGTGGCGGCTCGGGGGGAGGCCGTCCAGAAGATCCTCCGCCACGCGGGCGCCGAAGACGAGGGCTTCGAGCAGCGAGTTGGAGGCCAGGCGGTTGGCGCCGTGAACGCCGGTGGCCGCCACCTCTCCGCAGGCCCAGAGGCCGGGGAGCGACGTGCGCCCGCGCTCGTCCACCGCGATGCCGCCCATGTGGTAGTGGGCCGCGGGAGCGACGGGGATCGGCTCGGTCCGCGGGTCCAGGCCGTGCTCCTGGCAGAGCCGGAAGACCGTGGGGAAGCGCTCGGGGAAGTCCTCCCCCACCGCCTCGCGGGCGTCCAGGTAGACGCGGGAGCCGGCCATCAGCCGGCGCCAGATGGCGCGCGCCACGATGTCCCGGGGGGCGAGCTCGGCGTCGGGGTGCTCGTCGACCATGAAGCGGCGGCCGGCCTCGTCCACGAGGACGGCGCCTTCGCCGCGGAGCGCTTCGGTCAAGAGCGGCATGGGGTCGGCGCCGGCCGCGAGGGCCGTGGGGTGGAACTGGACGAACTCCAGGTCCACGAGCTTGGCGCCGGCCCGGGCGGCCATGGCGAGGCCGTCGCCGGTCGCTTCCATGGGATTCGTGGTGTGGAGGTAGAGCTGGCCCAGGCCCCCGGTCGCGAGCACCACGGCGGGCGCCACGTGGAGGAAGCGGCGGCCGTCCTTGTGGATGGCCCAGAGCCCCAGCACCTGTCCGTTCTCCACCACGAGGTCCACGGCGAAAGCCTCGTCGATCACCCGGACCTCGGGTGCGCGGCGGACGGCCTCGACCAGGGTACGGACGATCTCCGCCCCTGTGGCGTCCCGCGCGTGGAGGATGCGGCGCCGGCTGTGCGCGGCCTCGCGGGTGAGGGAGAGCGAGCCCGTGGGATCCAGGTCGAAATGGGCACCCAGCGCGAGGAGAGCCTTCACCCGCTCCGGGCCCTCCTTTGTGAGGATGTCCACCGCCTCGGCATCGTTCAACCCCGCGCCCGCGGCCATCGTGTCGGCCGCGTGGAGGGCGGGGGCGTCGTCCTTGCCCATGGCCGCGGCGATGCCGCCCTGGGCCCAGGGGCTGGAGCCGCCCGAGCCGAGCT
>DATHUD010000169.1:0-16722 GCA_035462575.1 Thermoanaerobaculia bacterium | reverse complement strand
CCGCGGAGTCGACTTCCAGGCGCCGGGCTTCTCCCGCGGGCTCCGGGGGCCGGCCGCGGAGAAGGAGCGCCGCGAGCGCCTGCCCCGCTTCCACGGCGAGGCCGGCCAGAGACTCGGCTTCCACCTGGAGCTGGACTTCAGAGGTGTGATCCACCCAGCGGTGACGGCGGGCGGGGGCGGCGTCGCTCATCGAGCCCAGGCTAGCACCCTACCCGTTTACGCGTCTCATCCCCACCCTGTTGGCGGTTGATGGGGATAGAGCACGGGAGCATGGTTGGGTCATGGACACCAGGAACACCCCTCCCGCCGTGACACCGGACGAGAGCGTCCACCGCTTCGCCTTCGTCCTCCACCCCCTGTCGCTCGCCTACATCCACAAGCACTACCGGTGGACACGGCTGCTGCCCGACACCTGGGTCGAGGCGGCGGCGGCGCGGATGCCCCCGATGCTCCTCGCCCGGGCCACGGGCGGGCGCTCTCCGGCCACGGGGCAGCGCATCGAGGGGCTCATCTTCAGCCTGGGCGCCACGCCGCGGCAGATCCTCAAGAACAGCGAGCGCTTCACCTACGACCGGCTGAACCAGGCGGCGCGCATGGCGGAGAAGATGGGGGCGCGCATCCTCGGCCTCGGCGCGTTCACCAAGGTGGTGGGAGACGCCGGGATCACCGTGGCGCGGGAGGCCAACATCCCGGTCACGAGCGGCAACAGCCTCACCGTGGCGGCTACCCTCGAAGCGGCCAAGCAGGCGGTGGTGAAGATGGGCGTCCAGGACCTCACCCGCGGACGGGCCATGATCGTGGGCGCCACCGGAGCGATCGGCTCCGTGTGCTCGCGCCTCCTCGCCCAGGCCATCCGCGACGTGGTCCTCGTCTCGATCGAGCCGGACCGCCTGGAGGCCTTGAAGGCCACGATCCTCGAAGAGACCCCCGGCGCCCGGGTGACGACGGCGCTCACCACGGGCGAGCTCGCCGGCGACTGCGACCTGATCGTCACCGCCACCTCCGCCTTCGGCCAGCGTGTGCTCGACATCAGCCGCTGCAAGCCCGGAGCGGTCATCTGCGACGTGGCCCTCCCCTCGGACATCACCGCCGAGGAGGCCGCCCTGCGGCCGGACGTCCTCGTCACCGAGAGCGGCGAGGTGGTCATCCCCGGTCCCATGGAGTTCGGCTACGACATCGGCCTCCCCCGGGGCACAGCCTACGCCTGCCTCGCCGAGGCCGCCCTCCTCGCCATGGAGGGGCGCTTCGAGAGCTACACCCTGGGCCGGAATATCGAGATGGACCGGGTCAAGGAGATGTACCACCTGTTCCAGAAGCACGGCTTCCAGATCGCCGGCCTGCGCTCCTTCGGCCACTATGTGACGGACGAGGAGCTCGCCCACAAAAGGCAGCTCGCCGAGCTTCTCAAGAGCGATCCCGAGCTCTTCAACCGCGTGAAGGCGGACGCCGCGGCGGAGCTCGCGAAGATCCCGCCAGGGTCCAAGGGGGTGCGGGCCGGCGGCGGGAAAGCGTCGCCGGTGCGCTGGGCGGCGGTGGCCGGGGGGGCGGCGGCGCTTGCGCTGCTGATCGCAAGAAGGACCTGAAGGACAAACACGGACTGACACGGACCTGCACGGACGAACACGGCAGCTCGTCCGTGCAGGTCTTTGCTGTCCGTGCAGGTCCGTGGAAGTCCGTGTTCGTCCATGTTCTTCACTCCACCGACCGCGCCCGTCCGGTGCTACCATCGCCATGGAGGGGAGCGACGTTTCTGCCTCCGCAAGCCATCAACTCGGTTTTTCAGATACGGGAGGCGGGCCATGCTCTTCCTGACGTCCGTGATGGACCGTCCGGTCCAGGGCAAGAGCGGCGAGGTGATCGGCAGGCTCGACGATCTGATCGTCCGGATCGGCGACGACCGCTATCCGCCGATCTCAGGCCTCGTGGTGCGCGACGGCAACCGCCGCTTCTTCGTCCCCGCGGCCCACCTGGGCAGCCTGAACGGCACCGCCCGGCTCACCTCCTCGACCGTCGATCTGCAACCCTTTTCGCGCCGCGGAGGCGAGGTGCTTCTGCGCCGCGACGTGCTCGACCACCAGATCATCGACATCACCGGCCGCCGTATCGTGCGCGTCAACGACGTGCAGCTCACGCCGTTCGACGGCACCCACCGCGTGGTGGGAGTGGACATCAGCGCCCAGGCCCTCCTGCGCCGCCTCGGTCCCAAGACTCTCGCCCACCGGATCGTCGGCCACCAGATCATCGACTGGACGGATGTCCAGTACCTCGCGAGCGCCGCGCCCGTGCAGCTCAAGGTCTCCTACGACCGCCTGGCCGAATTGAATCCCGTGGACCTCGCCCGCATCGTCGACGCCCTGTCGTTTCGGGAAAGCGCGGAGATCGTGGCCGCGCTCGACGAGGAGACCGCGGCCGAGACGCTCGAAGAGGTGAGCGACGAGCGCGTGGCCGACCTCCTCGAAGGCATGGACCAGGAGCGCGCCGCGGACATTCTCGAAGAGATGACCCCCGGCGCCGCGGCCGACGCTCTCGAAGACCTGGACGAAGAGGTTGCCGAGCAGCTTCTCGCCCGCATGGAGCCCGAGGAGGCCGCCGATGTCCAGGCCCGCCTCGAATACGACGAGGACTCGGCCGGCCGCATCCTGACGACCGACCTCGTCCGCGTGCCCGAGGGCGCCACGGTGGGCGCCGCCCTGGCGGCGATCCGCACCCAGGAAGAGGTGCCCGATCCCCTCCTCGCCGTCTACGTGGTGGCACAGGACGACCCGGACCGCCTGCGCGGCATCGTGCGGCTGCGCAACCTGATCCTCGCCGCGCCCGAGACTCCGGTCACCGAGGTCATGGATGAAGACCTGCCGAGCGTCGGCCCCGAGGACCGGGCCGACCGCGCCGCCCAGATCCTCGCCGAGTACAACCTCCTGGCCGTCCCCGTGATGAGCGAGGAGGGCCGGCTCCTGGGGATCGTCACCGTGGACGACGCCTTGGCCGTGCTCCTCCCCGAGATCTGGCAGCGCCGCGGCGCCCGCACCTTCGCCTGAGCCCCCCATGGAAGCGCGCGACACCCCGAACGTCCCCCGGGACGCGAGAGCCCCCCGGTCTCCGGGCCGGGTCGGCCGCCGCGTCTGGCCCTATTTCATGGCCCTGGGCCCCGGCCTCCTCGCCGCGAGCGCGGGCAACGACGCGGGCGGCATCGCGACCTACGCCTCGGCCGGCGCCTCCTACGGCTACGGCCTGCTCTGGGCCATGGTGCTCGTCACCCTCTGCGTGGGCGTGGTCCAGGAGATGAGCGCGCGCATGGGCGCCGTCACCGGCAAGGGGTTTTCGGACCTGATCCGCGAGACATTCCCCCTGCGCACGACCGCGTTCATCCTCTTCACGCTCCTCGTGGCCAACGCCGGCATCATCGCCTCCGAGTTCATCGGCATCGCGGCCGGCGCCGAGCTCTTCGGGGTCAGCCGCTACATCGCCGTGCCGGTCGCGGCCGTGCTCGTGTGGCTCCTCGTCACCCGCGGGTCCTACGGCTGGGTCGAGAAGATCTTCCTCGTGCTCACCCTGGCCTTCCTCTCCTACATCGGCGCCGCCTTCCTCGCCCGGCCCGAATGGGGGGAAGTCCTCTCCGCCACCGTGAAGCCCCGGCCGCGCCTGGAGGTCGGCTACCTCCACCTCCTGATCGCGCTCATCGGCACCACGATCTCCCCCTACATGCAGCTCTACGTGCAGTCGTCCGTGGTCGAAAAGGGGGTCACGCCCGAGGAGTACCGCTACACCCGCTTCGACGTGATCGCGGGCACGGTCTTCGCGGGGATCGTGGCCTGCTTCATCATCATCGCCACCGCCGCCACCCTGTTCCCGCGAGGGATCGGCGTCGAAACCGCGGCGGACGCGGCGCTCGCTCTGGAGCCGGTCGCCGGCTCCTACGCCCGCTGGCTCTTCGGCCTCGGCCTCCTCGGCGCCTCCCTCCTCGCCGCAGGCGTGCTGCCGCTCGCGACGACCTACATGATGAGCGAAGCCCTGGGGATCGAGCGCGGGGTGGACCGCACGTGGTCCGAGGCGCCCGTGTTCATGGGGCTCTTCACGGGCCTGATCGTCCTCGGAGCCGCCGTGGCGCTCCTGCCCGGACTGCCGCTGATCGACGTGCTGGTCGGGGTCTACGTGCTGAACGGCCTGCTCCTCCCCATCGAGCTCTTCGCCATCCTCCGGCTGATCAACGACCGGGAGCTGATGGGAGAGCACGTCAACGGGAGGGTCTACAACTTCATCGCCTGGGGGATCGCGATCGTCGTGAGCGTGCTCTCGCTCGCGCTGATCGTGTGGACCGTGCTCGGCTGGCTCGGCCTGCTGGAATGAAAAAGGGCCGGCGCCAAACTAGCACCGGCCGGCATCCGAGGAGGAAAACGGCTCAGAGGAGCTTCCTGAGCCACTTGTAGCCCAGGAGAAGCTCGCCCGCGACGAGCCCGGCGGTCGACTCGACCTCCTGGATCACCCAGTCGGAGGTCTTCGCGACATCGGCGAGACCGCTTTCGAGCTCGAGCCATTTCGTCTCGATCTCTTCCCAACCCTGGCGGTATCCGTTGCTGGCCTTGTGGAGAATGCCGGTGTTCATGGCCGTTCCTCCTTTTCGTCTCCATCTTGGCTCCGCCGGCCGGCGAGGGAACCGGGCGGCGGGATGGACTGCGGCACGCCGAAGGGCGGGAACACGCCCGCCCCGCCGGGGGGTGGGGGTTCCATCCGAGAGCTGGGGGAGGGGTCCCCCTTCTTATCGCGCCGGCCGCTCGCCTCCGGACTTCGCCGTATCGATGTAGCGCGCCACGTTCTGCTCCAAAACGTCCAGCGGCACCGAGCCGCTGCCTAAAACCACGTCGTGGAACTCGCGAACGTCGAAACGGCCGCCCAACTCGCTCTCGGCGCGCTTCCGGAGCTCCTTGATCTTGAGCTCGCCCATCTTGTAGGCCAGGGCCTGCCCGGGCCAGGAGATGTAACGGTCGGTCTCCGTCTGCACCTCGTGGAGCGGGAGAGCCGTGCGGGTCGCCATGTAATCGATCGCCTGCTGGCGCGTCCAGCCCATGGCATGCATGCCGGTGTCCACCACCAGGCGGCAGGCGCGCCACATCTCGTAGGTCAAGCGGCCGAAGTTGCTGTAGGGGTCGGTGTAGAAGCCCGCCTCCAGGCCGAGCCACTCGGAGTAGAGCCCCCACCCTTCCCCGAAGGCGGAGAGGTAGGAGAAGCGCCGGAAGTTCGGCAGGTCGGACAGCTCGTGGGAGAGCGAAATCTGAAGGTGGTGCCCCGGCACGGCCTCATGAAGGGTGAGCGCCTCCAGGTTGTAGAACGGGCGGCTGTCGAGCTTGTAGGTGTTCACCCAGTAGATGCCGGGCTGGAGGCTCCCCTCGGGCGCCCCCACGTAGCGGCCGGACGTGTACTTGGGCGCGATGTGCGCGGGCACGGGCTCGACCGTGTAGGGCAGGCGCGGCAGCGTCTTGAAGAGCGACGGGAGCTTGCCGTCGATCCGCTTGGAGATCCACGCCGCCCGCGCGAGCAGCTCCTCGGGCGTCTTTGCGTAGAAGCTCGGATCGGTCCGCAGATGCTTCAGGAACGCGGCGAAATCCCCCTGGAACCCCACCTGCTTCATCACCTCGCGCATCTCGGCGGAGATCCGCTCGACCTCGGCCAGGCCGATCTTGTGGATCTCCTCGGGCGACAGGTCGAGCGTCGTGAACTGGCGGATCTGCTGAGCATAGTAGGCGCGGCCGTTCGGCAGCTCCGAGGCGCCGATCGTGGTCCGCGCCTTGGGCAGATACTCCTTGCGGTAGAAATCGAGGAAGGCGCGGTAGCCCGCGACCGCCCCGTCGGCCACCGCCTCGCGCCCCGCCGCGCGCAGCCGCTCCTGCTCGCCGGCCGGCACCGTGGACGGGAACTTCGCGAAGGGCTCCCAGAAGACGCTCTTGGCCGGATCGTCCACCACGTGGGCGGAGATCGTCGAGTCGTAGCCTTCGAGCACCGCCCGGGGGATGGTCATCCCCCGCTCGATCCCCCGGCGCATGAGCGCGATCTCCTCGTTCACGAACCGCGGCCAGGCCTTCAGCCGGCTGATGTAGTTCTCATAGTCCTTCACCGTCGCCAGAGGGACGTCCCGCGGGAGCTGGGCGAATCCGGTGTGGAAGCCCGAGTCCGCGTTGAACGGCATCTGGTAGTCCCCCAGCTCGAAGTCCGCGATGCGGTTCTCCATCTGCCGGCGGAACATGTCGTAGTTGACCACTTCCTCCGCCTCGAGCTTGGCGCGGTCGATCGTCTGAAGCTCTTCGAGCGTCGCCTGCGCCGCCTTCGCGCGCCTCTCGAGATCGGCAAACGTCAGAGACGGAAGGAGGGCGTTGTACTCGTGCCGCCCCACGGACGTGGCAAAGAGCGGGTCCTCCTTCAGGCGGACCTCCCACTCCCGGTCAAAAAGGGCGTGCAGCCGGGCCGCGTCGTCCGCGGGCTGTGCCAGGATGGGGACCGCCAAGAGGGCGAGGCCGAGGGAAAAGAGCAGTTGTTTCATCTCGATACTCCCAAAGAGTGGACCGGACCGGGGGGAGTTTAGCGCGGCCAGCGGTTCCCCCGCCCTGACAGCACGCTGTTGTAGCCGACGACATAGCAATAAAGACTCGCCGGGACAAATTCCATCCTGATTCCCTCGACCGATCGAACCTCCCGGCGGGTCTTGGACGTGACTGTAACCTTGGAGAGCCGGTTCGTCTGGCAGAATCCGATGACGCTCTTGAGATCCCCAGGATGGTCCACATACCGGTCGCTCCACTTCACCTCTACCGCCCAATCCGGCTTTTGCGCGAGACCGAGGCGAACGATGTCAACTTCCCCCTGGTCCCAGCGCGCATAGTGAAGCTCGGCGTCCGCATGGAACCACTGGGCGAAGATCGCCGTCTCAGCAAGCGGCCCCATCGCCTCGTCGTCCTCGTCAAGCGGAGAGAACAGTGCGCTTCGCATGGAAGGGTTCGTCAGGTAGACCTTGAAGAAGTTCGCGCGCTGGAAGCGCTTCGAGTTACGGTCGATCCGGTGGACCACCTTGATCAGGAACGCCGCCTCCAGGTACTCGATGTACTTCTTGATCGTGTTCTTGGCCACTCCCGAGCTGTGGGAGAGCTGCTCCAGGGAGACCTCGTTGGCCGTGTTGTAGGCGAGCGTCGTGAACAGGTAATTCAGCTCCTGGATGTCCTGGATGCCGTAGAGCCCAGGCAGATCGCGCAGCAGGACCTTGTCGATAATGTCGCCTTTGACGAACCGCCCCGGGTCCGACTGGATCGTCTCTGAAAAGATGACCTCCGGATATCCACCGAAGTTCAGATAGTGGAGGAAGCGGTCGTTGAGCCGCTTCATGTCCGAGATTTCAGAATCTGCCCCTTTCTCCATGTTTACTGTGACCAGATCCATCTCTCCCAGGAGATCCAGGTACTCGTAAAACGTGAGGGGAGGAAGAAGGAAATCCGTGAAGCGCCCCGCCCCGGATTCGTTGCTCTTCAAGCGCAGAGCCGCCGCCGCCGAGCCCGAGGCCACGAACTTGACGTTCGGGTAGCTGTCCACGAGCGACTTGAGATGGACCTCCCAGTCCTTCAGATACTGGACCTCGTCGAAAAACACGAAGATCCCTTCGGTCGAAAGGTCCGCTCCGGCGGCTTCCGTGTAGTACTCCAGGAGATCCTGGAGCCCGCAACCGTTGTAGATCGGGTGGTCCACGGAGAGATAGCAGAGGCGACGGGGTTCGGTACCCTCGTCAAGGAGCCGCTGGATGACATGGTGGATCAGAACAGTCTTTCCCACCCGCCGGGGCCCCATAAGGAGGACGGCGCGGCGGACGGACCGGTCGGTCGCGAGAGGCCAAAGAAGGTCGAAGTAGGCCCGGCGGCGCAGGTGCAGATACGTCTCACCGATCCGGTGGGGCTCCTCCCACCAGCCGTTCTCGGTCCGCATCCGGCGCAACACCTGCTCTCTGGGAATCGTTCTCATGGACGGCACCCCGCTAGAATCAACGTCTTGATCTTAGCAGGTCCGGAGAAACACCAGGGCACCGAAGAGACACGCTGGTGTTTGTTGGGGGGGAGGAGCCTACTCCTCCGAATCGATGGAGGGGATGGCGCTCAGGTACTCGTAGACCGCCCGCAGGTCGCGGCGGGTCATCTTCCCGTACACCGGCCAGGGCATGACCTGAAGGATGTGCCCGTCGTCCGGGTCGTGGCCGGTGCGCATGACCCGGAGGAACTGGCCGAAGGTCAGGCCGGCGGGCCGGCCGTTTTCGTCCGGGGTGATGTTGGGGGAGATGAACGGCCCGAAGGTCGTGCCGCCCGCCAGATAGCCGTCGGTGTTGATCTGCTCGGGCTCGCCTTCATGGGGATTGCCTCCCTCGGCGAAGGGCGGGTTGGTATGGCAGTCGTTGCAGCCCGCCTGGGCGTTGACGATGTAGCTCCCGAGGCCGACGAGATCGCGGTTGTTGCCTCTCACCCGCAACGGGACCGGAGCGATCCGGAATCCCTCCCGGATGCGGGACTCCTCCGAATTCGGGTCGGGCCTCTGCGCCTCGGATGATCCGGCGAGAGCGACGATGAGAAGGATCAGGGTGACTCCTGCGGTAAGGCTTTTTCCTTTCATGCAGTTCTCCTCCTTCTGTGCAGACTCTCTATTGTAATCCCCTGTCACAACCCGAACGGATACGTCTCCGGCATCCCCGCGACCTCGTGGGTTGCGAGCGGCGACACGGCGCGGGTCTCGTCGAACCAGACGTACTCGTCGAACTGCCAGGGGAGGACCGCCTGGAAGTAGTGGGAGAGGAGCTCCGTCTCGGGCCGGTAGATCACTCCGATCGCCCGCTCGAGGCGGGGGGACTCCAACTCCCCGCGCAGGTCGTCCCGCTCCGGCTCGCGCAGATGCAGGAGGAAGCGGGGTACCCCGGAGTCGTGGCACAGGCGCTCGTAGCTGTCCGGGTGGGCGGGGCGGACGCGCTTCCACTCCATCTCCCCGTCCCAGTCGGTCGCGGCGGCCACGGTGCCGTGGTCGGTTCCGAAGCCCACGAGGTAGGCGGCTTCCTGGAAGCGCTCGCGGGCGAGCTGACCGACGTTGAGCTCTCCGCGCGCGCCCATCTCGGTTGCCGCGGCGTTGCCCAGGTGCGAGTTGTGCGCCCAGACGACGGCCCTGGACTCCGGGCCGCGGAAGGAGAGCACCGTCTCCAGAGTGTCGAACATGTGGGTGTCGCGCAGGTTCCACGACTCGGCCGAGCCGTAATACATGGCCCGGTAGTAGCGCTCGGCGTTCGCCACCAGGCGGGCGTTCTGCGCCGCGTCCAGGAAGCTCCAGCCGTCCCGCTCCATGTATTCGAAACGTTTCGAAAGCATCTCCCGGAGGGTCGCGAGCACCTCGGCCTCGCAGATGGAGAACCGCCGCGTGAGGGCCGCCCGGCCGTAGAGGGAGGGGTCCCGCTCCCAGGGGGTGAGGCAGCCGTAGCGGAGCTTCGCGACCTGCGCCGCCTCGGGGTCCACCTTTTCGAGATAGCGGATCACGGAGGCGATCGAGGAGTAGAGGCTGTAGAGGTCGAGCCCGTGGAAGCTCGCCCGCCGCGCGGGCTCGGGGACCCCGGCGTTGTGCTCGTGGAGCCAGTGGACGAAATCGCGCACCTCGCGGTTGCGCCACATCCAGGTGGGGAACCGCGAGAAGGTCGGCTCCTCGGGAGCCCGGGCGTCCGCGTGCCGGACGTAGCGGTCGATGGCCGCGGCGTCCGGCCAGTCGGCCTCGACGGCCACGACGTTGAAACCTTTTCTTTCGATCAGCTCGCGGGTGAGCCGGGCGCGGAAGCGGTAGAACTCGGAGGTGCCGTGGGTCGCCTCGCCCAAGAGGACCACTTTGCTGTTTCCGATCCGCTCGAGGAGCGGCGAGAGGTCGGCGGTCTCGATGTCGTCGAAGGGCTCGGCCTCTTCACGGAGGAGATGCGCCACGACTTGCGGAGAAGAGACCGGCCGGGGATGGGAGAGGACGACCTCGCGCGGCGGCTCCACCCGGGCCAGGACCTCGGGGGCGGCCCCGCTGCCGGGCACGCCGGCCGCGGTTTCCTCGGGGGTGATCACTCCAGTCCCCTGGTTTTGGGAAGGTTTTTCGCCGAACGTTCGCGACGGAGCGGTGACGCCGGCCGCCTCCTCGCCCCAACCCTGCTCGCCGATGAGCGGCACGAAGCGCACACCGCCCAGGTCTTCCCGGACGAGCCCGCGCTCGGTGCGGCGCACCCGTACGAGGCTCTGGGTGCGCGGGTCCGGCCCGATGGGGATGACCAGCCGCCCGCCGGGGGCGAGCTGGTCGAGGAGGGCCTGGGGGATCTCCGGCCCGCCAGCCGCGACCCCGATGGCATCGTACGGCGCGCGCTCCGGCCAGCCGAGCGTTCCGTCCCCGTGGACAACGTGGACGTTGTCGTAGCCCAGGGCCGCCAGGCGCTCCGCCGCCTCGCGGGCGAGGGATTCGTGGCGCTCGACCGCCCAGACCTCCTGGGCGATCCGGCCGAGCACCGCCGCGGCGTAGCCGGAGCCGGCGCCGATCTCGAGCACCCGGTCCCTGGGCGAAAGCTCCAGGGCCTCGGCCATCAGGGCCACCACGTAGGGCTGGGAGATCGTCTGTTCTTCGGCGATGGGGAGAGGCGTGTCCTCGTAGGCGAATTCGGCCAGACGTTCCGGCACGAAGCGCTCGCGCGGCACGCTCCGCAGGGCATCCAGGACCCACCGGTCCCGCACGCCGCGCCGGACGATCTGCGCGTTGACCATTTCCTGACGCCGGGTTTCGAAATCGTGCATGGCGGTGCTCCTCGTCAGGAGTCGTCCGGAGGAAATTCATGCAAAGAAAACGCCGGCCCGCGTCCGGACCGGCGAGACTCACCCCGGCTCCGGGGATCAGTGCCCCGGGTGCGAGATCATCCTGACGCGCATCTTCTGATGGCGCTCCTTCATCTCTTCGAGCTTCGTCTTCTGCTCGGCGGTCAGCACGGTGGAGAGCTGGGTCAGCAGCTCCTGGTGGGCCGCCCGGACCTGCTTCATCAGCTCCCAGCCCGCGATCATCCGGTTCCCGAGCTCGGTGGGATCGGCGTTGCCGGCCTCCAGGGCCTCGTGGGTCTCTTCGAAGATCTGCCGGTGCTGTTCCAGAAGGGGCTCGACCTTGACATTCATCTCGGCCTGGAGCTTCTCGAACGTGGCCTTCTGGGAGTCGTTGAGCCCGAGGTGCTCGACCAGCATTTCGGTGTGATGACCGCCGCCGCCATGATGCATCCTCTTCATGAACACGGGGCCGCCCGGGCCGTGCTGGGCGAAGGCGACGGTGGCGAGAAGAACCGCGAGGCAGCTTGCGACGATGAGAGTGCGCTTCAGAGTCATGGTGCCGATCTCCTTTTTCAAAGCGCCGCAGGGGTCGGCGCCCGTTGTTGACGATCCCAGCATAGGGCCCGGCGGCCATCCGAATCCGCAAGGGTGGGCAAAACTTCTGTAAGGGATGTAAAGCTCGGGTCAGCCGACGAACTTGTAGCCCAGCCGGTGGACCGTGACGATGTGCTCGGGCCGCGACGGATTCTCTTCCAGCTTCTGGCGCAGCGAGGCCACGTGGACGTCCACGGTGCGGGTGGTGGGGGTCGCGTCGTAGCCCCAGACGCGGTCGAGGAGCTCGTCTCTGGAGAGCGCGGCCCCCCGGTGCTGGATGAAGTAGGTGAGGAGCTTGAATTCGAGCCCCGAGAGGGCCAAGGGCTCGCCCTTCCGGGTCACCTCCGCGCGCCGGAAGTCGACCCGGATATCGCCGAAGGAGTAGGTCCCCGCAGAGGGGGAGACCGTGGCCCGGGAGCGGCGCAGGAGCGCCTCGACGCGGGCGAGGAGCTCCATCATCTCGAAGGGCTTGGTCACGTAGTCGTCCGCCCCGAGCTTCAACCCCACCACCCGGTCCACCACCTGCCCGCGCGCGGTGAGCATCAAGACCGGGGTCTCGACCCCGCGCTGCCGCAGGTCGCGGCAGACGTCGAAGCCGTTCTTGCCCGGGAGCATCACGTCCAGGATCACGAGATCGAACGAGCCGGACACGGCCCGCTCCAGCCCGTCGAGCCCGTCGCCCGAGGTCTCCACGAGGTATCCCTCGCGGACGAGGCGATCGGTCAACGGGAGGACGAGGCCCGGCTCGTCCTCGACGAGGAGGATGCGGCGGGCTCCGGCGGGAGTGGGGTCGGTTCTATCCAGAGTTTCCACGGGGGCCCTCCCAAAAGGACCTAAAGGACCTAAAAGACCTAAAGGACAGGGAAGCGTTTTCGTCCTTTGAGTCCTTTAGGTCCTTTAGGTCCTTCACGAGACCACCTCGGCCGGAGCCGCAGCAGCCTCCAATTCCTCCCCGGCCGGGAGGCGAATCGTGAAGGCGCTCCCCTGCCCCCCAGAGCCGCTCTCGACAGTCACCCGCCCGCCGTGCTTTGCGGCCACGTGCCGCACGATGGCAAGGCCCAGGCCGCTCCCGGGGATGTTCCCCACGGCGGCGTGGGCTCCCCGGTAGAACGGCTCGAAGATCCGCGACCGCTCCCGGGCCGGGATGCCCGGCCCCCGGTCCTCGACGGTCACGGCGACCTCCCGCCCTTCAAGCCGCGCGCGGACGCCGACCCATCTCTCGGACCCGCCATACTTGACCGCGTTCTCGACCAGGTTCCGCACGGCCCGGCGCAGGGCCTCCGGATCGGCCATCACGGGAGGGAGGTCTCCGGGGATGTCCGTCTCCACTCGCACGCCGTTCGCCGTGAGCGCGTCCGCGCAGTCGGCGAGCGCCCCGTCGACGATCTCCGCCACCTCTGCCGGCTGCGGCCGGTAGCTCCGCCGCCCCGCCTGGATGCCCGCGAACTCCAGGACCTGCCCCACCATGGCCGAGAGCCGCCTCCCCTCGCGCACCACGAGGTCGCCGTAGCGCCGCACCTGGGGATCGTCCGCCACCACGCCGTCCGCCAGGTTCTGCCCGGCCGAGCGGATGGCGGCGAGCGGGGTGTTGAGCTCGTGGGAGACGCCCGCCACGAATTCGAGCTGCTGGCGGGCGAGCCGCTGGGCTCGCTGGGTGGCGGCGAGGAGCAGGGCGATCGTGGCCCCCAGGAGGGCGACGATCCCCAGGCTCACCGCGAGGTTCTGATGCCGCACCCGCGCCACCGCGGCCTCGAGCGAGCCGTCGCGGTGACGGACGACAAGCTGCCACGGCGCATCCGGCCCCATCGCTTCGTGGCTCCGCCGCTTCATGAGGAGGCCCTCGGGAGCATGGAGGATCCGGATCTTTCGCCCGTGCCGCCCTCCGTGCAGCCCGTGGAGCTCCCGCAGCTCCTCGAAGGGCCGGAGCACGAACAGGGGCTGGGAGACGTCCCCGGAGCGGGCATCCCCCTCCGCGGGACCGGAGCGGTAGATCACCTCACCCTCTCCGTCGATCACCGTCACGGTCGAGCCCAGGTTCCCGAAGTGGCGCTGGGTGAGAGCGGGCAGGAGCTCCTCGCGGATCACCTTCCGGTCCAGCCGGACAACGAGGAGCGCCTGGGCGGGACCTTCGGAGGAGAAGCGACGAGTCGCGGAAAAGACGAGACCGGGGAGCGACGGGTCCACCGGCAGACCGGCCAGGGGGTGGCCCGACGCGCGGTGCGCGGAGATCCTCCGCCGCAGGGGCTCGAGATCGGCCGGCCACGGGCAGGGCGCGAAGCGCCGCTCGCTCTCCCGCAGACAGGAGAGGCCGGGCGCCCCCGAGCCGTCCGGGGCGATGCGGTAGACCTCTCCCAGGAGCCCGGGATACGGCGCCTCGGCTCGCCAGCGCTCGAGATCCAGAACGCTCCCCTCCGCGCTCTCCTCGTCCCGCGTCCGGGGATCGTGGAAGTAGGCCAGGGCGCGCGCGAGCTCCCGGTCGAAATCGTCGGAGAGCTCGACCGCCGCGGTCCGCAGGCTCTCCTCCATGCGCTGGCGCTCCAGGGCGCTCACCTGGCCGATCCAGCGGTACTGGAGCGTGGCCAGGGAGGCCAGGAGGAAGAGCAGCAGGGCGGGGACCGCGAAGGGGAGGAACCGGCGCATCGTGACGAGGATAGCACCCGGTCCCGAGAGCGGTTGGCAGGTTTTACATTCCTTACAAATTCCTTGCGTGGGCTTGAGGCTACGGGCCACCCGACCGGCCCTCGTACCACTCGAGGGGGCGGCGGAGCTTGAAATTCCTCTTCCCCTTGTCGAGCTCGACCCCGACCGAGAGGCGGCGGTAGCGGACGTAGAGATCCCCCTGGGCGCCTGCCCGGGAGAACCGCAGCCGGGAACGGAGGTCGAAGCGGTTCCCGAGGACCTGGAGGGGGGAGACCTCCAGCACGTCGTTGTCCAGCCGCAGCTTCCCCGCGGCGGTGATGTCCTCGATGGTGACCAGATCCTGGAACCATCCGAGATACCGCTTCTTCTGGGCGAAGAGCGCGAGGATCGGGTCTGCGCTCTTCATCTTCATCCGCACCGTGCCGTCCAGAACGAGCGGCTTCTTCCACAGCATCGAGCCGTCCGTCAGCTCCGCGCGGGCCCACCAGTCCTGATCGTTCTTCTCCTCCCGCGCCTCCTCTCCGGCCGACTCGTACGTGACCCCGTCCAGGGTGAGGTTGGTGCCGGCGAGCTGGAAGCGGCGGCTTTCGAGGTCCGAGGTGGAGATCACGCCGCGGACTCCCAGGCGGCCCGCCACCGTGAGGTCCTGAAAGCGGAACGCCGCCGCGTCCGAGGAGAGCGTGGCCGTGCCCTGCCCGGTCTGCTTCGCGGCGTCCAGAGACAGGCCGAGGCGCACCCTCCCCGCTCCCGAGAGGATCGAGACGCCCGCGCCCGCCGGCAGGAAGTCGTTGTAGACCGAGAGGTCCGGCACCTCGCCGTCCGCCAGGTCCACCCGCGCCCGGAGGTCGGAGACCGGGGTCGCGAGGTCCAGATCCTTCGAGAGGACGGTGACGCGGAGCCCCCGGCCCCGGAGGTAGGACGACGGGCTCTTTCCCTCGTTGGGAGCGACCGCGAAGCGATCGAACGCCACGGCGAGCTCTGCGTCCTGGTCCCGCACCGCGCCCCGGAGGGAGGCCGAGCCGGTCGCCAGCACGTCCAGAACACTGGCCTTGAGGCGGGAGGCGCGGACCGCGAGGCGCGTCCCGGGGAGGAGACGCCCCTCTTGCAGACGGACGTCCGCGTCGAGCGTGCCCTGCCCCTGGATGCGGAGCCAGGACGCCCGCTCAAAGTAGCGATGGAGAAACCCCAGGGAGGCGATCCGGCCCTGGAGGCTCACCCCTCCGGAGACCCCGCGCAGAAATCCGGCCTCGCTGACCGCCCCGGGGACGAACGGCACCATCCGGAGCTCGGTTTTGAGGGAGAGCCCGTCCGCGACCGTCTCCTCCCCCATCCGCAGCCGGCCGGCCTTCAGGGCGACGCCGGCCTGTTCCACGGAGAGCTTCCCGCCGGCCGAGGTGACGTTCGCCTCGACCTGGCCGTCTCCGGAGAGGCGGAAATTCTCGAACCCGAGCTCCCGGACGGAGGTGAACCGGGCATCCGACAGAGCCACGAGCCACGGTGGGCGCCCCGTCCCCGGAACCGGAACGGTCAGTTTCGCCTGCCCGGTGATCCCCTCGGCCCGCACCCCGTCCAGAAGGAGCTCCCGGCGCAGCAGCGCGGGCAGGTCGAGCCGCCCCGTCCCCCGGTCGATCTCCATGCGCCAGGAGACCCGTCCCCCGGTGACGTAGAGGTCCAGATCGTCGATCACCAACTCGCCGTCCAGGACTCCGGGCTCGAGCCGGCTGCCGGGCTTGAGCTGGCGGACCACGCCGAAGAGGCGGCTCGCCCGCAGCTCGGACGTCACGGCGGCCATCCGCGCGGCCCCGGTCCGCAGGAGGGGAGGCCCCTCCTTGCGCCGGCCGATGGTGAGCCCCCGCGAGGCGGCCCGGATCACGAGACCGGGGCCGCCCGGAGCGGAGACGGAGGCGTCGATCGTAAGCGGCTCCAGGTCCCCTTGGCGCGGAGCGCGGAACGCGAGCCGGCTCCCCGGCGCGAAGAGCCCGCGCTCCATCCGAAGATCCACCTTCATCGGGCCCCCCGCCCCGCCCCGCCCCGGGTCGCCCAGCGCTTCGAGGATCGGAAGGTCGGGGACCTGCCCCGTGGCCTGGAGGCTGCCGGAGACGAAGTTCCATCCCTGGATGCCCGGGTGCTCCCGGCGGCGGTAGGAATCGATCCGGATCTCCGCGTCCGTGTCGACGCCGCGGGCGACGGGCGCGCCGTCCAGGGACAGCCGGCCCTGGGGCATCCGGAGCGTCGTCCGGTGCAGTTGGAAGGGCCCTCCCCGGGTGACGAGCGAGAATCCCCCGGTCATCCGGCCCTCCCCTTCCAGGAGAAACCGTTGATAGCCGAGCGCCTGGACGCGCGAGACCGAGGCATCCTCGATCCGGATCGTCCACCCCCGTCCCCCCGCCTTTTTCCGCGGCGGCCCCTTCCTGGGAGGTGCTGGCACGCGGAGGGTGACGGATCGCCCCCCCTCCGCCACGAGCCCGGAGATCCGGAATTGCCTCCCGAGGAGCGCTGGCAGGTCGATCCACCCCCGTGCCTTGTCGAGATCGACCGACCACCGCACGGTTGGCGTGGCGCCCCGGAGCTTCAGGCCGCGGACCGTGACGTCCCCGGGATAGAGGCTCCAGGCGCGGTTCCACGTGACCTTGAGCATCTGCGGCCGGCGGTTCAGGGC
>DATHUD010000168.1:0-8152 GCA_035462575.1 Thermoanaerobaculia bacterium | reverse complement strand
GTTGCCGATCCGGAGGTTGAGCGAAAGGCCGTCCAGGAGCACGGGCGCCGCTTCGGGGTTGCCTCCCACCCGGAAGCGCAGGCGCTGGTAGCGCACGCCGTACTTTTCGCCCTCTTTTTTCTCCTCGTCGGTCACCGGCCTCTGGATCGCCCGCGGGAGCATGGGCACCTGGCCGGAGAAGGAGAGGTAGCGCCCCCCGTTATGGTCGGTGAAGAAGCCGAACTCGTCGACCCCCAGCCGGAAGATGCGGGCGGCCACGATCTCGATCCCCTCCGGCAGCCAGAGCTCGCCCGAGAGGCCGCCCAGCGGGCCCCGGCCGCGGTCCCAGCCGACGTTTCGGAGCACCGCCTTGATCGGCCCTCCGGAGCGGTCGGTGATGGAGAAGGTCTTGTTCTTGGACTCCTCGGCGGTCGGCGGCGGGCCGCTGATTCCGACGTCGACCAGGAACTGGACGTAGTCGGTCCACGATTTCTCGTAGGAGTCGCGCAGCTCGTCGGTGGTCCGGTAGCCCAGCTCAACCCCCAAGCGCACCGCGAGGAACCGGAACTGGAGATCGAAGATCTTGAACATCGGCTCCCCTTCCAGGGGGAGCTGGAAGCCGAGCTGGATCAGCCCCTCGTCGGAGACGTCCAGGCGCAGCGAGCTGGACGACTCGTTGACGATCTCCTGGTCCCGCTCGAGGCGCACCAGGGCGAGGCTCGCGTCGAGCACGTCGCGCGCCGCCTCGTCCTCGGGTGTCTGGATCAGGAGCCGGAAGATCTTCAGCCGGTAGTCGCCGAAATCGAGGTGGATCGGGTCGAGCGTGTGGTCCCAGGCCATCATCGCCTCTTCGTCCGGGTTGACGAGGAGGCGGCGCAGCCCCGCCCGGCCGTGGACGGGGTAGGGCACCAGCAGGGAAAAAACCGGGAGCGCCAGGTCTTCGAGCACCAGCTCCACCGGGCCGTCGGCCTTCAGGCGCTTCACGAGCTCGTCGAGCGGCGGGCGGGTGATGTCCAGGTCCAGGGTGCGCACGGCGTACACGCCCGCGGCATTCGAGTCCAGGCTCCACCGGTCGAGCCGGTGGCGGGCCCACTCGACCGCGACCTCTTCCACCTCGTGGCCCCGGAGGTGCGGAGCCGGGAAGAGCGCCAGGTCGTGGATCGCGTGGCAGGGGAGCTCGGCGAAGGTGCACGGCCCGATCGAGAGCGGCACCGCCGGCTCCACCACGAAGTCCCCCTGCTCCGTCATCCGCACCCGCACGTGGACCTTGATCGATGAGGGATCGACGAGCCGGAGCACCACCTCCAGGCTGTCGAGCGTTCCCGCGGTGAAGAGGGCCTCCTCGGGCGTCGTCCGGATCTCGAGCTCGCCGGACGGCGGCAGGTTTTCCAACTGCTGCTTCGTGGGGAGAGGCCCCAGGAGGTCGCTCGGGATCCTGATCTCGACCGGCACGCCTTCGAGGATCACCTCGACCCCGGAGTCGCTCTCTGTGACGAACAGCCGCGCCGGCTTGCCGGGGGCCGTGTCGATCAGGTGGAAGGCGACGTCCGGCATCTGGCGCAGGACGAGCGGACGGGGGGCTCCCGTGCTCTGGATCACCACCTCCGCGGAGAGGCCCACGCGCTTCGGGCCGACGCCGTCAGGGTCCACGGCCGCGCCGGGCAGGACGTTCCTGATCTGCAGCGACCCCTGGAGGTACTCCATGAGCGCGAGGAAATCGTCCGGGTCGTTGCTCGTATCCCCGAGCACGTCCTGCACGCGGTTGCGCGGCCAGCGGTCGGCGGCGGCCGGAGCGTTCGCAACACCGAGGAGCTGATAGAAGTTCATGGCCTTACTCCTCGAACGGGTCGTTGTTGCGCGCCACGTCGTCCAACGTGGGCGGGTCGATCAAGGTGTTCCAGATCGTGGGCGTCAGGATCTCGGTCGTGACCCCTAAAAAGCCCTTTATGAGCGCGAACGCCGGGCTCGAGTCCTCGGAAAGGCCGAGCTGGAGCTGGATGTCCACCTGGTCGAAGGGGACGAGCCGCTGGCCCTCCGACCGGGTCCGCCGGAAGAGGTCGAAGGCGGCGATGGGGTCGGAAAGGAGCGCCGGGCCCATCTCGGGCGGCAGCCCCAGGTGCTCGGCCCAGAGGAGCGTCCGCAGGCGCCGCGCCGGGTTGTCCGCCGCCGCGCGCAGGGCCTGGGGAACCGCGAAGGCGTTGATCTCGCCGTCGTGGAAGAAGCCCCGCCGGTTCAGGTTGGCCGAGCCGATCGTCACGAACACGTCGTCGACGATCGTCATCTTGGCGTGGACGAAGATGCTCGCGATCTGCGCCATGGTCACCGGGGCGCCCTTCCTGTGGGGCCGCGTCAGCACCCCCCAGGAGCCCCCGGAGATTCCGGCGCGCAGCACCTCCACCCGCACGACCGGCACGTCGTCGACCTTGCCGTCCGGCGCGGCCTCGCTCGCGAGCATCACCTCGCCGTCGATCCACAGCCAGAACGGGGGCTCCGGCACGCGGACGAGCGGCCCCACGCGCAGCACGCCGCTCGTCGCGTCGACGTTCTCGTAGAGCAGGCAGCGCCCCTGGCTCGCGGTCCGGGTCGCGGGCGGCAGATACGGGCGCCGGTGCGGCGCGCCGGTGATGAAGCGGTCGCCCCAGGCGTCGGCCAGGCGGTTCAGCAGGATCCGCCGCCGGTCCAGGCCGAACGGCTGCCCGCCGCCGCCGGTCGGCCCCACCACGATCAGGCGCTTGCAGTGATCCGAAGCCGCCTCCAGGGCGTCGAAGAAGACGGCGGGATTCCCGGGGAAGCCCGGCCGGCGGGAAGGCGGCGTGAAGTACTGGTCCTCGATGTAGATGTACTCCTGCGCCTCGGTGACCGCGCGCAGGAGCGAGTCGTGGATCACCTTCTCGCCCGTGGGGGCGAAGGGGAGCGGTGGCTGGCCCGCGGCGTTGCGCTTCAGATAGGTGCGCCCGATCTGGACCACGTGCCCGGCCGGCTGGACCGGCAGGTTCTGCGGCAGCGGCGTCACGAGCGCCGGGGTGACCGTTCCGCCCTCGGCCGCGCGGTCGTACTCCCAGCGCTCGGCGAAGCTGGCGAAGACGTCCGCCGCCGCCGGGCCGGTGACCCGCGCGTGCACGTCGTGATACGGCGCCGCGACCTGGTGGCCCGGGTTGTCCATCCGGTTCGTGTTGATGTCGATCCCGCCCAGATAGGCGATGTGCTCGTTGGGCTCGATCGAGTCCGGCGCGCGCCGCACGACCTGGAACTTGTTGTGCCAGGTGCCGAAGCGGTCGATCAGGTCCGACAGCTCGAAGAGGCTGCCGGTGAAGGCGTCGGGATCGGCGACCGGGTTGTCGCCCAGCCGCGCCGGATGGCGCGACAGGAGCGCGATCCCGGGTTGCAGGGCGTTGGCCGCGTTGAAGAAGCGCAGCCCGTCCTCCACCAGCTCGTTCAGGAGGTTGCCGGTCAGGGGGAAGCTCTGCAGGTTCAGGAGGAGGGCCGCCGCCAGGCTCCGGGCGGTGAGCTGCGCCACGTACCCGATCCCGTCCTGCCCCACGAGCTGGCGGTACTTCTCGGAAATGACCTCGGCCACCGGCGTGAGCATCAGGAGCAGGCCGAGCCCGCCCGCGAGGTTGCCGAGGAACGCGTCCTCGTCCTCCAGCATGAGGAGCTTGTTGACCAGCACCCGCGCCTGGCCTCCGGCTCCCAGGATCTGCTGGATCAGCCGGATCCCATGGCTGTTCTCGTCGCCGGGGATCAGCGCGAAATCGCGGAACGCCCAGCCCGCGAGGTGCGCGCCGAACGGCCCCCCGGCATCGGCCGGCCGGGCGCTCGCCTTGAGGTCGGCCACGAGCCGGCGGTAAGTCTCATGGCCGTCCACCAGCGGCTCCAGGCGGCTCCCCGGATGGAAGCGCGGCAGGGCGATGTCCGCCGGCCGCGGCGCGAACCAGCGGTCCGCGTCCAGCACCTGAATCCGGCCGCGCCGGCTGGGCAGCGCGGCCTGGGAAAGCGGCAGCCATCCGCCGGGCACCGTGCTCGCCCGTGTCTCGGAAAGCGCCTGCACTGGGAGAGGCGTGCCGGCCGGTTTCCAGCGCACCTCCACGCGCGAGCCGTCCGTGGGGAACAGGTCGACCCCGGGCACGGCGGCCAGGTCGGAGCCCGCGCCGAGCGTGACCGTCACGGGCGCTCCGAAAGGTCCGTTGGGAGGCGCCGTGCGCACCTCGAAGGCCGCGCCCGCGCCGAGCGGCCGGCCCGCGTGGTCCAGCGCCAGCACCCGCGGTGCCGCCGGCTGGAGGGCATTCAACCCGTTCCAGTCCGAGGCGTTCTCCCCCGCGGCCGTCATCGCCGCGCCCAGCCGCTCGATCCAGCTCCAGGGCGGAGAATCCACCCGGTCCTGGAAGACCACGCCCACGTACGCGGGGCCGGAGACCGCGGGGGCGAGCGCCGCCCCGGCCGCCACGAAGGCGTGCTCCGTGACGGTGACGCCGTTCGCCCAGAGATAGAACGTGGGCAGCCCGGAAGCCCCCAGCCCGCGCAGGACCGGAACCATGCCGAACGGGAGCGGCGACAGCTCGACGAGCGTCCGGTCCTGGCCGTCCAGAGAGACGTTGGGGATCAGGCGCACCGTGCCGGCCGCCGGGGCGACCAGGGAGCCGCCCGCGAGGGTGACCTTCAGGACCGCGAGGCCCGGTCCGGCATAGCGGGCCACGCCGGGACGGACCACCTCACCCGTCGAGTCGGGATCGGGGAGCGTCGCGCGCACCTCCCCGGGGGAGGTCGCCTGAGCCGGATTGAACGGTGGGACGAAGCTGCTCATCGCCGGCTCCTCCTCAAGGGTTCACGGTTGCGGGGGAGGCGACCCCCCAGGGACCCGCGAGGAGCGACGGGATGCCGTCCTCGGTCACACTCACGGCCCAGACGATCCGCGTCTCCCCCTCCTCGGCCTCCGAGGTGAAGGTCCGCGATCCATCCGCCTCCACCGTCACCTCGGGACCGGAGAGGTCCACCACCCGCGCCGCCACGAGCGTCCCCTCCGCCGTGCGCAGCCGCAGCCGGCCGGGGTCCGTCGAGTCCGGCGCCCGCAGCAGCTCGGCCGGGCGCACGGGGCCGCGGGTCGAGGGTGGCGCCGTCTCGAAGACCACCGCGTGGGTGACCTCGGCGTCTCCCGGCACCCGCATGCGAAGCAACCCCGGTGGATCGGCCGCCGCGGCGGGCACGCGCACCGGCGGCGCGCCCGGCACCGGCGAGGGCACCCGCACGATTACGGTCGCCACCTGCGCCCCCTGGGAAAGACGGCCCGCCGCGTTCCCCCGGCGCAGGCGGTAGACGTAGCGCTCCCCCGCGCCCGGCAGCTCCTGGCGGAACGGCCCGAAGGGGACCGTGTCCGGCGTCGCGGGCTCGAACAGACGGTTGCGGTAGGGATGGCGGCTCGCGAGATACAGGACGTACCGGTCCGCGAGCCCGGCCAGGTCGAAGTCCTCGAGGGCGGACCGGATCGCGTCCCGGTCCGTGGGAGCGAGCTCCTGACCGAGTTGGACCTCCACCTCCCCGGGCTGGGCGGGCTCGGGCGACCGGGCCAGAATGCGGCCGGTCGAGTCCACCCGGAGAGCCCGGAACACCGCGCCCGCCGACACCCGCTCCGGCCGCACCGGCGACCCGGAGGCGAACGGATTGCCCGGCACCCGGCCGGTCAGATCGAGATCGAAGACCACCTCCCGGCCGCGGGGCTCCGGAGCGCGCACCCGCGGCACTGCACCCAGAGGCGGCGGGATTTCCGGAAGCACTGGCGGAGCCAGATGCCGCCCGTCGCAGCGCACCGGCACGATCGGGCTCTCGTTGCCTGGCCGGCTGCCGCCGGGGAACAGGTCGGCGACGTAATCCTCACCGTCCGCCGCGCTCACCCCCACCCAGACGGTGTCCTTCGGATGAGCCTCCGAAAGCTCCAAACGGTTTCGCAGCACCACCTGGTAGCTCGTGGCGGCCGTCAGCGGCACCACCTGCACCCGCTCGTTCCAGGCCGGAGGCTTGCTCTGGTCCGCGGAGAGGCGCACCGGGAGCCGCACCGGGCCGATCGCGGGCGCCGGGAACGCCCCGCCGGGCATCACCAGGCGGGTCGAAAGCCGGGCCGTGAACACCGTCCCCGTGCCATGGCTGTCCACCCGGAACGTCTCCGGCGCCTGCACGTAGACGCGCTCGGCCGCGCCGGCGGCGACCGGCCGGTCCATCTCCAGCCTCACGTCGAAACTCCCCGGCCCGGCGTTCGTCACCTGCGTGATCCGGCCGGTCACCGAATCGAGATCGCCGCGCCGCGCGTAGACCCGGAGCTCCGTCACGTACGGGTCCTGCTCCCGTTGCTCCCCGTGCCAGCCCCAGCGCAGCACGATGGCGTTCTGCGACGTGCCGAGGAGCGCGATCTCCGCCGGCGTCATGTCCGGCGCTCCGGGCACCAGCACGCGCGCCTGCACGCCGCGGGGCGAAGGGAGCGGGTCCGCGTCGGCGTCAGGATCCGGCCCCACCGGCACGGGCGGCGGCACCCGCTTCTCCAGCCGCACCGCGTCGCTCTCCGTCCAGTCGTCCCCGGGACGCCCCACCGTGTCTACGGCGCGGATCCGGTACCGGTGGAACCCGCCTGGGCCGGGAGGCTTGCGATGGAGATCCGTTCCTTCCGGCAAACCTTCGGGGAAATCGAACACGTCGCGCCAGCGCAGGTCGAGCTTGTCTCCGGGCGTCTCCTTGCCCTCCTCGGGGAAGAGCTCCAGAAGGTCCGCCCCCGGGAACGGCCGGTTCTCATGGACCGTCTGATCCCGGTCCCCCGTCATCCAGTTCTCCTCCGGCGGGGGCAGGATCGGCGTCCAATCGGAGATCGGGTCCCCCGACTCCTTCTCCTCCCGGTGCTCGACCTCGAAGAGCGTCGCCTCCACCGGCGGGGCCACGTCCGTGGCCGGCGGGAACACGTCGAGCCCGCCCAGGAGCGCGGGCCGCCACACCACCTCGAGCCCGAGCGCCTCCCGCGGCGGAGGCGCCCCGGTCGTCTGCGTCGCCGGCTTCTGAAGGCTCTGCGCCGCCACGAACACCGGTGGAGCGGGCCGCGGCGTGTCGTCGTACTTCACCGGCGGCAGGAGGATCGAAAGCGGCACCGGCTTGTCCGGTGGGAAATTGGGATCGGCCGGCACGCGGAGGCTGAATAGCAGCCCCTTCCCCTCCAGCCGGATCTGCTCCCGGGGCGTGCTGAATTCGAGGCGCGGCCGGGCCCCCGGAGCCACGACTCCCGACTCCACCGGTCCCAGCCCCATGCTCCCGGCCCGCCACTTGAGGCTGTGTCCTTCCTCGAGCTCCAGATCCAACACCCGCACCGGCCGGGGGAAATCGAGCACCAGGCTCGAATCCCCGAGCCACGGAAGGAGCCAGGGGGAATCGGAAGACGCCTCCAGGCGAAGGCCCCGGCGGCCCACGGCGGGAGTCCCGCCCGACGGGTCCCACGCCAGCTCCACGCGCGTCGGCCGGGGGAGCCGCAGCCCCAGATCCCCGAGGTGGAACACCGCCGGCAGCGCCGTCCCCGTGGGCACGGTGTGGAAGCCGTAGAGCTCGTCGGTCCGGTCCGCCAGCGGAAAATCGCCGGTGATCCGATATTGATAGGTCTCCCCGGGGGTCAGTCCGGGATCTTCATCGAACAGGCCGAACCCCAGAGCGCGCCGCCAGCTCGGATGAGAGACCAGGGCACGCAGAGGATCGAGCCCCCCCACCTCCATGACCTCTTCCTCCTCGGGCTCCTGCAGCAGGAGCGTCCAGAAGGAAGCCGGAGGCGGGCCCGACTTGGCGACCACCGGCCGCAGCCGCGCCAACAGGTCCTTCACGTCGTCCGGCGCGAGGCTCTCCCAAGGCAGGAGCCGGCTGAGCGCCTCCTGCACCTCCTCGTCCTCGTTCGTGAGCCCGGAGTCCAGCTCCATCAGGGGCAACTGCCGCCGGCCCACCAGCGTCCAGCCCCCGCTCTCCGGCTCGTCCGGATACACACAGACCGTCAAGCCCCGGGGATCGAGGACATGGACCACCACCGAGTCGATGCCGATCTCGCGGAAGAGATGCCCCATTGTCCCGGCGGAGACCGGGCCCGACGTGGCGACCACCTTGCCGCCGCGCAGCGCATAGGCGAAAGAGGACCCCCCGATGACCGTGACGTCCACCCCGTCAT
>DATHUD010000167.1:0-20431 GCA_035462575.1 Thermoanaerobaculia bacterium | reverse complement strand
AGAGGGGCTCGGTGGTCATCGTCCGGAAAATCTCGGGGGGAGGATATCAATCCGGAGCTACGGCCGCACCTCCCGCGTCAGCCACTCCTCCCGGTACCGCCGCATCTCGGGCGTGTCCGGGAACGGCTCGCCGTACTGCTTCATCCCCCGGAACGGCAGCGGCTCCATCGTGTGCGCCTCGTAGGTGTTCCTGTCCGCGTCCTTGTCCCACCCGTGGCTTTCGAGGAACACGGTGCGCACCCAGCCCTCGCGGACGGGCGGGAGGCCGGAGGCGTCGAAGGTCAAGGCGATCTCGTCGCCCGGGGCGAGGATGACGGAGCGGTCGTCCGCCTCTTCGAGAAGCGGGAGGACGTCGCCGTAGCGCGTGTAGCGGCCGGGGAACGGAATCCAGGGGGACTCCGTCGATGTCCGGCCGTAGTCGTAGCCGTGGGGCGCGTTCGGGGCCTTACGCACCAGGGCGGAGAAGCCCCGGAAACGGAGGTCCGCCTCGCGCGGAGCGAGCTTGGCTTGCACGACCGGCTCGCCGTCCGCCGGGGCCACGGTCCAGGCCACGCGGTCCCAGGCGAGCCAGAGGGAGGTCACGATGCGCAGGCGGCGCGCGCCGGGCGGCAGCGGCGGAGTGTCCACCACCATGGTTTTCGTCTTCCCCGCGGGGAAGCCCATGGCGGGCAGGAGCGGCTCCCAGACGCCGTCCTTCTCCACCTCCAGGCGTGGCGCGAGATAGGGCAGGTCGGAGCGCTGGGCCACGGCGAGGTTCAGGCTCGCGTCCGCCGGGAAGATCCAGCCGTCGAGATGCAGGCGCACCGGCGCGGCCGGGGCCTCGCCCAGGTCGAAGGTGAAGGTCCACGCCTTGGCCACGCCCTGGTAAGGGCTCATCTCGTAGCCCGAGGCGTAGACGTCGTCCCGGACGCGGACTCGGGCCGTGGCATCGTGCCCCCGGCCGTCCCACGCGGCGGCCACGGGGCGAACGGCACGGCTGCCGAGAATGTGGTCCGGCTGGCGTTCCCCGGGGATCACCCGCAGGTTGCTCGCCACCTCGACGCCCGCGGGAGAATCCACCACCCAGAGGCGGGCGGCGTCGAAGAAAGCGGCCTCCCACAGCTCCTCGGTCAGGCGCAGGCGGTAGAGGCCGTCCTCCGCCTTCACGCCGTCCACCCGCACGAGCTCGCCGGGATCGGCCCCGGCCCACACGCCCGGCGCCACGGGGAGCCCTACGGGCGAGTTCCAGAGGAGGTCGGTCACGAAGGCGAAAGCCTCGCCGTTCCAGGCGTAGAGGAAGGGGCAGCTCCCTTTGAGGACCTGCTCCTCCACGATCCGCTGGTCTCCCTTCACGTCGAGCCGGTTCTGGGGAACGCCGTTGGTCCACACGACCCGCAGCACGTCGGCCTCGGGGCGCTGGCCGAGCCCGATGTGGGTCACCGGCCCGGCGGCCTCGCGGAACTGGTAGGCGGCGCCGTCCCGCACCTCGATCGTCGCGCCCAGGCCGAAGACGTTGTTCTTGCCGTTCCCCTGGGTGAGGCCGCGCAGGCGCACCGCGAGCCAGCGGTTCTTGTTCCCCCCGGAATTCTCCAGGCGGTGAAGCCCCGCAGGCCCTCCGGCAGCCAGGTCCGGATCGCCGTCGCCGTCCAGATCCGCGGCGGCCAGGGTCGCGGTCCCCGGGGGTGCCCCTTCCATCGGAAGCGCCACAAAGGACGGCTTCTCGCGCGTTCCCCGCTGGGCGAGGACGAAGAGATCCTTGGGACCGGCCACGGCGAGGTCCAGGCGGCCGTCGTTGTCGGCGTCCAGGGCGATCACCAGGGACAGTGGGTTTCCCTGCGGAAGCCCTTCGAGCGGCCAGGGAGCGAAACGCCCTCCTCCCAGGTTGTGCCAGGCGGTGAGGCCCGCGCCGGCCACGAGCAGATCGGGGAGGCCGTCGTTGTCCAGGTCCGCGCTCGCGACGGCCTGGGCTGCGCCGGCGCTCCCCAGCCCCGCCGCGGCGGTACGGTCCGCGAACCTCCCCTGGCGCAGGTTGTCGAGCCAGGCGATCCCCTGGGAGTGAGCGATCACGAGGTCCGGATCGCCGTCCCGGTCGAGGTCGCTCGCCACGAGGTTGCGGATCTCCCCCGGAAGCTTGCCGGGGAACGCCTGCGCGCCCACGGCTTCGAAAGGCCCTTCAAGAGCGTTCCGGAAGAGCTCTCCGGGCAAGGCGAGGTCCAGATCCCCCTCGAGATCGAAGTCCGCCACGGTGGCCGCCTCGCCCCGGGCCGGGCCCAGCCCCGCGGCCGCGGTGGCGTCCTCGAACGTGCCGTCCCCCCGGCCGCGCCAGAAGACGAGGCGCTCGCGTCCGGAGCCGATCAGATCGAGCTTGCCGTCGTTGTCCAGGTCGGCCGCGAGGAGCCTCGCGACGCCCGGGGCTTCCGGACCCGGGACGGGCTTGCCGTCCCCGGCGCTTTTGCGGATCTCCAGCCGCGGAGCCTCCCCCGCCGTCAAGCGCGCGAGGTCCGGCCGGTCGTCGCCGTCGAAGTCTCCCGCGGCAACGCTGGCCGTCGCATCCGCGGCCACGGAAGCGGCTCGGAAGGTGACCGGCGCGGGATCGCCGAAGGTCGCCGGGGGCGGCTCGTTCGCGAACCGCTCCACGGGGATCCCCTGGATGCCGAAGGTCAGCTCGCGCAGCCCCTGCTGGTAGGCGGGCGTGGGCTTGAGCACGTTGTCGAGCCGGAGCGCGGGGACCCGGGCCTTCGGCACCTCCCCCGCCTCCAGCGCCTCCATCACCTGCTGGAGGACGGGCGCGGCCTGGGGCGGCGGCGGCCCGAGAAGCTCCCGCACGCGGAGAAACGCCTTCGTGGCCGCGGCCCGGTCCTCCGCCTGGATGGCCCGCTGCCCCGACTGGATCAGGACGACGAGGTTGTCCGGACGCAGGCGCTCCAACGCCCGCAGAGCCTCGGCCCGCACCGCCTCCGCCTCAGGATCGGCCGAGGAGGACGCCTGGCGGTACACGGAGTACCACGTGGTGACGCGGTCCGGGTCCGCCGCCGCGGCCTTGCGGTACGCGGCCAGAGCCTCCGCCTCCTCCCCGGCAGCCTGAAAGATGTCGCCCTGGATCGCCAGGAGATCGCCCCGCCCCGGCGCCTTGGCGAGGGCCTGTGCGATCGCGGCCTTGGCCTCCTCGGGCTTCTGCTGGCGCAGGAGCGCGACCGCCAGATCCGCGAACGGAAGGGGATCGCCCGGCTCGATCTTCGCGAGCTTTTCGAAGGTCTCCCCGGCCTGGCCGGGCTGCTCGTTTTCGAGCTGCGCGAGGCCCAGGTTCCGCAGGGCCACCGCCGGCTCGGCGACCGGGCGGGGCGCCTCGGCGGACAGGGAGAGGGCGGCGGCGAGAAGGGGCAGGAGAAGGCGCATGGTTGGGGATTGTACCCGGTCGATTGTGACCGTGCGGCCGGTGTTCCAGGAGTGAAGGAGAGGCGGGAGTGCGGCGGTGATTCGTGGTAGCATGCCTAGTCGCTGGGCACGTTTGGCTGGGAGATTGGGAGATGACATGCTTTCTACGATGGTGACGAGCAGTCCAGTAGAGCGGCGTCAGCGCAAGAACCTCGGCGCCTTCTACTCGCCTCCGTCTCTTGTCGAGCCCATGGTGGCCTGGGCCCTCACCCGAGCCGACCAATCAGTTCTCGATCCATCCTGTGGGGATGGGGTCTTCCTGGAAGCCGCTGTGCGCAGGCTGCGCAGCCTGGGATCCAGCCCTGAGGGGACGGCCTCTCTTCTTCACGCCGTCGACTTGAACCCTGAGGCCGCTCAATTCACCCGGGACCGCCTCGTTGCCGAGCTCGGTCTGCCATTCGGCAACATCGGCACAGCCAGTTTTTTCTCGCTGCATTCCCCGGGCAGCCTCTTTGCCGTCTCCAAGGGAGTTGACGTCGTCCTTGGCAACCCCCCCTACATCCGCTATCAGGATTTCGCCGGGAGGGCTCGGCTCGAAGCCTTGGAACGCGCTCTCCATGCGGGAGTGCAGCTAACTCGCCTCGCATCCTCGTGGGCCCACTTCGTGGCTCACGCCGTGGCGTTCCTGAAGCCGGGAGGACGCCTCGCCCTGATCCTGCCTGCCGAGTTGATCCATACCACGTATGCGGCCCCTCTCCGGGAACATCTGCGCCTCTCCTTCGAAGAAACCCACGTCATCTCTTTCCGGCAGTCGGTCTTTCCCGGCGTCCAGGAAGAGGTGGTGGTCCTCCTCGCGGCGGGCAAGGAGAAGGGACCGGGCCGGCTGGGTCTGACCGAGGTGGAGTCGGCCTCAGATCTCCGGGATCTGAGGCCAGTTCTGGCCAGGGCAGAGCTCTTCGAGCCGGGTGAGGAACCGGAGAAATGGATTCCAGGTTATGCGGCCCACCCCGGAGTGGCCATTCTCGACCACCTTGAGGAGCATGCTCTCTTCAATCCGCTCGGAGAAGTCGGGAAGGCGAACATCGGTTTCGTCAGCGGAGCCAACGAGTACTTCGTGCTGACTCCTGAGGAGGCGGCCCGCCGGCGTCTCCCCAAGTCCTCTCTTCGGCCGGCCTTGATCCGGGCGCGCCAGATTCCCGGCCTGCAGATCACGTCCAAGGACATCGCGCGGATCCAGGCCCAGGAAGAGCGTTGCCTTCTCTGGCTCCCAGGAGACCGACTGACCCGGTCTGAGCGTGCCTATGTGACGGCGGGAGAAGATCTGGGCTATGCGGAGCGGTACAAGTGCCGCGTCCGTACGCCGTGGTTCCGCGTTCCGGGCGTCGTCACGCCGGACGCCTTCCTGACCTACATGAGCGACGTGGTTCCGCGTCTCTGCCTCAACCGTGCCCGGGTCGTCTCCTCGAACACGCTGCTCAACGTCCGCCTGCCCCGGATTCCCGCCGACTTGCGGCAGGCTTTCGTCGTTGCCTTCTACAACTCCGCAACTCTCTTGTCCTGCGAACGCATCGGGCGGAGCTATGGGGGAGGAGTCCTCAAGCTCGAGCCCCGAGAGGCAGACCGGATCCTCGTGCCTTCGGCGAAGCTGGTGGCCCGGCACAGGAGTCCCCTCCTACGATTGGCGCAACAGGTCGACACGGTACTCCGGAATGGGCGTGAAGGCTTCCTGGACGAGGCGGTGGCTGCCGTCGACGCCATCCTTTTCCAAGGAGAAGGGATTGCCCGGGATGAGTTGGCTGCCGCCCGGACGTCCCTTCACCAGCGGCGTCAAGCCCGCGCTCGTTCTTCCCGCGAGAAAGAGCCTCCGGTCGCCCTCCTGCGCTCTTCCTATGACTCGTAATGACTCGTAAGACCAGCCCTCGTGTAGCCAAGAGCCCGGGATGCCGGCCGCTCTTGGACATGTACCAGTGGGCCTTCGCCGAAAAGCCGTCCCGCTGGCCTCAGGTTGAGAACCGGTTTCTCTCGGCTCTATGGGCTTTCGATCAGGCCTTCGCTGTCGGGCTCGCAGATCAGGGAGACAACCAGAACGGCAAGGGGGATTTTTTCACAGACTTGATCGCGCTGCTTCTGGAAAACTGCTCCGGAAAGGATCTGCACGGCCGGGGAGCGGTGCCGGGATTGATCTTCCCCAAACACAACCTCGACACGTCCTATCCGGAGAAGGGCACGGTCGAGGTCCTGATCGAGACCAAGGCGGCCGGAGCCCCCAAATCCGTTCGCAACCCGAAACAGAAAAACCCCAAGGGGAGGCCCGGGAACTCGGACCTGCCCAAACGCATCAAGGAAGCCGTTTTCAAAACGATCGACCTCAAAGCCGAGTGGGCGCGGCACGCCGGGCAAGGAGGAGGCCCCACGAGCGACCTGCTGACCTGGCTGCGCCAAAGCAAGCCCCATTGCTACCTGTTCCTTGCCATCCGCGTCGTCGACAGTAGGGATCTTGCCCGCACCATCTCCGTTGCCGAGGCGGCCAACCAGATGATGGACGGCGTAGGGCTGGTGGTTTATGAGCCCGCTCCTTCCGGCAACGGCTACCAGACCTGCAAAGTCCCAACCCCCCTGGAGCTCGACCGCGTCCTGACACGCGTCTGCACCGGGTTGCGTGTCCTGCCGTAGTCGTCTCCTGAAAAGATGAAGCCGTACCTCCTCGCCGCGTTCCTCCTCCTCGCCCCGCTCGCCGCTCCCGCCTGGCAGGCGCCGCCTCCACAAGCCATCGTCGAACAGGCGTTGACGAAAGCCCGGGCCGGCGATCTGGCCGGCGCGATCGCCCTTCTGGAGCCGCTCCGGGGCAAGGCCGGAACGCCGCCCCCCGCCCTCTCTCTCCTGGGCGTCCTCTATCTCCAGGCGGACCGCCCGAAGGACGCTCTCGCCGTCCTCGGCCCTCTGGCGGACACCGAGGCGGCCGGCCCGTTGATCCTGGACAGCGCGGGCCGGGCGGCTCTGCTCCTCGGGGAGACGGAGAGAGGCGAGCGCTACCTGGAGCGCGCCGTGAAGGAGGCGCCGGTCTCCCCCGCCTCGCGGGAGCTGGGGCTGCTGCGGGGACGGCAAGGCCGGCCCCTGGACTCCTACAAGCTCCTCCGCCCCTGGGCCCTCGCCCATCCCGAGGACCGCGAGGGCCGGCTCGCCGCGGCCTTCGGCGCCCTGGAGCTCCACCGCGCCCCCGAGGCCCGGGAGCTCCTCGCGGGCCTTCCCGAGAACGAGCCGCGCGTGCGTCTCCTCCGGGGCCGGCTCCAGCTCGAAGAAGGAGATCCCCGGGGCGCGATCGCCACCCTGACGCCCCTTCTCGAAGGGCCGCCGGCCTTGACTACGGATGTCCGCCGCTTTCTCGCCGAGGCCCACTCCGCCGTGGGCGCGTCGGACGAAGCCGTGAAGCTCCTCGCCGGGAAGACCGGACAGGACCGCGACCTCGCCCTCCTCCTCGCCAAGGCCCAGTACCAGTCCGGCAATCCGGCGGACGCCGCGGCCACCCTGGAGCCCCTCGCCCGCGATCTCCTCGGCCGGGAGCCTGAAACGCCCGGCGAGCGGGCCTTTGCCGCCGAAATCCTCCTGGAGTACGGCCGCTCCCTCGTGGGACTCAGCCGATGGCCCGAAGCCATGGCGGCCCTGGAAAAAACCGCCGCCTGGGAGCCCTCGGAGCCGCAGGCCTGGCAGCTCCTCGGCCAGGCGCAGCTCGCGTCCGGCCGCCGCGAGGAGGCGGCCCGCTCCATGGCGAAGCTTCGGGAGGCTCAGAGCGAGAAGAGCAAGGCCGATCAGGTTACGGAAAAGGAAAAAGGGCGCCAGGACCCCACGGGCCGCAACCTCCAGCAGGCCCGGGACCTCGCCGCCCGGGGCCGGACCGACGAGGCGCTGGCCCTTCTCCGCCAGGAAGCCGATCTCGCCGGGAGCGATCCGCGCCCCCGCATCGCCGAGGCCACCCTTCTGCTCTCTCTGAAGCGGCCCCAGGAGGCGCTCGCGGCGGCCGAGGCGGGGCTCCGCGCGGCGCCGGGAAACGCGGAGCTGGTCGCCTTGCGCGACGCCGCGCGGCTGGAGAAAAAGGATTAAAAGCCGAGGATGACGCGCCGGTTGGCGGGCAGGCCCAGGAAGACCTGCACCTTTCCGGGACGGCGAACGGTGAGGCGGTCGACCGGATCGGCCTTGCCCAGGCCGAAGTGGGCGGTGAGGGCGTTCTGGGAGAGGTAGGAGGAGGCGGTTCGCACATCGCGGATCTGCTTCTTCCCGCCGGCCTCGACCTCCACGCGGGCGCCAATGCCGAAGCGGTTTCCCGTGGGAACGGCGAGATCCACCCCGAGCCAGCGGCCCCCCTCGCTCGCGTTTTCGTAGACCTCGGCCGCGGCGTTCGAGTCCACGATCACGACCTCGAGATCGCCGTCCCCGTCCAGGTCGCCGGTCGCGAGGCCCCGGCTCGAGCGGACCGCGTCCATCCCGGTCGCCGTGTCCTCCCGGAAGCGGCCGTTGCCCAGGTTTTCGAAGACCTGGTTGCGCTGCTCGTAGCGGCTCCCTTCCAGAAACTGCGCGGCGTTGTCGTTGATGTGCCCGTTGGCGACGGCGAGGTCCAAATCCCCGTCCTGGTCGAAATCGGCGAAATCCACGCCCCAGGCGAGCCTGAGGAGCGAGGGCTCGGCGATGCGGGCGAGGCTCCGGGCGTCCATGAAGGCTCCGCCCCCGAGGTTGCGGTAGAGGCCGTTCGTCTCCAGCTCGAAGTTGGTGACCACGAGGTCGGCCAGGCCGTCGCCGTCATAGTCGTCCATGTCGACCCCCATCCCTGCCTCGGGCCGGCCGGTGTCCCCCAGCGAGGTGCCGGAGAGGAGGGAGAGGTCCTCGAACGTACCGTTCCCCTGGTTGCGGAAGAGGAAGTTGGGCTTCAGGTCGTTCGCCACGTAGACGTCGGGCCATCCGTCGTTGTCTACGTCGCCCCAGACCACGCCCAGGCCAGGGCCAACAGCCACGTCCGCGAGGCCGGCCGCCCGCGTGCCGTCCTCGAACGTGCCGTCCCCGCGGTTTTTATAAAGGCGGTGAGGCTGGCCCGTATACACATCCGGATGGCAGTAGCCCCGGAGGTTCCGCTTGGAGTCGCCGCAGAACTTGTGGTTCGCGGTGGAAAAATCCACGTAATTGGCGACATAGAGATCGAGATCACCGTCGCGGTCCACGTCCTCGAACGCGGAAGACGTAGACCAGAGAGGATCGGAGACGCCCGCCCGCGCCGTAACGTCCGTAAACGTCCCATCCCCGTTGTTCCGGAAGAGCTGGTCCGGCCCGAAGCCGGAGACGAAGAGATCGAGATCGCCGTCGCCGTCCACGTCCCCCGCCGTCCCCCCGGAGCCGTAGGTCGCCACCCGGATACCTGATCGCTCCGTCCAGTCCGTAAATCTTCCGGCGTCGTTGCGGAACAGCCGCGACCGCGGCTCCTCGCCGGTATATCCGGGGAGCTTGCCGCCATCCACGAAGAACAGGTCCTCGTCTCCGTCCCCGTCGAAATCGAACATCACCACGCCGCCCACCATGGTCTCCACCATGTAGCGCTGGCCCGAGCCGCCATGGTGATGGCGGAAGTCGATCCCCCACGCCCGGGAGACCTCGCGGAAGCGGATCCCCTCGGCGTTGACGGCGAGAGGCACGAGAAGCGTGAGACCGGCGAGCAGTTTCAGGGGGCGGGGCATGGGCGAAGATTACCACCGGCTCCTGCGCTACCATCCCTTCATGAAGCCCCCCCTCCTCGCCGCCCTGGCCCTCGCCGCGCTCCTCGCCCCCGCCCTCGCGCAGGAGAAGCCGCCGCCCGTCACGATCGAGGCGGTGAAGGTCGAGCCGGCGGCGCCGGGGCCGGACACGCTGTGCCGGCTTTCGGTCTCCCTCCGCAATGCCGGGGACCGCACGGCCTCGGCGTTCGAGATCGGGGTCAAGCTGAACGGCCAGGAGATCCCGTCGTCGAAAAGGCGCCTCTATCTCCAGCCCGT
The DNA here is from genome assembly GCA_035462575.1 of Thermoanaerobaculia bacterium. GTDB lineage: Bacteria > Acidobacteriota > Thermoanaerobaculia > Multivoradales > UBA5704 > DATARR01. Next base: position 11,066 of record DATHUD010000167.1, on the reverse strand, counting down.
GGAGCCGGGCAAGACCGTCGAGATCCGCCTCCCCAACTTCTGGAGCACCGAGGCGGGTCGGCCGGCTCCGAAGGATGGACGGCTCAACGTGGAGGTCGTGCTCGCGGGAGCCTCCTGGGTGGAGCGGGAGATGAAAGACGGCGCCGAAGTCTGGAAAACGCTCGGCTCCGTCCCGGGCCTCCCCACCGCGAAGACCGTCACCTTGACCCTGGCCAAGGGACGGTAGAGCGCCTACAATCGCCCGCCGCGTCTGGTCTCGATCCTGCAGACGCACTTCCGGCCGTTTCCCGAAACGGCCTTTCCCGAGGAGTCCTCTTGCAACCCGGACGACAACGCCAACTGGTCACCGCCTCCATCCTGCTGGGGATGTTCCTCGCCGCCCTGGAAGCCACCGCCGTGGCCGCGGCGGTGCCCACGGCGGTGGGCGAGCTCGGCGGCGTGGCGCGCTATAGCTGGGTCTTTTCCGCCTACCTGCTCACCTCCACCACCACGGGCCCCCTCTTCGGCAAGCTCTCGGACCTCTACGGCAGGAAGCCCATCTATCAGGTGGCCGTGTTCTTCTTCCTGCTCGGCTCCGTCCTCTGCGGCCTCGCCCAGACCTTCGGCCAGCTCGTGCTCTTCCGGGCCGTCCAGGGGCTCGGCGCGGGCGGAGTCATGCCGGTCGCCATCACCATCACGGGAGACATCTACACGCTCGAAGAGCGCGGGCGCATCCAGGGGGTCTTCTCCGGCGTGTGGGCTCTCGCGAGCCTCGTGGGGCCGCTCCTGGGCGGGCTCATCACGGACACCCTCTCGTGGCGCTGGATCTTCTACCTGAACATCCCCTTCGGCCTCGCCTCGGCCTGGATGCTCCAGCGCTACCTCCGGGAGGAGACCCCGCGCCACGAGCACAAGCTGGACATCCTGGGCACCGTGAGCCTCACCGCGGCGGTCACCCTCCTGCTCCTCGCGCTCATCGAAGGGCCCGAGGCCTGGGGCTGGTCCGACCCGCGGACCATCGGCTTCCTCGCGGGCGCGGCCGCCTCCCTCGCCGTCTTCTTCTGGCAGGAGCGCCGCGCTCCCGAGCCCATGCTGCCGCTCGACCTCTTCGAAAACCGCCTGATCGCGGTGGCGAGCTTAGGCAACCTCCTGCTCGGAGCGCTCCTCTACTCCATCACCGCCTACGTGCCCATGTTCGGCCAGGGGGTGCTCGGCGGAACGGCCGTGGACGCCGGCACCATCCTCACCCCCATCCTTCTCGCCTGGCCCATCGCCTCGATCCTGGCAGGCCGTCTCCTGCTGCGGGTGGGCTACCGGCCGATGGTGCTCGCGGGCAACTTCCTGATCGTGGCCGGCGCGGTGCTGCTCGCCCGGGTGGACGGAGACACCACCCGCACCGGCATCATGGTCTCCATGATGCTCATCGGCTTCGGGCTCGGCTTCGTCTCGATGCCCTACATGCTGGGGCCGCAGAACGCGGTCCCCTGGAACCGCCGGGGCGTCGCGACGAGCGGGGTCCAGTTCTTCCGCTCGATCGGGGGAGCGCTCGCCGTGGCCGCCCTGGGAGGCCTCTTCAACAGCCGGGTTCAGGCCGCCGCCGGCGCCGGAGCCGAGACCGACAGCCTGCTCGACCCGGCCCTGCGCGCGCGTCTCGCGCCCGACCTCCTCTCCCAGCTCGTCTCGGCGCTCCTCGCCGGCATCCAGAGCGTCTTCATCGCCCTGGCCGTCCTCGCCGTAGCCGGCCTCGCCGTCTCCCTCTTCATGCCCCGCGGCTCGGCCCAGTCGCAGATCCACCAGGAGCCGGCGGTGGAGATGTGAGCGCGTCCCTTCACACAAACGGTATCGGCTTCAACCACACCCCCACCGCACGGAACGCCCGGAACAGTCCGGACCAGGTGGCGGCTGCCATCTCCCGGAGGCGAAGCTCGCCGCGATCGATCAGATCGGCGAAATCGCCGAAGGCCGTGCTTGCGAGAACGAGGGCCGGGACTCCGGCAAAGGCGGATTCGAGATTCGCGGCGAGGGGACGGATCTCTTCGGGATGGCCGGATTCGGCGAGCAGGAGGGCGAGGTCGATCCCGGCCAGGGTGGATTCGGCGAGACTTTTCTCTTCGATAAACTTTCGAAAGACCGCCCCCAAGAGATGCCGCGCTTCCTCGTGGTCTCCCAGCCGGGCGAGGACCCGGGCTTCGAGCCAATAGACCCGGACCATCTCCTCCGGATCCGCCACCTCCGCGTGGAAGCGCCAGATCTCCCGCAGCAGGCTCCGGGTCTTCTCCTCCTGTCCGGATTCGGCCAGAAGAAACGCCAGGGCGAGCCCCACCCGTAGCGCAAGCAGAGGCCGGAGGTCCCGGTCCATGCCGGCCCAGCCTTCGTGGAGCAGCGCGAAAGCGTTGCCGGGAACCGGTTCTTCCGCCTGGAGGAGGCCCAGGAGCGCGAGGCAGGCACTCTCCTCTTCCGGGAGACCGTCCAGCAGATAGAGGCGGGCCGCGTGATGGAGCAACGCCGCGGCCTCGTCCGCCCTCCCCTGCTCCCATCGGAGGAGCGCGACAGTCCGGCTGTAGAAGGCACGGTCCGTGGACCCGGCCAGGAAGGAAGCCGCCCGGGCGATCTTCTCCTCGGCGCCCTTGGAGTCCCGGCGGAGCCGGCACGAGCTCGCGCCGAGGCAGAAGGCCCGGGAAAGGGCGGACGCCGGCATCTCCTTCTCCTCCGTGAGAAGCGTGGCAAGCCGGGCTGCCAGGTCGGCCAGGTCTCCCGCGAGACGGGGATCGGTCAACTGATCTTCGTGGCTCCTCTCCAGAAGAAGATCCATCAAGCCCGGCCTCCGGAACCGGGCACCACGGATCTTCCGGAGCCGGCTTCCGCGCGGGGTGCGCAGAATTTCCGCCAGGAGCCGCTCATCCTCGGCCCGACGGCTCTGCATCTGCTCGAACAGCTCGGGAACCCGTTCCTCCAGCCGCACGAAAACCTCTTCGTAGGTGGCCATCGTCCCGTCCGGGTCGTCCTCGCCGCCCGTGTCCCTTTCGAGGAGGCGGCCGATCACCCAGCTCCGGCAGATGGGGCAGGTCAGGAGATGGAGGAGCTCGGAATCGTCGGGCATGGCTATGGATGGATCGTCGCCGGGCAGCGCGTTCAACGAGCCGGCCTCTCCTTGTCGTCCTCTGCCTTCCCGATCGAGCCCGCGGCTCCGGCCAGGTCCCGGATGGCCGGCTCCAACCGGTCGAGGATCACGCACTGCACGACGGTCCCCGCCCGCACCGGCTCGTCCTCGCCCTGGTCCTCTTCACTCGCCATGGGCTCTTCGCCCGCCATGAGGTGGCCGGCCAGATCCTGAAGCCGGCCCCGGAGATCCTCCAGCTCCATCACGGCCGCGCGCAGCGCCTGGCGCGGGGCGTTCCTCTCGTCGGTCATCGCGTTCCCCTCCGTCCGTGTCCGGCCCCTCGATCGCGGGAGCCGGGGATACGGAACGAAGGTAGAACGGCCCGGCCGGCGTCGAGTCGCCGGGCCGTGGAACTCGTTCGCAGACGAGGTCCCAGGCGTAACTTCTTACGCCCTCAGGAAAGCTTCGGAGAGTCTGGTCACTTCGGAGTAGAATTTTCATCTCTCGGTAGAGTACTCTAACCTGCGAGGACTGTGAAAGGTCACATGCCAAGACCATCCGACTTGCCCACCCATCTCACGCTGACACTCTTACGCTCGTCCCGGGGTTGGACCCAGAGGGAGCTGGCGCAGGCGGCCCGCGCCTCCAGCAACGTCCTCTCCGGCTACGAAACCGGTTTCCGCCACCTCTCTCTCCGGAAGCTGGAGGATCTCTCCGCCCCAATGGGCTACGGTCCCGCGGTCGTGGACGTGGCCCTCCTGGGAGTCGAAACCCTGCTCACCGTCATGGCGCCTCGCCCCGGCTCTTCCCTGGTGAACCCGACCGAGGCGGAGTGGCAACGCATCCAGCGAGCCGTCGCGGCTGCGGCCCGGGAGGCGGCCGAAAAGACGTGCGAAGTACTGGCCGAAGCCGTCCGGACGGCCCGTGCCCGCGAGGACCGCCGCGAAGCCGGCGAGCAGTGGGAGAGGCTGCGGCGCCTCTCCTTCCGCGAGCGGCGGGCGCTGGTGGAAAGCGAACGAGAGCTCCAGAACTGGGCTCTTTGCGAGCGGTTGTGCGCCGAGAGCGAAAAGGCCGCGGCCGATGAAGCCAGCCGGGCTCTGGAGCTTGCGGAGCTCGCCCTGCGCGTCGCTCAGCTCGTTCCCGGCGAGGAGGAGGCGCTCTCCCAGATCCAGGGTTATGCGTGGGCGTTCTTGGGAAACGCCCGGCGGGTTGCCAGCAGGCTGCCCGAGGCTGAAGAGGCGTTCAAGACGTCCCGATTGTTACGAGATGCCGACGCTGGCTCCACGCCGGGGTTACTGGATGTGGCACGCCTTATCGACCTGGAGGCATCACTCTTTCGAGATCAGCGACGATTTGATGACGCCCTCGTCCTACACGATCAGGCTTTAGGGATCAGTCATCCGGGATCATCCACGTATATCCTGCTGAATAAGGCTTTCACCCAAGAACAGATGGGGGATTTCGACGCCGCCATCACGACTCTGGAGAAGGCATCTGTACAGGTGGACCGCAAGCGCGAGCCTCGTCTGCTGTTCGGGATCCAATTCAATCTTGCCGTTAACCATGCTCATCAGGACCGTCATGCTGAAGCCCTGGCCTTCCTGCCCCAAGTACGAGAGTTAGCTTTGGAGATGGGTAATGGGTTGGACTTGGTACGCGTCCTGTGGCTGGAAGGCCGAATCATCGTCGGTCTTGGACGGCGAGAAGAGGCAGTGGTGGCACTGGAGCAAGTCCGGGGTGAATTCACCACCCGCGAGATTGCCTACGACGCTGCGCTGGTCTCCCTGGAGTTGGCGGTCTTGTATCTGGAGGACGGCCGGATATCCGAGGTCCGAATCCTCGCGCGCCAGATGCTCTGGATCTTCCGCGCCCAAGGAGTTCACCGAGAGGCGCTCGCGGCGCTCAAGCTCTTCTGCGAAGCCGCCGAGCGGGAGCAGGCCACGGTCGACCTCGCCCGGAGGGTTGCGGATTATCTGGAGAGGGCACGCCACAATCCCGACCTTCGCTTCGAGTAGGGGCGGCCCCATGTGGCCGCCCTGGGAGGTGAAAGGCAGGGCGCCCGCGCAGGGGCGCCCCTACAGAAAAATCAGCTACTGCCCGCTCACGCATCCGCCGTGTGGGTCGATAGTGCAGCCGTTCTCGACCTGGATCGGGGCGCACTGGCCATGTGGGTCAATCCCGCAACCCGCCTTCTCCTCAGGGATGCACCGTCCGTTCGGATCGAGGATGCACCCTGCCTTATCCCAAAGATTCGAGAAAAAACTCAGGAACCCGGAGAAGAAATCCGGCGTCGCGGAGTCCGAGAACGCGGCCCGGCGCTGGGCGCCTCCGAGGCGAGGGCCGGCGGCGGCTTCCCAGGGTGCGACGACGAGGAGGAGCAGAGCGAGGACCAGAGCGGGGCGGCAAAAAGAAAGACGGTACATGGAAATCTCCTTCCGGGAGGACCTTCCCCGGCGGCCTCCATGGCCGCGCGGTCGCCTCCCGGGGGTATGTTGCGCCTTTCCGGGGTGTAATTGTCTCCTCCAGGGACCTTTTGGGATCGTTTTGAGGTAAGATCATGGATGAAGCCAGGAACGTCGGTGTCACGGTGAGCTTCCTCCGCAAGCTGCGGGGATGGAGCCAGAAGGAGTTGGCGGCGGCCGCGGGAGTGCATCAGAGCCTCATCTCGCTCTACGAACGGGGCTTGGAATGCCCCACGAGGGGGACGCTCGAACGGCTGGCGTTGGCGGTGGGGCTCCCGTTTGCGATGGTCGAGGAGCATCTGGCCCTCGTGCGCCGGGCTCGCGAGGGCCTGGGAGACAAGCTTCCCGCTACCCCCGCGCTCGAGAACGTGGATGCGGTGGTCGAATCCCTGATTCGCGCCCTCTCCGAGATCGTGACCGACGTCGTGCGGCCCGCGGCCACGGAGCTTCTGGCCAGCGTCAGGGAGGGCAGGACCACCTCGGATTGAAGGAGCAACAGGAGACCGGAGACGAGACGACATGGACAACCGAAAAGACCTGGGAGCGGCCGTCGCGTTCCTGCGCTATCTCCGGGGTTGGGACGAGAAAGATCTGGTCCAGGCGGCCGGCATCGACGAGAGCCTCATCCCGCTCTACGAGCAAGGCTTCGAGGCTCCGGCGCGGCGGACGCTGGAACAGATGACCGCCGCCGTGGGCGTCTCCTTCAAGGTCTTCGAAGAACACGTCGTCTTCGCCCGCCGGGCTCGCGCCATGCTGACGGACGGGCTCCGCGAGCTGCAGCTTCCGGACGAGGACATCGTGATCGACGAGATCATCAGCGGTACGTCCAGGGAGATCGCCCGGATGATCGCGCCCGAGGTCGTCAAGCTCCCCAGACGCCTCGACGGACCCCTGGCATCCATTGAGTAATGCGTGAATAATGCGTCCCGCGCACGGTCCCTACCGGGCCGGCTCGCGAGAGAGGGGACGAACGAAATGACAATCCAGGTCGGGGACAGAATCCCCACCGTAGACGTTCAGACGATTCGCGACGGCAAGGTGACGACCGTCTCCACCGGGGAGCTGTTCAAGGGGAAGAAGGCCGTGCTCTTCGCTGTGCCGGGCGCCTTCACCGGCACCTGCTCCAACCAGCACCTTCCCGGCTACGTCGAGCTGGCGGACGAGCTCCGGGCCCGGGGGGCGGACCTGATCGCCTGCACGGGGGTCAACGACATCTTCGTGCTCGAAGCCTGGTTCAAGCGGCACGAGGTGGGAGACAAGGTCGTGCCGCTCGCGGACGGCAACGGCGACTTCGCGCGCGCCCTGGGCATGGAGCTCGACGCCCGCGCCTTCGGTCAGGGCATCCGCTCCCAGCGCTACGCCGCCGTGATCGAGGACGGCGTCGTCAAGGCCCTCAACGTGGACGCGCCGCCCGAGGTGGCGCGCAGCAGCGCCTCGGTCATCCTTCAGGCGCTCTGATCGCCCTCTCCCCGCGACGGCGACACCTGCACGCTCCGGAAGCGGTCCAGGAGCACCTTGCCGGGCGGGAAGCCCCGGGGCTTGCTCACGTCCTCGCAGCGGCAGACGTGGACGGCCACCCGCCCGGCGTTCTTGGCCTTCGAGTAGCCGGCGGCGAGCGCGGCGGCGAAGCGCTCGGTCTCGCGGGGCGGGCGGTCCAGGTTCCCGGGGTTGCGCACCACCACGTGGGAGCCCGAATCGCCCGCCAGGTGGTACCAGAAATCCCGCGGCGAGGCGAGCTTCAACGTCAGCACGTCGTTGTCCTCGGCCGTCCGCCCCACCAGCACGATCATCCCGTCCGGCGACACGAACCGCCGCGCCACCGACCTCCCCTGCCACATCCCCGCGTCCGGATCGGGCGGCTGCGGGGCTTTTCGTTCGCTCTTGGCCATGGCGGCGGTATGGTACTGCGGAATCCGGTCCCGGGCCCGGGTGCGATACGATAAACGGACGCAAACCGGAGGCAACGGAGGCATCATGTCCGACTTCGATCAGGTCCCCTTCTTCACCGCCGAGTTCGCCGAGAACCCGGAGCCGCGGTGCCCGTGCCTTCTCCTGCTCGACTCCTCCGGCTCCATGCAGGGGAGGCCGGTCCACGAGCTCAACGACGGCCTGGTGACGTTCAAGGACGAGCTCGCGGCCGACAGCATGGCCGCCAAGCGGGTGGAAGTGGCGGTGGTGAGCTTCGGGCCGGTCCAGATCCTCTCCGACTTCGAGACGGCCGACGTGTTCCAGCCGCCCACGGTCACGGCGTCCGGCGATACGCCGATGGGCGCGGCGATCGAGCAGGGGCTCGAGATGCTGCGCCAGAGGAAGGAGATCTACAAGCAGAACGGGATCTCCTACTACCGGCCCTGGGTGTTCCTGATCACGGACGGCGCGCCGACGGACACCTGGAAGCACGCCGCGAGCCTCGTCAAGGCCGGCGAGGAGTCGAAATCCTTCCTGTTCTTCGCCGTGGGCGTCGAGGGGGCGAACCTGGAGATCCTGAGCCAGATCTCCGTACGCCAGCCGCTGATGCTCAAGGGGCTCCGGTTCCGCGACCTCTTCTCGTGGCTCTCGAACTCGCTCTCCTCCGTCTCGCGATCGGCCCCGGCCGACCAGGTGCCGCTCGAAAACCCCGCCGCGCCGGACGGCTGGGCCACCACCGGATGAGCCCCGCGGAGTGGCGGTACGCCGCGGCGTCCGCCCTCGGGACCTCCCACGCGCGGCTCGGCCTCCCCTGCCAGGACGCGAGCGCCTGCCGGGTGATGACCGACGCCCGGGGCGAGGCGGTCCTCGTGGCGGCGGTCTCGGACGGCGCGGGGAGCGCGTTCCGGGCCGAGAGGGGAGCCCGCCTCGCCTGCGACCTGGTGGTGGACGAGGTGGCTGCGCTTTTGGAAACCGGCGGCGACCTCCGCCGAATCACCCGGGAGCTCGTGGAGGCTTGGCTCGTCCGCTTCCAGCATGAGGTCGCGGCCCGGGCCCAGGCCGAGGAGCTCGCCCCCCGGGACTTCGCCTGCACGCTCCTCGCGGCCGTGGTGGGCGCGGACTGCGCCGTCTTCTTCCAGATCGGGGACGGCACCATCGTCGTCTCGACCGCGGACGAGAGAGACGACTACAACTGGATCTTCTGGCCCGCGAACGGCGAGTACGCCAACACGACCTTTTTCGCGACCGATCCGGAGGCGGCCTCCCATCTCTCCTGGGACCTCGTGGAGCGCCGGGTCGAGGAGCTGGCCCTCCTGACCGACGGCCTCCAGCAGCTCGCCCTCCACTTCCAGACCCGGACCGCCCACGCCCCCTTCTTCCGTCCGCTCCTGGCCGCTGTCCGGAACGCCGGGCCGATCGAGGCGGAGGCCCTGTCCGCCAAGCTCGCGGGCTATCTCGACTCCCCCGCCGTCAACGAGCGGACGGACGACGACAAGACGCTGATCCTGGCGACGAGGCGCCATGAAAAGGCCGAAGCTCTACGGTGAGGACGGCCGCCCCGTCCTCCTGGGCGCGGAGCTCGGGAGCGGCGGGGAAGGAAAGGTTTTCGAAGCCTCGGGGCAAGACGGGCTGGCCGCGAAGATCTATCACAAGCCCCCCTCGCCCGACCGGAGCGCGAAGCTCGCGGCCATGGTCCGGCACCGGAGCGAAGGCCTTTTGAAGATCTCCTCCTGGCCCGTGGAGCTCCTCCACGACGCCCCGGGCGGCCCGGTCTCGGGGCTTCTGATGCCCCGGATCTCGGCATACAAAGAGATCCACACACTCTACGGCCCCAAGAGCCGGCTCGCGGAGTTTCCCCACGCCACGTGGAAGTTCCTGGTGCACGCCGCGGCCAACGTGGCGCGGGCGGTCGCCGTGATCCACGAGCACGGGCATGTCGTGGGCGACATCAATCACGGCAACATCCTCGTGTCGGAGCAGGCCACGGTCCGGCTGATCGATTGCGACAGCTTCCAGATCACGGACGGGACCCGCACCTACCGCTGCGAGGTGGGCGTCCCCACGCACACCCCGCCGGAGCTTCAGGGGCTCCATTTAAGCGACGTTTCGAGGAGGCCCAACCACGACGCCTTCGGGCTCGCGGTCGTGATCTTCCAGCTCCTCTTCATGGCGCGCCACCCCTTCTCCGGGATGTATCTGGGCTCCGGGGACATGCCGATCGAAAAAGCGATCCAGGAGCTCCGCTTCGCCTACGGGAGCCGCGCCGCGCTCCGGCTGATGCGCCCGCCGCCTCACACGCTCTCCCTCACCATGGTTTCGGAGCCCCTGGCCCGCCTCTTCGAGCGCGCGTTCTCCCCCGAGGGCGTGCGGGACGGCGGACGCCCCGGGGCCCGCGAATGGGTGACGGCGCTCGAAGGCCTGAAGCTCCGGACCTGCCCCCGGAGCCGGGCCCACCACTACGTCTCGACACTCGCCGCCTGCCCCTGGTGCGAGATCGAAACCAGGGCCGGGACGCTCCTCTTCACTGTGGTGGGTCAGATCCGGCAGGCCCCCTCCGGCTTCGACCTCCAGGCGGTCTGGCTCCAGATCCTGGCGGTCCCCGACCCCGGCCCGGCGCCCCTCCTGATGCGGCCCGCGACGAATCCCACGCCCTCGCCCGCGGCGGTCGCCGAGGGGCGCAAGCGCAGGATCCACTTCGGCCTCGGTTTGGCGGTCGCGATCCTGGGCTCGGGCCTCGGCCTCACCACGTCCGGACTCACGGTCCTGACCATCATGGCCGTCGCCATCTCGATCGGCTTCATGATCGTCAAGGACGGCGAGGGACCGCTCAAAGGGCAGGTGGAGCCGCACCTGCGCGAGCTCCGGATTCGCGCCGCGACCCTCGAATCCGTCTGGCGGCAGGAGTCGGGCGCAAACGTCTTCCACGACACGCTCCGGGACCTCGAGAAAAAGCGCCTCGAGCATCAGGGTCTGGCAACGCTGCGCCAGCGCAAGATCGCCGAGCTCCACGCGAACCTGAGGAACGCGCAGCTCCACAGGTTTCTGGACCGCCACCGGATCGAGGACGCCGACCTCAAGGGGATCGGGGAGGGCCGCAAGGCCGTGCTCGAATCCTACGGGATCGAAACGGCCGCGGACGTCATCCCGGCAAACGTCATGAAGGTCCCCGGCTTCGGTCCGGCGCTGACCGAAAAGCTTTTCGACTGGAGGAGAGAGATCGAAAGGAGCTTCGTCTTCCTCCCCACGAAAGGGGTCGACCCCGCCGACCTGGCCGCCCTGGAGCGGTCCCTCGCCACCACGAGGAACCAGCTCGAAAAAGACCTCCAGAACGGCCCGGCCCGGCTCCGGCAGGCCGCGCAGATGGTCGCCGCGAGGCGCCAGTCCCTCCACTCGCAGATGATGAGACTGCACGAGGAGCTCGCCCAGGCGGAAGCGGATTTCGCGGCTTTGTGAGAGCCCTGAGGTACAGCCCGCGGGACGTTCAGGGCCAAGGCAAGACCACGCCGCCCCGGAGACGCCCCACGGGGCGTCTCAACATAGGGGGAGCAAAGGCCAGGGTGAAGGCTTCGGAGCGCCCGCTCACAGAAGGGTCCTGACGTCACGCACGCTTAGATGTG
>DATHUD010000166.1:0-7117 GCA_035462575.1 Thermoanaerobaculia bacterium | reverse complement strand
GAGGAGGGCGGTCCGGAGCGACGGCTCGGCGAATCCGGCCGCGAGCAGATCCCGGCCGTCCGGAGGGAGAGCTCCCTGGGCGAGGAGCGCCAGGAACAGGACGGCCGCAAGCACTCCGTTGACGAGCGGTCCGGCGGCGGCGATGAGGAGCTCGTGGAGAGGCCGGCGCGGGTTGCGGCCGAGCACGGCCAGGCCGCCGATCGGCAGCAGCACGATCTCCCGCACTGGAATGCCGAGCGCTCGGGCGGCCAGAGCGTGGCCGAGCTCGTGAAGGGCCACGCAGGCGAAGAGCGCGGCCATGAGCAGGGCTCCGAACACCGCTCCCTCCATTCCATGGGGCTCAGCCCAGCGGACCGCTCCCCACACGAGGATGAGGGGGAACGTGAAGTGGAGCTTGATGTCGACTCCCGCGAGCTTCAGGAAGCGGAACGAGCCTCTCACGACTGCACCTCCGGCCGCGTCTCCACGCGCACGGCCAGAGCGGCGGCCTGCTCCTCGCGGCGGCTCTTCCAGAGCGACGCCCCGACCGAGAGGGCGAGGATCGCCGCGATGATCCCCAGCGAGACGGAGGACGGGATCTTGTAGAGGTCCACCAGGGTCATCTTGACGCCGACGAAGACCAGCACTCCGGAGAGGCCGAGCTTCAGGTAGCTGAACTTCTGCATCACCCCGGCGAGCACGAAGTAGAGGGAGCGCAGGCCGAGGATCGCGAAGACGTTCGAGGTGTAGACGATGAACGGATCGTTGGTCACCGCGAAGATGGCGGGGATCGAGTCCACCGCGAACACCAGGTCCGTCGTCTCGACCAGGACCAGGACGAGGAAGAGCGGCGTCGCCGCCCAACGTCCCGCCTCCCGGACGAAGAAGCGGTCCTCCCGGTACTCCCGGGTCACGGGGATCAGCCGGCGCACGAGCTTCAACACCGGGTTCTTTTCCGGGTGCATCTCGGCATTCCTGAAGATCGCCATCTTGACGCCGGTCACGATCAGGAAGGCGCCGAAGACGTAGATGATCCAGTGAAACTTGGCGAGCAGCGCCGCTCCGGCCAGGATGAAGCCGGCGCGCATGACGAGGGCCCCGAGAATGCCCCAGAACAGCACCCGGTGCTGGTAGGCCGGGGGCACCGCGAAGTAGCTGAAGAGCAGAGCGAAGACGAAGATGTTGTCGACGGAGAGCGACTTTTCGATCAGATAGCCGGTGAAGAACTGGATCGCCGGCTCGGAGCCTTGAAACCAGTAGATTCCGCCGTTGAAAAGCAGAGCCAGGCCGACCCAGACCAGGCTCCAGGTGGTGGCTTCCTTGAGGGAGACCTCGTGCGACTTCCGGTGGAAGACCCCGAGGTCCAGGGCGAGCATGGCGAGGACGAAGAGGTTGAACCCCGCCCAGAGCCAGAGAGACGTATCGGACATGAAGCCCATCTCCTTCGCGAAGACAGGCCGTGGGAGGACGACGAGAGCCCCACGGCACGCCAGGTGTCGTGGTGGTCTCGCCGGAGCGTGGAACGCTCTCGGGCGGCCGGAGGGCTCAAGCCCTCGTGTTGACGGCCGCCCGGCCCAGAAGATCTGGGGGGCTACTCCCCACCGATTGGTGACGAATTAAACAGGAAATTTGTGTCGCACGTCAAGGGGCGCGTCTTGACCCTTCGGATCGAGACCGTTACGCTCGATTCGGGCTTGCAGGACGCCCCCCGTCCGCGGAGAGGACCGAGTCCACCTGATCGATGTTTCGACCGGTTCCCACGAACCTCCTTTTCGCCCGATGCCAGCGGACTCCGGGCAGCGACACGAAGGAGGTCCGTCATGGCCGATCGTCACTTTCCCGTCCGCCCTGACCTCGATCAGCTCAAGCACCAGGCCAAGGATCTGCTCCGCGCCATCCGGCGGGGCGATCCGTTCGCGATCGGAGAGCTCGAGAAGCATCACCCCGAACGGGTCGAGCCCGGGGAGGCCAAGCTCGCCGATGCGCAGCTCACGCTCGCCAGGAGCTACGGCCTGCCGAGCTGGCCGCGCCTCGTGCTCGCCTGCCGGATGACCGATGCGATCTGGCGCGACGATGCCGGCGCCGTCTGCGACCTGGTGCTCAAGCATCCGCACCTGCTGCACGAGGACGCACGGGGCGTGAAAGGCAACTGGGGCCCGCCGATGTCGTATGCCGCGAACCTCGGGCGGAACGAGATCATCGCGAGGCTCCGCGATCTCGGCGCGGCGGACCTGGAGCTCGCGTTCGATCGGGCATGCCTCCAGGGCCGGCTCGACACCGCCCGGCAGTTGGTTGCGATGGGCGCCCGCCCCCTCCCCGGCTCCGTGATGGGGCCGGCGGAAACGCAGAGCGGTCCGGGTCTCGCGTTTCTGCTCGAGCTCGGCGCCGGGATCAGCGACGAGAAGGGCGACCGGCTCGCGCCCGTCGCCACGGTTCTCCAGACCTATAGCCGCAATCCGCGGGGGAAGCACCAGTGTCTCGAGCTTTTCGCCGGGCAGGGCATCGACCTGCCGGACACTGCGCCGATGGCGGTGCATCGCGGCCGCATCGATCTCCTCGAGGAGCACCTGCGCCGTGACCCCGGCCTGTTGTCCCGCACCTTCTCGCACGAGGAGATCTATCCTCCCGAGTTGGGGTGCTCTGCCGACCCGTCGCTCGCGCTGCACGGAACGCCGCTGGCGGGCACGACCCTGCTGCACCTCTGTGTCGACAACGACGAGGTCGAGATCGCGCGCTGGCTCCTCGCGCGCGGGGCCGGCGTGAACGCGAAAGCCGAGGTCGACGCGGAGGGCTTCGGCGGGCACACGGCGCTCTTCGGGTGCGTGGTCTCGCAAACCTTCCGCGTCGGGCTGCGGCAGGACGACGGCTTCGCCCGCCTGCTGCTGGACCACGGGGCGGATCCCAACGCCCGTACGTCCTTGCGGAAGCGGCTGCGCTTCGTCGCGGACGAGACGATGCACGAATACCACGACGTCACGCCGCTGGCCTGGGGCGAGCGGTTCCACGATCAGGCCTGGGTCAACCGGCCGGCGATGCGGTTGATTACCGAAAGGGGGGGCCGCGGGTGACGGACCCTGGGAGCCGGAGATCCATCCAGGGCGGCCCACAGGGTCGCCCCTACAGGGTAAACCTGCCTTGACGGAGCACTAGAGCACCGGGCGGGAGGCGTCCGCCGGGCCCGGAGACGGTACAATGCGCGCCGGGGTCCATCGGCATGCGCTATCTGGGAATCGATTTTGGTGAGGCGCGGATCGGTCTGGCCCTTTCGGACCCGGAGGGGCGCTTCGCCGTCCCGCTCAAGACGCTGACCCGGCAGAACGACCGGGCGGCGGCGCGGGAGATCGCGGAGATCGCTCGGACTGAGGAGGTCGGGCGGCTGGTGCTGGGGGAGCCGGTGGGGCTGGACGGCACGCGGGGAGAGGCCGCCGAGCGGGTGCGCCGCTTCGGCAAGAAGCTCGAAACGGCGACCGGGCTGCCGGTCGAGCTGATCGAGGAGGCGCTGACCAGCGTGGCCGCGGACGAGCGGCTGCGCGAGGCCGGGGTGGACACGAGGAAGGACCGCTCCCGGATCGACGCGGTCGCGGCACAGATCCTGCTCCAGGACGCCCTGGACAGACGGGCCCGGACGACGGACTAGAGGAGGAGAGGCTTGGCGAAGAGCACGGCGCGTTCCGGCGGCACGAAGCCGAAGGGGCGAACCCGCAAGGGTGGCGGAGCCTGGAGGCGGGCCCTTCTGGGCCTTTTCGTGCTCCTGCTCCTGTTTCTGGTGCCGGCCGCGGCCATGCTCGGCTGGTCCTGGCTGAAGCTCACGCGGCCCTACCAGGGCTACGAGGGGACCGAGCGGGCGGTGACGATCGCGCCCGGGAGCGCCGCGGGCCAGATCCTCGACCAGCTCGAGCGCGAGAGGGTCATCGCGGATGCCAAGCTCGCCCGGTCCTATCTGATCTACCGCATGGGCGATCCGCCGATCCAGGCGGGGGAGTACGTCTTCAAGGGCCCGCTCACCACGGCCCAGGTGCTCCGGAAGCTCGTGCGCGGCGATGTCGTGACCCGGTCGGTCACCCTGATCGAGGGGCTCACCCTCGAAGAGACGGCCGAGCAGCTCGCCCGGGAGGGGTTCGGGCGGCGCGAGGTGTTCCTGGACCTCATGCGCTCGCCGCAACTGATCGCGGACCTGGACCCGGACGCTCCGGACCTCGAAGGCTATCTCTTCCCCGAGACCTACAGCTTCGCCTCGGCGTCCACGGAAAAGCAGGTGGTCTCGACCCTGATCAAGACCTTCAAGACCCGCTTTGAGAAGGAGGTCCGGCCCCTCCTCGCCCAGGGCCCGCCGGGGCGCACCGTGCGCCAGGTGGTGACGCTCGCGAGCATCGTGGAGAAGGAGGCCCAGGTGGAGAGCGAGCGCCCGGTCATCGCGGCGGTCTACCAGAACCGCCTGGACCAGGGGATCGGGCTCGCCGCGGACCCCACGGTGATCTACGCCCTGAAGCGCGTGGGCCGCTGGAACGGCAACATCCGCCGCGAGGATCTGCGGATGGACTCCCCCTACAACACCTACCGCTACGCGGGCCTCCCCCCGGGCCCGATCGCCTCGCCCGGCCTCGCGAGCCTCAAGGCCGCCGCGGCGCCGGACGACGTCCCCTACATCTACTTCGTCAGCCGGAACGACGGCACGCACGTTTTCGCCCAGACGCTCACCGAGCACAACCGCAACGTCGAGCAGTGGCAGCGGCGCTACTGGCGCGAGCGGCGGGAGCAGGAGCGGCGCGAGCGGGAACGCAGCTCGGGCGGGCGGTAGGGGCCCCCGCCCCGGCCCTCACCCCAGAGGTGAGGGCGTCTTCTTTATTGACAGTTGCGAATCTCTGGTGTATCAAGCAGATTGAGCTTCGAGGAAAAAGTTTGTTGACGCGCGCCGCCCCATCGTGGATTGGCCGCTGATGGTGGCGCGCAGATCCCATCCGAGAGGAGGACTGCATGAACATCCCGGAGGAGTTTGGGAAGTATCTGCTTCTCAAGAAACTGACAGAAGACCCGCTCGGAGAGACCTTCCGTGCCGGCAGGGTGGGCAAGGAGGGCATGGAGCAGGTGGTGCTGCTCCGTGTGTTCAACGGCAAAGGGGTGGACGGCGAGAAGCTGGGGGCGAAGGTCGCGGGCCGCGCGGCGGTGCAGGAGGCCTTGAAGAGCCCGAACATCGGCAACGGCGTCGATCTCGGCCGCGTGCGGAGCTTCCCCTACACGGCCTACGACTACATCTCGGGCAAGAACCTGGCCGCCCTGTTCGCCCAGTCCGCCCGGCAGTTTTCGCCGATCCCCACGGACCACGCCATGCTTATCGCCGAGCGTATCGCGCTCGCGCTCTCCGCGGCGTACGAGACGCGGATCGAGGACGAGCGGGTGCTCCACGGCTTCGTCATCCCCCATCTGGTGATGATCTCGAACGAGGGCGAGACGCGTCTCCTGGGCTTCGAGGTCGCTCCGGGCCTGCGCGAGCTGGCCGCCTCCGGATGGCAGGATGAGGCGATCCGCCCCTATGTCTCTCCCGAGACGTTCACGGGCGCGCCGATCTCCCGCGCCGACGACGTGTGGTCCCTGGGCGCCCTCCTCTACGAGCTGCTGACCGGCGAGCGGCTGCCCGCCTCGTCCGGCAGCTACGACGCGGCGATCGACCAGGCCATGCTCGCCAACGACGGGACGCCGCTGCCGGCTCCGGTCGCGGCCCTCCTCAAGAAGAGCCTGGCGCCGCGCGAGCAGCGGATCGCCGACGCCCTGACCTGGCACAAGTCGCTGTCGAAGCTGATGAGCGACGGCCAGTACAGCCCGACGACGTTCAACCTCGCCTTCTTCATGCACAACCTCTTCCGCGACGAGATCGAGCGGGAGAACCAGGAGATCCAGGTGGAGAAGAACCTGGACGTCCGGCAGCACGTGGCCGCGGTGACGGCCGCGGCGGCCGTGGCGGCGGCTCCCGCCCCGGTGGCGGCGCCGGACCTGCGCGAGACGACCGGGGTGCGCGAGGTCACGCTCCCGGGGACGCGGATCCAGGGGGGCGGGGAGGCCGCCTCCTCGAAGAAGGGGCTCTTCCTCGGGCTCGCGGCGGCGGCGTTGGTGGCTGCGGCCGTGGGCGGCTGGTTCTTCCTCGGCCGCTCCGGCGGCCCGGAGACGCAGGCGTCGCCCGAGCCGGTCCCCTCGTCCACGGTACAGACGGCCTCGATGCCGGTCGCCCCGCAGCCCGTCGAAGCCGTACCCGCCGCTCCGGCCGGCCCCACGCAGGAGGAGCTCCAGGCCCAGATCCAGGCCATGTTCGAGGCCCGCAGCAAGGAGATGGAGGCCAAGCTCAAGACCCAGTACGACGACCGGATCAAGCAGCTCCAGGTGCAGCTCGAGGACAGCAAGAGGGCTCCCGCCCCGGCTCCCGTGCAGCAGGCGGCCATGACCCCGCCGCCGATCGAGACCCGGCCGGCGCCCAGGACCGAGGCGCCCGCGGTGACGAACCCCATCCCCACGACGCCCAACCTGCAGCCCGTGCAGCCGCCCGCGAAGGAAGAGCGGGAGGCCGAGAAGCCGGCCGCGCCGGCCCCGGCCCCGGTGGCGAGCGCTCCGGCGCCCGCTCCGCCCCGGCCGCAGCCGCAGGTGCAGCTCGGCGACCTCGTGCAGCAGGGGCCGGGCGTGGTCGCGCCGCGCCTCTCCTCGCGCCTCGACCCCCGCTACCCTCTCGCGGCGCAGCGGATGAACCGGGCCGCCCAGGTGGACATCAAGGTGCTGGTGGACGAGAAGGGGAAGGTGATGGACGCCGAAAGGGTGGGGGCCAAGGCCGGCTTCGGGTTCGACGAGGCCGCGCTCGACGCGGCGCGGCGGGCCGTCTTCCAGCCGGCCACGAAGAACGGCATCCGCGTGAAGATGTGGACGACGCTCCGGGTGGCGTTCAAGCCGCAGGGCTAGGGGACAAATCTTCAGGCATGAAAAAGGGCACCCTCGCGGGTGCCCTTTCATTTGGCGATGGACGAAGGGGATTACAGGTCGGCGGCCTTCAGGCTCGCGGTGAGCTGCTGGATGACGGGCTTCAGGACCTTGTCGAACATCCGGTCGTCGTCCACGCCGCCGCCGACGCCGAAGACGGACACCTTGACGCTGGCCTCTT
>DATHUD010000165.1:0-8950 GCA_035462575.1 Thermoanaerobaculia bacterium | reverse complement strand
GGGCAGGATCTGATGCGCGAGCTCGTCAAGCGGCACGCGCTGCCCGGGATTGCCCTCTCCGGCTACGGCATGGAAGAGGACGTCCGCAAGAGCCTGGAGGCCGGCTTCACCGTCCACCTGACCAAGCCCGTCACCCCCCAGAGGCTGCGGGATGCGATCCGGCAGGTGGTGCGGTAGGAGGGGCGCGTCCGCCGGATCTGTTACGATCCTGTCGAGGAGGATGCTGCCGTGAAGACGCTTCGGCTCGAGTTGCCAGACCAGCTTGCGAAGGAGATCGAAAACCTCGTGCAGGCGGGCTGGTTCGCCAGCGAGGCTGAGATCGCACGCCTCGCTCTCGCCGAGTTCGTCCATCGGCACCGCTTCTCCCTTCAGGAACAGCAGCAACGCGAAGACATCCGTTGGGCCCTGAGCCTCAAGGATGCTGGCCGTTGAGCCGGCGGATCGTCTGCGACACAGGCCCCCTGCTTCACCTGTCCGAGGCTTCCTCGCTGGGAACTCTGGAACCCGCGGGGCACGTCCAGATTCCTCCCGCCGTAGACGCTGAGCTGTTGAGGCTGACTCCCGGCTGGGAACAGCAGAGGCCGGAATGGATCGAGGTCCACTCCTTGAAGTCCCCCTTCACAGAGGACGCTCTCGGCTGGCTTCGAGCGGGTCTGCTGGATCTGGGGGAGTCGGAAGCTCTGGCTTTGGCCTCTCAGATCCACGCAGACTGGTTTCTAACAGACGACGCCGCGGCGCGGATGGTCGCACAGCAGCAAGGCTTCGAAGTGCACGGCTCTCTTGGGGTTGTCCTCTGGGCGGCGGTCACCGGTCATCTGGACCAGGAGAGCTCTGAAGAGGCGCTGGAGGCGCTTTCCCGTTCCTCTCTCTGGCTCTCGGCTCATATCCTCGCGGAGGCGAGAGCCGCTCTTCGTCAGATCTTCGCCTGAATCCGTTAGCCCCTCGAAGGAGGTCGACGATGACCAAATCCCTTGCCTTCCTTCTTCTGCTGCTCCTCTCGAATCCTCTCTCCGCCCGCGACGCGACCCTCCATCTCCCGCTGGGCGATCCGGCCCGCAAGGACCGTGAGGCTCCGCTGGTGCTCGACGCCGTCACGGACACCCGGACCGGCGCTCTCATCACCCCCGCCGAGCTGGCCGCCCGGCTCGGGGACGTGCGCCTGCTCCTCGTGGGAGAGAGCCATACGGACCTGGACTTCCACCGTGCCCAGCTCCGCGTTCTGGAAGAGCTCGTCCGCTCCGGCCGCAAGGTCCTCCTGGGGCTCGAAATGTACCCCTATACCGAGCAGCGGTTCCTCGATTCCTGGGTGGAGGGGAAGCTCACCGAGGAGCAGTTCCTCGAAACCTCCCGCTGGTACGAAGCCTGGGGCTACAACTGGAATTACTACCGCGACCTCTTCCTCTTCGCGCGGGACAACAAGATCCGCCTGTTCGCCGTGAACGCCCCGCGGGCCGTCGTCGAAAAGGTCCGGAAGAAAGGTTTCGAAAGCCTCACCCCGGAAGAGGCCGCCCACATCCCGCGGGAGATCGACACCGGCAACGCCGAGCACCGCACCCTTTTCAAAGCGTTCTTCGGGCCGGACGATCCGCTCCATTCCGGAATGAACGAGGAGCAGTGGGACGGCATGATCGCCGCGCAGGCGACCTGGGACGCCACCATGGCCCACAACGCTGTCAAGGCCCTCGAAGAGGAGCCGGGCGCGATGATGGTCGTCCTCGTGGGATCGGGCCACGTCGCCTACGGCCTCGGCATCGAGCGCCACGCCGCCCGCGGGTTCAAGGGCAGGATCGCCTCCGTCATCCCGGTGAACGTCCTGGACGCCGAAGGCGACCGCGTCGACACCGTCCAGGCCTCCTACGCCAATTTTCTCTGGGGCCTTCCGCCGGCCACGGACCCGCTCTATCCGAGCCTCGGCCTCTCGACCGTCCCCGCCGAAGGGGAGAAGGCCCTGAAGGTGATCTTCATCTCGGAGAAGACCCCGGCCGCGGCCGCGGGTCTCGCGGCCGGCGACATCCTTCTCGCCCTGGACAACACGCCCGTGCCTGACAAGGAGACCCTCAACCGCCTGATGTCCGCCAAGCGCTGGGGCGACGCCGCCGTGGTCCGCGTGCGGCGGGGGAGCGGGACGGTGGAGATTCCCGTGCTGCTCCGGCGGCAGAAATAGAATTGAACACACCGGAGCGAAGGAGCCCCGGAATTCTCCTTCGCTCCGGCAAAAGGTAAATCGATTGTCAAAGAGCCCGGCGTTCCAAAACGGAACGCCTGTTGGAGGCAATATAAAGCCTCTCCCGAGCGCTCGTCAAGGTTTAATCCTTCCAAAAGATCAATGACTTTCGGTAAAAGACTTTTAGCCGCGGCAACAAGTCTTTTGGGCACAGGAAAAGACTTTTAGGGCTTGGGAAAGACCTTTTGGATCGGGGAAAAGACTTGTTGGGAGGAGGGAAAGGTCTTTTGGTCCGAGCGAAAGACTTATTGGAGCGAGGCAAAGGTCTTTTCTCCGAGGAATTGATCTTTTCCTCGGACCAAAAAGCCTTTGGCTCGCGGGATTGATACGAAACCGCGCCCGAAAAGTCTTTTCTTCCCGGGCGCGGAGCAAAGATGGAGGGGAAAGGGGACAGACCGGTCCCCTCTGACGATTTCCTTCAGCTCCCCGGCTTTTTGAACCCGGCCGGGTCGACCTCCGCGTTCACCTGCACCTCGGTGAACGTGATCTCCGCCGCCTTCGTGCCGTTCTGGAGGACCGTGGTCTTGTGGGCGACCTGTACGCCGCTCACGGGACGGTAGTCCGCGTAGAAGGTCTCGGTCTTCTGGCCGCTCGCCTCGTGGGCGGTCTTCACGACCAGGTGGCTCTGGGGGTCGAGGTAGAAGCGGGTCGCGTGGCCGGCCTCGTCCGCGATCTCGATCACCTGGGTCTTTTTCCCCTCCACCTCCTCGTCGGGCAGCGGGCGGACCGTCCAGCCGGGATTGCCGGAGAGACGGAGCACGTGGTCGCCGTAGGCCAGGCTCTCCTTGAGCTGTGCGGTCTGGTCCTGCGTCTGCCCCATCATGCTCACCCAGCCCGTGGTGCCGTCGAAGGTCTGGATCATCGTGCCCATGGGGAGGGTGAACTCGCTCCGCGACTTGTCCGGGAAGACCTGGTAGATCACGAGCGACTGGATGGGGAACGACTGCGGCGCGCCCGGCGGGGAGAGGGTGCCCGTCCCCTTGGCGATCTGGGTGCGCTGCTCGACGAAGGCCTTGCCTCCCAGCGCTTGCCGGGCCTGCTCGGCGAGCGTTACGGCCCGAGCCCGGTCCTCTCCGGAGACGGGAGCGGCGGCGGGCTTCTCGGCCTTGGTCTTCCGGAGGTCGGGCGCCAGGGGATCGAGCTCGGCCGCCGGGATCTCCCGGAAGTCGCCGAACTGTTTCTTCAGGGTGTCACGGAAGGCGGCAGCGTTGCCGGCGAGGACGATGACCATGCGGTCCGGCTGGATCCGCGTCTGCGCGAACTTCCGGACGTCCGCGGCGGTCACCGCTGCGATCTTCTCGTTGTAGGTCTCGATGTACTCCTTGCCCAGCCCGAACTTCATGGCTTCCACGACCTGGTTGGCGATGCCGTCCGGCGTCTCGATCGTGAGCGGGAAGGCGCCGGTGATGAAGGTCTTGGCCGAGACGAGCTCATCCTGCGGGACCGGCTCCTTCTGCATCCCCCGGAGCACGTCCAGGGCCACCGTCACCACCTCGACGGTCGATTCCGTCTTGGTGAAGGTCGCCGTCTGGAACCAGCCCGGCTGGTTGCCCATCAGGAAGAAGCTGTTGGCGCCGTAGGAGAGGCCGCGCTTCCTGCGGATCTCCTCGTAGAGGCGGGCGTTCGCGTTGTCGCCCACGATCGAGTTGTAGACGTCGGCCGTGTGGTGGTCCGGATCGCGGAAGGCGAGGCCCACCTGGCCGAGCCGGATCTCGGTCTGCACCGCGTCGGGCTTGTCGATCACGAGGATCTCCGGCTTCTGACGCTCGGGCACCTGGAAGGCCGGGAACTTCACCTCCTCGCCCTGGGCCCAGCCGCCGAAGTGCTTTTCGACTTTGGCGAAGGCCTCGGCCGGCTTGATGTCGCCCACCACGGCGAGGATGGCGTTGTTCGCGAGGTAGTGCCGCTTGTGGAAGGCGACGAAGTCCTCCCGTGTCAGGCCCTCTATCGACTCCGGCGTGCCGTCGGCGGGCCGGCCGTTCGGGTGGCTGCCGTAGATCAGGCGGACGAGGGCGGCGTCGGCCAGATACGCCGCGTCCTGCTGCTGGACCTGGAGGCCGGAGAGGGTCTGCCGGCGCCAGCGCTCGATCTCCTCCTCTGCGAAGCTGGGGCGCTGGACCACGTCGGCCAGGAGCTCGAGCCCGAGGTCCAACTGGTCCGAGGTGACCCGGGCGTTGGCGAAGCCGGACTCGATGCCGGTGCTGGCGTTGAGCGCGCCGCCCACGAAGTCGATCGCCTCGGCGATCTGCTGGGCCGAGCGGCTCTGGGTCCCCTGGGTGAGCAGGCTGGCGGTCCCCTCGGCGAGGCCGGCCTTGCCCTCGGGCTCGAACACCTTGCCCGCCTTCATCACGATCCGCAGGGAGACCGCGGGCTGCTCGTGCTGCTCGACGACCACGACCCGGAGGCCGTTGGGAAGCGTCTTCTGCTCGAACGCCGGGAAGCGGACGTCCTTGGCCGGACCCGGCGGGGGAGGGGTGGCCTTCACCGGGGCGGCGGCCGGCTGCGCGGCCACGCCGGAGGCCACCCCCAGGAGGGCGAGGCCGATCAGGAGCTTGGGAAATCTCATGGCTGTCCTCTTCATTGGCCGGCTCCCTCTTCTCCCCCTCTCCCGGCGGACGGGAGGGAGGCTGGGAGAGGGGGTTGGGGGGTGAGGGCCTGGGGGCGCATGGCCTCGGGGAGCATGGAGACCACGGTGCGGTTCTGGGAGGTGAAGTACTTCTGCGCCACCCGCTGCACGTCCGCGGCGGTGACCTTCTGGTAGAGGGCGAGCTGGCTGTTGACCAGGTCGAGGTCCCCCAGGATGACCTTCGCGTACCCCGCGGCCTCGGCCTTGTCGTGAGCGGTCTCGCGGCCGAACACCAGCCCCGCGATGAGCTGGTTCTTGGCCTTCACGAGCTCCTCCGCGGAGACCGGCTGCGACTTCAGGCGCTCGACCTCCTCGGCCAGGGACTTCTCGCCCGCCTCGGGGGCCTGGCCCGCCTGGAGAATGGCGAAGAAGAAGAACACCCCGGGATCCTGGAGGGTGATGGCCTGACCGCCCGCCGAGATGGCGATCTGCTGGTCGTAGACGAGCTTGCGGTACAGCCGGGAGCTCTCGCCGCCCGAGAGGATGTTGCCCGCCACCTCGAGCGCGTACATGTCCGGATGGCCCGCCTCGGGCATGTGGTAGGTGAAGATCACCGCCGGGAGAGGCGTATTGGCGTGATAGTCGACGAGGCGGCGCTCGGCCGTCTGTGCCGGCTCGGCCGGGATCTCTCGGGGGACCGGCTTGCCCTTGGGGATCGAGCCGAAGTACTTCTCGACCCACTGGATCGTCTGCTCGGGATTCAAGTCGCCCGAGACCACCAGCGTCGCGTTGTTGGGCACGTAGTAGGTGGCGTGGAACTGGCGCACGTCTTCCACGGTCGCGGCGTCCAGGTCCGCCATGCTGCCGATCGGGAGGATCTTGTAGGGGTGGGCCGTGTAGGTGTTGTCGAGCACCACCTCCAGGAGCCGGCCGAAGGGCGGGTTTTCGACCCGCACCCGGCGCTCCTCCTTGACCACGTCGCGCTCGGACTTGAAGTTCTCGTCCGACACGTTGAGCGACCGCAGGCGGTCGGCTTCCATCCACAGCACCCGCTCCAGGTAGTTGCTGGGAAAGACCTGGAAGTACAGGGTGCGGTCGAAGTCCGTGGTGGCGTTGTAGCGCCCGCCGATCGAGGAGATGAAGTTCTTGTGCTCCTCGGGCCCGAGGTTTTGAGAGCCCTTGAACATGATGTGCTCGAAGAGGTGGGCGAAGCCGCTGCGCCCCTTGCGCTCGTCGCGCGAGCCGACGTGGTACCAGACCTGGACGTCCGCCACCGGCACCGAGTGGTCTTCGAGCAGCAGCACCTCGAGGCCGTTGGCCAGCTTGTGCTGGCGGACCTCGATCTTCGGAGGCGTCACCTTGAGCGCCTCCTGCGCTACGAGCGCCGGGCCGGCGAGCGCCAGGAGGGCGGCTCCGGCCAGGCACAGGGTCTTTCGTTGCAGCATCCGGGTCTCCTTTTCCGCCTCGTTCATCGTTCAAGGGGAGGGCGGCAGAATCGTATCCTTTTTACGCAAGAGCCTGAAAGGATGTTTGCCGGGGTTGCCCTCTCCCGAGCGGTCGCGGTAGCTTACCGCGCATGAAAGCAAAGAGGCTCCTTCCGGTATTCCTGTCGCTGCTCGCCGTCTCCGCCCCTTTCGTCCTGGCCCAGGCCCCCCCGGCACAGGAGCCGGTCCCGGCTCCGCCCGACGTGGCCGCCCCGCCCGCCGACGCCGCGAAGACGGCCTCCGGGCTCGCCTCCAAGGTCCTGGCACCCGGCACCGGCCTCCACCACCCCGGCCCGACGGACAAAGTACGGGTTCACTACACCGGCTGGACGACCGACGGCAAGATGTTCGACTCCTCGATCTCCCGGGGCAAGCCCGCCGTCTTCCCCCTGGACGGCGTGATCGCCGGCTGGGGCGAGGGGGTCCAGCTCATGGTGGAAGGGGAGAAGCGCCGTTTCTGGATTCCCGCGAAGCTCGCCTATGAGGGCAAGCCCGACCGTCCGCAGGGCCTGCTCGTCTTCGACGTCGAGCTCCTGGACATCCTCGCCCCGCCCCCCACGCCGCCGGACGTCGCCGCCCCGCCCGCCGACGCCCAGAGCTCCGAGTCCGGCCTCGCCTGGAAAGTCCTCAAAGCCGGCACCGGCACGGCCCATCCCACCGCGACCTCGGTCGTCAATGTCGAGTACACGGGCTGGACCACGAACGGAAAAATGTTCGACTCCTCCGTGCCGTCCGGCCACCCGGCCACCTTCCGCCTCAACAAGGTCATCCCCGGCTGGACCGAGGGCCTGCAACTCATGACCGAAGGCGAGATCCGCCGCTTCTGGATCCCCAAGAAGCTCGCCTACCGCGGGGCTCCCGGCCTGCCCGAAGGGATGCTGGTGTTCGACGTCGAGCTGCAGAAGATCGTGCGGGACAAGTAGGGGCGCCACCCGAAAGGGTGGCCGGTCCGCCACCCCGGAACGTCTCGCAACCGCCCCGCCGGGTGTCGGGCGCCGGGGTCCCTCTGAGGCATCATGGCCTTGCTGGAAAGAGGGAAACAAGGCCGGGCCGGAAACAAACCGACCCGGCCCCCATCGGAGGGAAGTGAGATCGGCTGATCTCCCAGCTCGCCGAAAAGTTCCTCGCGATCCGGCGCGACCCTGAGGGAGGTGGGTGTGGTCGAAGCTCTCCCCCGGGCTCTTCGTGGACGAGGTCTCCCCTCCCCACGGCCCGGTCTTCGATAGGCGAACGGGGCGCACACGGAACCAGGAACGGATCGGAGGAGGGAAAAGACCCGGCTCTTGCCGGGCCTCAAAGGCGGGGCGGATTCTCGGGGTGACCCGGACCGCCCCGCATGCTTTTGGGGCGTTTCTTCGCCACACCGCTGTCTGATTTCGGAGACAAGGGAAGAGGAGGGGCGCTCGCCCTGAGAAACGGAGTCGTGCCGCGGGTGCTTCCGGCAGCACGGACCGTCCTGGCCCGATCCGGAGACGCCCCACGGGGCGTCTCTACATTGGGGGGGGAATCGTTGTCGCTCATCGAAGCGTCAGTGCCTTTCCGAACCGTCTGGGAGAGGGAAGGGCCGCCTCCTCGACCGATATCTTCGCCCCCCAATGTAGAGACGCCCCGTGGGGCGTCTCCGGAGGAGGCAAGGTCCTTCCGAAGATCCGAACGGTCCGGGGCAGAGGGACCGTCCCCATTTACGGAAGCCTTTCCGGTGCGTTTGGATGATGCCTGTCCTTCTCCCAATGAAGGGGGTTCTCCAAGATGTACCGCCGGAATTGAAACAACATCTCCTCGCTGTCGATGATCTGGTCATAGAATCTGGGCTGCCATCTGAATTCCCGTCGTCCGCCGGCCCAGATCCGCTCGGTGCAAGCGCCTTTGAAGTGTCCGATGATCTCTCCCAAAGGCCTCGGACGCTGGTCAACTCGGGGTGGCTCAATGTGAAGGATTCCGTGGAAATGGTTGGGCATGACAGTCCAGGTATCGAGCTTCACAAAGGGACGGCGCCCGGCCGTCTCGACCCATTCTTGAGCAACGATGTCACCCAGATTGGAAAGAGACATCTTTCCCCCTGTGATCTCACCCAGCCAACAAATCCGTCCCCGGGTGCAGATGGTCACACAGTAGGCGCCGCCCCGGCCGTAGTCCCAGCCCGGTAACCGGGTGGACGGGATCCGGAACCGGTTCCGGTACAGGATGTCGCTCATTCCCGCGCATTGTCGTCGATCTTCATCTCTTTTTCCAGAGGTTTGGCCAAGGGGTCTCCTTGCCGTCGGGTCTTCATCCCCTCAGCCTGGACCGTCTGTGCCCGATCCGGAGACGCCCCACGGGGCGTCTCTACAGTGGGGGGGGAACCGTTGTCGCTCCTCGAAGCGTCGAAGCCTTTCCGAACCGTCTGGGAGAGGGAGCGCCGCCGCCGTCACCACCGCCGTTGATCCCCCAAGGGAGAGACGCCCCGTGGGGCGTCTCCGTGGCGGCGTGGTCTTACCGTGGGCCTTGAACGTCCCGCGGGCTCTTCTTGGCCGCCTCACAATCCCTTTTTCAGGGGTCTATCAGAGAGGTCTCCCTTGCCGTCGGGTCTTCATCCCAGGAGCCTGGACCGTCCTGGCCCGATCCGGAGACGCCCCACGGGGCGGATCGAGAGTGGGGGGGAAACCTCGACTCTCAGAGAATCCGCCGGGGAGTTCC
>DATHUD010000164.1:0-2159 GCA_035462575.1 Thermoanaerobaculia bacterium | reverse complement strand
ACTTCCCCTCCCCCTGGCCGGGCGGGTGGTGGCGCCTGCGCGACATCGTCGAGTACGAGCTGATCGCCACCCGGGCGTTCCTGGAGTCGGCCGCGGAGTACCGGGAGAGCCTGCTGTGGAATTTCTACCGCATGGCCAAAGAGGCGATCAACCGGGGCGCCTCCGAGCCCCCCTACGCCTTCGTCGTCCCCGCGGACCAGCACGACCCGGTGGCGGCGGCCCTGCTGGTCGACCTCCTGCTCCGCCACGGGGTGCGGGTGGAGCGGGCCGGCGGGCCCTTCACCCTGGGACGCGAGACCTACGCCGCCGGGACGTACGTCATCCCCGCGGCCCAGCCCTACCGGGCCTTCCTCCTGACCATGCTCCGCAAGCAGCGCTACCCGGAGGTCATCCCTTACGTGGGCGGACCGGTGATGCCGCCCTACGACGTGACCGCCTGGTCGCTCCCCCTCGCCATGGGGGTCGAGGTGGTGGAAGCGGACAAGCCGGTTGCCGGGGTCCCGGGGTTCGCCGCCATCGAGAGCCCCACCTGGCCCGGCGGCGACGTGGCGAAGGGGGACGGCGGCTACCGCATCTCCCACGCCGCGGACTCGGGCGTCACCGCTCTGAACCGGCTGTTGAAGGACGGCCGGAAGGTCTACTGGCTCAAGGATGCCCCGGAAGGCGGGGGGGCCGGCGATTTCTACATTCCGCCCGGCGAGGTCTCGCCCGAGGCCCTCTCCCGGCTCTCGAAGGAGGTCCGCGTGCCGGTCGAGCCGCTCGCGGCGAAGCCCGCCGGCCCGGCCTACCGGGTGAGCCCTGTCCGGGTCGGTCTCTACAAGCCGTGGGTGGCCAGCATGGACGAGGGGTGGACCCGGTTCCTCCTGGAGCGCTACGAGTTCCCCTTCGAGAATCTGGACAACGCCGAGATGAAGGACGGCTCCTACCGCGGCAAGGTGGACGCCATCCTCCTGCCCGCGGTCGGGAAGGACATCCTGGAGAAGGGGGAGCCTGCCTCGGCCGAGGCGCGGCGCTTCTGGGAGCCGATGCCGCCCCCCTACGCCGGAGGGATCGGTGCCGGCGGCGGGGAGAAGCTCGCGAAGTGGGTGCGCGACGGCGGGACCCTGGTCGCCCTCGACGAGTCGACGGAGTACGTGATCGACCTCCTGGGCCTCCCGGTGAGGAACGTCCTCGCCCGCGTCGCCCAGGAAGAGTTCCACGCCCCCGGCTCCATGCTCCGCATCCGCCTCGACCCCACCCACCCGATCTCGTACGGGCTCGAAACCGAGGAGGTCGCCTACTTCGCGGACTCCCCCGCCTTCCAGACCAGCCCCCCCGACGCCCGCCTGGAGCGCCGGGTGGTGGCGTCCTACCCGGAGAGCTCGGAGGACATCCTCGTCAGCGGCTACTTGAAGGGCGGAGAGAGACTGGAGAAGAAGGCGGCGATCGTCGAGTACGGCGTGGGCAAGGGCAAGGTCGTCCTGATCGGCTTCCGCCCGCAGCACCGGGCCCAGCCGCACCGGACGTTCAAGATCCTGTGGAACGCGCTGTTTCTGGGGGCGTTGAAGGAGGAGAGCCTGGCGCCGTAGGGAGGGGTGGCGGCCTGCGACCGGGCCCTCACCTCCCCGGCCCTCCTCTCCCGCCACGCCAACCCCCCTCCCCGGGAGAGGAGGGAGCTGAAACTGCCTGGTTTGCTCCCCTCTCTCCCAGGGAGGGCGTGTGGGGTGGTGGGAGAGAGGGGCCGGGGGAGTGAGGGCCGGGCGGGGGCGGCTCGCTAATCCCCGCTCTCCAAAACCTCGCGGATCTTCGCCGCCAGCTCCCGCCCGCTGAAGGGCTTCTTCAAGAGGGGCGTGCTCTCGTTCGTCAGGCTCGGACGCTCGGCGATGCCTGCGGGGTAGCCGGTGGCGTAGAGGACCTTCATCTCCGGGCGCTTGAAGGCGAGCCGCTCGGCCAGCTCGACGCCGTCCATCCCCTGCATCAGGAGGTCGGTCACCATGAGGTGGATGGGGCCGGGATGGCTCTGGCTGATCCGGATGGCCTCGTGGCCGTCCGCGGCTTCGAGCACGGTGTAGCCGTGGCTCGCGAGGCTCTCGACGAGGGGTTTCCTGATGTTCTCCTCGTCCTCCACCACCAGGAGGGTCTGCCAGTTCCCTTCCTCCCGGGAGAGGTCGAGGCCCACG
>DATHUD010000163.1:0-6202 GCA_035462575.1 Thermoanaerobaculia bacterium | reverse complement strand
CCTGAGTCTCATCAGTAGTGGTGGCATACGGGCGGTCGTCGCTTCGAGCAGCGGCGGTGGCCTTTCGTGACGAACCAGGAGCAGGCTTCGTAGAGCCCCTGGCGGACGGTC
Organism: Thermoanaerobaculia bacterium; assembly: GCA_035462575.1. Lineage (GTDB taxonomy): Bacteria > Acidobacteriota > Thermoanaerobaculia > Multivoradales > UBA5704 > DATARR01. The sequence continues at coordinate 6,091 of DATHUD010000163.1, read as the reverse complement.
TTGCGAGAAGCGTGGGAGCGGGCGACTTCTTCGAGCGGATCGGCTTGCCCTTACCTCCCGCGGCATCGCGCTCTCGTTCCAACCGGTGCGCCCCGTGGCCACACACCTCTCCCGGAGCAAACTTCTCCCGCCGGTCTGCGTACCCAGGAGGAAAGGACTCCCGGAGATCCCTATGCGCCGATCGCTCATTCTCTTCCTGCTCCTCCAACTCTTCCTCGCCTGCCGCACCAGCCGGCCCGAGGCCGCCATGGCCGCCGGGGTGAGCGTCGAGCCCGTCCAGAAGGTGGCGTACAGGGTTCCCGACGCCGCGAAGGACAGGACGGAGAGCTGGCTCTTCGACGTCAGGATCCGGGAAGCGCAGGGCCGTGACGCGGAGCCCGTCGGCGCGCGGGTCGAGCTCCTCTCGGCCCAGGGGGAGGTCCTGAAGACCACGGAGCTGGGTCCCGTGGGTGTCAAGGCGATCACCGTCTCCGCCCCTCGGCCGCTCTCCACGAAGGTCAACCCGGCTCTGCACGGGATCCGGTTCAAGTTCACCAAACCGGCGGGTTTTCCCGTGGACAAGGTCCGTTGCCGCATCGACCTGGCCCTCTACACCATGCCCGACGGGATGGTGGCGGATACGGGGAACAGCGTTGTGATCGATCACCAGAACGGGGAGCTCAGTCTCGTGGCGCACATGCAGCGAGCTACTGGCTTTCTAAACACTAGGGGAACTTCGCACGCTCACAGCATTTCGCAGGGGCGGGCTTGACGAGCCCCGCCCCTGCGGATCGATAAGGACAGGGGGACTGAGCTACTTCTTCTCCCTCTTCGGCCGGGCCGGCGCCTGGAGGTCCTCCACGGAGGCCCGCAGAACCTCGGCCACGCTCCAGGCGCGGGCGAAGCAGCCGCGCGGGGAGTGGGGGGGCTCGGCGTCGAAGACGTCCGGGAGCGAGCCGACGCCGGCTTCGGCGAGACGGGGCTGCAGCTCGCGGACGATCCCGAGCGCCTTCTTCCGGCCGGCGGCACCCTGGACGCGGACGAGGGCCGTCATGTACGGCCCGAGGAGCCAGGTCCAGACAGTCCCCTGATGGTAGGCGCCCTCGCGGGCTGTCGGGTCTCCTTCGTAGACGGCGTGGTAGTCCGGGTGGTCCGGCGCAAGGGTGCGCAGGCCTACGGGCGTCGCGAGCTTCTCTTCGACGGCCGCGAGCACCCGCTCCGCCTTGGGTTTCGGCAGCAGAGGGAACGGGAGCGAGAGGGCGAAGATCTGGTTCGGACGCAGGGAGGCGTCGGGCTCGTCGCCGATCACGTCGTAGAGGAACCCGCCCTCCTCGTTCCAGAACGCCTCGGCAAACCGCGTCCGGACGCGCTTCGCCCGCTGGGTGAGGCGCTTCGCCTCCTCCGGGTCGCCCAACCGGGCTTCGAGCTCGGCGAGGATGGTGAGGGCGTTTGCCCAGAGGGCGTTGACCTCCACGGCCTTGCCCCGCCGCGGCGTCACGGGCCGGTCGCCGATCCGGCCGTCCATCCAGGTCAGCGGGACGTCGGTCTCTCCGGTCGCGAGCAGGCCGTCCCCGGCGGTCTTGATTCCGTGGCGGGTGCCCTTGTCGTACCCGTGGACGACCTTGCGCAGGGCGAGGAGGAGCGCCTCGCGGACGAAGTCCTCGTCGCCCGTGGCCTCAAGGTACTTCCAGGCGGCCACGAAGAGCCAGAGCGAGGCGTCGACCGAGGTGTACCGCGCCTCCTCGCCTTTCTCCGGCAGGCGGTCGGGGAGCATCCCCTGGCTCACGCTCTTCGCAAAGGCGCGGAGGATCTTCTTCGCGTCCTCGAAGCGGCCGGTTACGAGGCAGAGGCCGGGGAGCGCGATCATGGTGTCGCGGCTGCGCTCTGTAAACCACGGATAGCCGGCCACCACCGCGCGCTGGTTCGTGCCCCGCCGCACGAGGAAGCTGTCGGCGGCGAGCGCCAAGGACCGGGCGAAGTCGTCCTTTACGGGCAGGTTTTTCAGGATTTTCTCCCGGCGCTTCCTCTCCTTTTCGAGTAGAGAGAAGGCGTCCCGCCCCTGGGGATCGGCGGTCGAGATCACGATGCCCAGGCGGTCGCCCGGGGCCAGCTCGCGGCCGAAGAGGCCGGGGGTCCAGAGGTCCTCCTGGAAGTCGAACCCGCGCTGGCGGTCCCGCTCGTATTCGAAGTGGTACCACCACTGGGGGTTCGCCTGGAAATCCGCGCCCGGCACCTGGACGAAGACTTCCGGAGCCTCGGGATAGGGCTGGAGCTCGAGGACGCCGGCCGTAAAGGAGATCTCCTGCGAGAGGACGTCGTTGGCCGACGTCAGGGCGTGAAGGTCGCGAGCGGCGAGGAACGGCCGGAGCGACAGGATGAAGGGGCTGGGTGCCTGAAGCACCTCGTAGAGCACGAGGGTCGTGTTTTCGCCGTCCACCGCGGCCACGGTCTTTCGCAGGCGGACGCCGCCGGCCTCGTAGGTGAATTGCGGAAAGAGGTCCTGGCTGAAAGAGGCCAGGTATTCGAAGCCCCGCGGGGCGACGGCCCCGGGGAAGAGGTTGCATCCGAGCTCGTAGGTCGCTCCCTCCACGTGGAGCGTCTCGTCCAGACGCGAAAGCAGGACGGTGCGCCCGGCGGGCGGCCGGGTGGCGGCCACGAGGAGGCCGTGGTACCGGCGGCTGTGAGCCCCGGCGACCGTGGTGCCGGCCCAGCCGCCGAGCCCGTTGGTCTCCAGCCACTCCACCCCCAGGGCCCGCTCGAAGTCCTGCGTGATCTCCCGATCCAACTGAATCGACATCTTGTTCTCCTAAAAGTACGAAAGGCCGGGGATCTCTCCCCGGCCTTCCATCTCGCTGACAGAAACCCTTACGGCTGGTTGACGAAAGCCACCCAGCTCTCCATGGCCTCCGTGCTGCAGCCGAACTTCTTGTGGCCGACGCCCAGGCCGGCCTGGACGATGATCTGCTCGCAGGAGCAGCCGGCCGTGTCGTCGAGCGTGAAGGCGAGGCCGGAGCCGCCGCCCGCGGGGAGCGTAGTGTCGAAGGAGAGGTCGCCATCGATCAGCGCCCAGCGGTTGGTGCCGAGGCCGTTGGTGGGGGCGGTCTCCGGGATCGCCGTGTTGAGGCAGCGGTCGTTGCAGGCGTCGGCCACGCCGTCGTGGTCGTCGTCCGCCTGGTCCGGGTTGGCTGTCGTCGGGCAGTTGTCGCAGGCGTCGCCCACGCCGTCGCCGTCCACGTCCGCCTGATCGGAATTGGCCGTGGTCCGGCAGTTGTCGGCGTCGTCCGGATCGCCGTCCGCGTCGAAGTCGCTCATGAGGAAGAGGGCCAGGCCGTCGTGGTCGGCGGTGCGCAGAGCCGTCGTTGGATCGGTCAGGAAGCTCGCCGGGGCGTCGGCGTTGCCGCGGACGTGGTCGAGCCCGCGTACGAAGGCGTCGAGCGCCTGCGAGGTGAGCGAGTGGTCGAGCGCCTGGGCGCTGCCGTCGAACACGAAGGAGTAGCGCTCGGCCTCGGGCTCCGAGAGGAGCTGGTTGGTGAGGTCGGGGTTGACCTCGTCGGTTCCGGGGATCAGGGCGCCGGCCGGGTCGAGGTTGCCGGTGACCTGGCCCATCACGTCCACGTAGCCGTCGCTGAACTGGAAGGCGTTGAAGTCGCCGGTCACGATGAGGCGGATGTCCGGCTCGGCCGTCTGCAGGGTCTGGATGAACTGCGAGAGGCGCAGGGCCTGCTCGTGCCGCTTGGCGCGGACGCGGGCGCCGTCGTTGCCTTCGATCCCGGAGAGCGAGCGCTGGTGGACGGCGATGACGGTTACGGGGAACTCCTCCCCGTTGCCAAGGTAGGCGCCGCGGAGCATCAGGGGCGGCCGGTCGTTGAGCAGGTCGGTGTTGCCGTTGAACGTGTAGGTGTCGTCCTTGCCGATCTGGGTGATGGAGTCGACCCGCACGGTGTCGCGCACGAGGAAGCCGACGTCGATGCCGCCGATGTCGTTGCCCTCGAAGAGATAGGCCGTGTAGACGAGGGACGGGGCGTCCGCCAGGATCTTCGCGGCCACGTCCTCCAGAGCCGTGATGTTCTCGACCTCCTGGACGGCGAGGACGTCCGGAGCGCCCAAGCCCTCGCGGATCAGGAGCGAGATCTTGGTCAGACGGTCGGCGTACTCCTGGGGCGTGGGCACCGGGTCGCTGGTCGCCGGGTCGTTCACGAGGTCGAAGAGGCGCAGGAGGTTCTGGCTCGCCACGGTGAATTCACCCGGAGCGCGGTCGCGCACCGGCACCACCATGGGCACGCCGTCGACCGAGACGAGGGTCGGCCAGATCTGGTAGTCGCCGAAGGCGAAGGAGAGCGGGCCCTCGGCCACCTCGATCACGGCGCCGGCCGGAATGTCGAGATTGGGGAGCCCCAGCTTGTCGGGGTCGATCTCGAAGATCTCGGGGTTGCCGTCCCACACCGGCAGGCCGGGGAGGCCGGGATAGAGGATGCCGGGCTCGCGGTAGGCGCGGTTCGGGCCGGCCACGATCGGCGTGTCGCCGAAGCGGTCGGTGGGAGCGGTCGCGGTGCCGTTCTCGACCCGTACCAGCATCCCTTCATAGCGCTCCAGCTCGGTCGCCGGCTGCGGCTGGTTGGGGGACGGGGTCGTGGTGTCGAAGACGATGACGGCCGGCAGCGGGTTGCCGGTCGAGTCGATGGTGACCGTGGGGCCGGTGATCTCGGTCAGGTTGAAGAACTCGGCCACGGTGCCGGTCACGTCCACCTGATCGCCGACCTGGACGGCCGGGGCGGTGGCGCCGGTGAAGACGAAGATGCCGTTCGAGGTCACGGCGTCAGCGTCCGCCCGGAAGTCCGGGGTCTGGATGAAGAAGCCGTCGGGACCGACCGCGGTCACCACGTTGTCCAGGGTCTTCACGGTCTGGCCGGTGTAGGGGGAGGCCAGGCCCGCGCTCTGGATCTCAAAGATTTCGTACTCGGGGACCGGCGGCGGAGGAGGCGGCGGCTCGGTGGTGCAACTCGCGGAATGGGAGCCCAAGCCGCCGAAGGTGTCGGTCGCGAAGCCGTCCCACTCGGTCGCCGGGTCGAAGAGGTCGGTGTGGACGGTGTCGCCCACGCAGAACTCGTTCTTCCGGCGCAGCGTGTTGTCGGCCGTCGAGACGAGCCCGGTGCCCCACTCGGTGCCCGGGTCGAAGCCGGCCTGGCCGATCGAATCGATGACGACGCCCGCCTTGCGCAGCACCACGGCGTCGTCGCCGTTGTACCAGCCCGAGCCGTTGAATTGATCGGCCACGGCCTGGATCGGCGCCGAGGCCGAGCTCTGGGCGAGGACGAAGACGTCGCCCGCGGCCACCGTGCCGGTCAGGTTGATCGTGAGCCCGGCCGTGGGGTTGCCGTTGAAGAACATCTGGACCGAGTAGCCGCCGAGCGAGAGGTCGATGGCGGACGCGGTGCCGTTGTAGATCTCGATCGCCTTGTTGTTCGAGGAGCCCTCGATGTACTCGGAGATGAACAGCTCGGTGGGCTGGGCGACGACGGGCAGGGCGGGCGCGCCCAAGAGGAGCAGGGCCAGAGTGGCGAGGAAAGCCGGGCGGCCACGCTTCTTGAAGGCAGAGCGCGGGAAGAGTGCGTTCACCATCGACGGGACTCCTTTGAAGGTTTTACGAGGGAGGCAGAAGCTACAGCAACTGCGGCAGCACGCGAATTGTAAACGGGAACCCGTGTCCGCCGCAATGCGGCGGGGTGACGGGTGGGTGACGCCGGGGAGAGGCCGCCCGAGCGCCGTGCCCTCCGAAACCTCACCCTCTGTCTCCCTCTCCCATCTCCCACCCAGCCCCCCGCCGGGAGAGGGAGGACGCCGATCCACCGGCATTGCCCATCCGGGATCACGGCGTAGGCAAGACCGCCTCAGAAGGGTCCTCCCTCTCCCCCTGGGAGAGGGAGACAGAGGGTGAGGTTTCGAAGGGCAGAATGTCCCGGAAGCAAAAGGTTTACGAGAGCCCTACTCTTCGCCCACCGCCGTCGCGAGCGCCGACAGCTCCGCCATCGAACGCACCACGCCGCCGCGGACCACGTGCCGGACCTTCCGGAGGTTGGCGATATCCGCCGTGGGGTCGGCTCCGACGACGAGG
>DATHUD010000162.1:0-14673 GCA_035462575.1 Thermoanaerobaculia bacterium | reverse complement strand
TGAGCAGAAGGTCGGTCATGGGGCGGGCGTTGAGCTTCGGTTTCTCCTGGATGTGCTGCCGGCTAGAGAGTAACCTCTGTCCACCAGCGGCGTACACAGCTCCCCGCCCAGGGTTTCCACCCTGGGCTATCCGGACGACGCCCTGAGGGGCGTGGCGCCGGTTTACCCGGCGCTGTTCGAATAGCCCAGGGTGGAAACCCTGGGCGGGGGGCTGTGTACGCCGCTGGGGGACAGAGGTTACTCTCTAGCCGGCAGCACATCCAGGAGAAACCGCTGCTCAACGCCCGCCCCATGACCGCCCTTCTGCTCACGACCGCTCTCTTCCTGGGCGCCTGCGCCGGGGGCGGACCGGCGAGCCCCGCGCCCGAGGCCGACGCGGGTGCCCCCTTCCTCGCGCCGGCCGAAGTCCGGGAGACGCCGACCCCTGGCATCCCTCCGGCCCTTCTCACCGCGGTGCGCGCGGCGGAGCACCCGGGGTTCGATCGTGTGGTCTTCGAATTCGCAGAGGGACCGCTCCCGGGCTACCGGGTCGCCTATCTGCAAGGTCCCGCCCACGACTGCGGCTCCGGGGACGAGAAGCCGGTCGCGGGCGGCGCGCTCCTGGAGGTGACCCTCCGCCCGGCCAACGCCCACACGGAAAAGGGGGAGCCGACGATCCCCTTCCGCGAGCAGCCGCTCACCCTCCCCGTCCTCCGGGAGATCGACCGGACCTGCGATTTCGAGGCGGTCGTCACGTGGGTTCTCGGAGTATCCTCTCAGAAACCTTTCCGGGTGACGGAGCTCTCCGGACCGCCGCGGCTGGTCGTGGACGTGGAGCGCTGAGGGAGATCCCTGGATGTTCAAAGTCGATCATCTCGATCACGTGGAGCTGTTCGTGCCGGACCGCCGCGAGGCGGCCCGGTGGTACGAGGAGACGCTGGGGCTCGCGATCCTTCCCCAGCACGAGCACTGGGCCGACGACCCGCGCGGCCCGCTGATGATCTCCTGCGACAATGGCAAGTCCATGCTCGCCCTGTTCACGGGGGAGCCCCGGGGCCCGCACCCCACCGAGGGGTTCCACCTCGTAGCCTTCCGCGTGGACGGCAAGGGATTCTTCCGCTTCCTGGAGCACGTGGCGGCGCACCCGGTCTGGAACGAGGCGGGCGAGGAGGTCCGCGCGCTCACCCCGCGCGACCACGGACAGGCCTTCTCCGTCTATTTCTGCGACCCCTGGGGGCACCGGCTGGAGGTCACGACGTACGACGAGCGCTACGTGCGCGACCGTCTGGGGTAGCCCCCACCTCTTCGAGCACCTGCGAGAGCGTCTCGCCCCCGACCTTCGCAAAATCGAGCGTGCGGATGGGGAACGGAATCGTGATGCCGTTTTCGTCGAAAGCGCGCTTGATGCGCTCGACCGCCTCGCTCTGGGCCGCGAGGAAGTCCGGCTGTCTCGCGAAGTCGATCCAGAACCGCACCACGAAATTGATCGAGCTCTCGCCGAACTCCTCGTAGAAGAATTCCACGTCCTGGTCCGGAAGCCGCGTCGAGACCGCCTCGACGGCCTGGACCGTGATCAGGCGGGCTTTTTCCAGGTCGTCGCCGTAGGAGACCCCGAGGCGCAGGTCCACCCTGCGCTTGCCCGTCTCGCTGTAGTTCATGATCGGGTTCTCGAAGACCTGCTTGTTGGGGATCAGCACGACCTGACCCTGCTGGGTGCGAAGCTCGGTCCACCGCAGGTGGATTCGCTTGACGACCCCGAAGAAATCCTTGGTCTCAATGATGTGTCCCGGGCGGAACGGGCGCTGGACGGAGAGGTAGATCCCCGCCATCAGATTGGCGGCGATGTCCTGGAAGGCGAACCCCAGAGCCAGCGTGATGATGCCGGCGCCCGCCAGGAGCGACGCCACCGTCTTCTGGAGCCCCAGAATCCCCAGAGACACGAAGGTGCCGACGGCGAGGAGGGCGAGGAAGACGCTGTAGGCGAGGAGCTGATTGACCTGCTCGCTTTGCGAGATGCGGCGCAGGACCCGCGTCAGGACGTTTTTCACCAGCCGGGCGGCCAGCCAGAAGGCGATCAGCACGACGATCGCCACGAGCAGGTTGGGCAGAAGGAGGACAAATCCCCGCCCCCAGCCCATCGTCTTCGCGGTCAAAAGCTCCCAGGCTTTGTGGAACCCCATATCAAGATGTGGAAAACTTGCAAGGGGCGGGCCACTCGCTGGTGCTGATATCCTGAAGAAACACTTCCGACAAGGAGGTCCGGACGTGACTCGACGCCTCGCCCTCTCGTTCGTCCTGCTGGCTCTCGCCGCGCTCCCGCTGGCCGCTCAAAAGGCTTCGGACAAGATCCCCGTCGCCGGGAAGGTCGTGGGGCCGAACGGCGCCCCGGTGAAGGACGCCCGCGTCCTGCTCGTCCCGGTCCCTGCCGCGTTCGAAGCGGGCCGGATCGAGCTGTCCGGCTGGGCCTTTCCGGAGCCGGCAGCGACGGTGACACCCAGCAGTGACGGCGCGTTCCGGCTCGCGGCGGAGCCCGGATTCTGGCGGGTGATCGTCGAAGCTCCGGGCTTCGTGCCGCTGGAGCACACCCTCCTCCCGCTGACCGAGGAGACCGAGCTCCCCGCCGCCCGCCTCCGGCCGGACGCCCGGATCGAGGTGCGCGTGACCGGCCCCGGGGGCGTGCCCGTGCCCGGAGCCCGGGTCCGCGTCGAGGAGGAAGAGGACTCGATGGGGCGGCTCCCGAAGGACTGGACGGTGCCGCGGCGGGTCGGAGCGGCCGGCGCGGACGGCAAGGCCGTCCTCCCCCGGGCCGCCGGCGAAAAGCTGACCGTGCGGGTGGCCGCCCCGGGCCTCGCCCCGGCCGAGCGGAAGGAGGTGCGCAGCGGCGCCGTCTCCCTGGCCCTCGCCGCCGGCAGCCCCTTCCGTCTCCTCGTGCAGGACGCCCAGGGAAAGGCCGTGCCCGGCGTTCTGGCGCGCCAACGCGGGAGCCGCTGGCCCGTGGCCCAGGCCGACGGCGCCGGGCTCCTCGCGCTCGCCACAGGCGCCGGGAAGCTCGACCTCGAGCTGGTGGCGGAGGACGGGCGGACCGCGGTCACGTCCGCGAAGCCCGCGGCTCCCGGAAAAAACGGGGAGACGGAGCCCCGGGCCGTCCGGCTCTCCCCGCTCGTTTCGGTGACCGGCAAGACCGTGTCGGCGGCGGACGGCCGGCCCGTTTCCGGCGCCCTCGTCTGGACCTATCACGACGCCGGTGCGTTCACGCGGACGGCGGCGGACGGCACCTACCGGATCACGGCCTCCGCCGAGCCGCAGATCGTGGTGCAGGCGGCCGCGAGCGGCTTCTTCCAGGCCATGGAAAACCTTCGAAGCAGTCCGGGGAGCGAGCGCCGCGGCCCCACCCTGACGCTCGATCCCGCCCTGCGGGCGACCGGCGTCGTGGTCGACGAAAGCGGCCGGGGGATCGCCGGAGCCGAGATCCAGGCCACGTTCCAGGACGCGTCCCGCCTCCGGCTCCGGCCCGGGCTCCCCATGGGCGGACTCGCCCGCAGCGCGGAGTCGGGGCGGTTCGTCCTGGGCAACCTCGTGCCGGGCGCCACCTACGCGCTTCGCGTGTCCAAGCCGGGCTTCGCTCCCGCGCAGGCCGACCTGCCTCCGCGGGAAGCCGGGCGGACGGCCCCGGACCTCCGGATCGTGCTCCGCACCGGCCGCAGCGCCTTCGGCCGCGTCCTGGATCAGAACAATTCACCCATCGCCAACGCCCAGGTGACGCTCCGCCCGGCCGCGCCGACCGACATGATGGCCCGGATCCGGGAATCCTTCTCTCCCACGGCCCCGTTCGAAGGCGCGACGGATTCGACCGGCCGCTTCGAGCTCACCCACCTGCCCGCCGGAGTCTACGATCTCGTCGTCCGCGGGCGCGGCTTCGCCCCGCTCACCGTGCCGACCCTGACGATCCCGGAGGGGAACGGCTCGACCGACCTGGGGTCCGTCCTCCTGGCCCCGGGCGTGTCCCTCTCGGGCGTCGTGACCGATCCCCAGGGGCGCCCTTTGGAAGGCGCGGAGGTCTGGGCCCGGACCGCGTCCCAGGAGACCGGATTCATGAGCTTCGCGATGCGCGATCCCGGTCCGCCTGACGCAGTGACCGGCGCGGACGGCGCCTTCCGCCTGGAGGACCGCGCCGTCGGGGAATCCCTGAGCCTCTCCGCCCGCCTCCAGGGCTACGGTCCGGGCGAGGCGCCGCGGATTACCATGCCGGTCGAGGCGCCGGTCAAGATCGTGCTGCCCCCCGCCTCGCGGGTTTCGGGGCGGACCCTGGGACCGGACGAGAAGCCGGTCCCGGGAGCCCGCGTCGTGCTGATGGAGATGCAGGAGACGAACCGGGGCGGCCGGTCGAGCCAGATGCCCGGCCGGTTCGAGCAGGCCGTGACGGACGAGGACGGCGCCTTCGTCTTCGAGGGCGTGGCTCCCGGCCCGATCAACCTCTCCGCCATGGCGCCCCGGCGGCAGAACGCGGAGCTCCAAGGGCTGGAGGTCCGCGCCGGCCAGGAGCTCGCGAACGTCGACCTCGTGCTCGCTCCGGCCGCGACGATCGAGGGGCGCATCCTCTCCCCCACGGGCCGGCCTGTTCCGGGCGCCGAGGTCGTGGTCCAGGAGGCCGGCGAGAACGGAATGATCGGATTCGCCAGGCTCCGGGCCACGGCCGACGGCGACGGCTTCTACGTCCTGGACGGCGTCCCGCCCGGTCCGCGGACTCTCGCCGCTTCCGCGGAGGGCTACCGCCGGAGCGTCCGCGACCTCGACGTGAAGGCGGGCGAAAATGCCCTGGACTTCGACCTCGAAACCGGCCTCGAGGTCTCCGGCCGGGTCGTCGACGACTCCGGAGCCCCCGTTGCCGGAGCCCAGGTGTTGCTGAGCCCCGGCGTCCCCTCGCCCGACATGCCCCGGATGCTCACGGACGCCGACGGCGTCTTCCGTTTCACCGGCCTCACGGAGGGGAGCTTCCTCCTGCGGGCCACCAAGGCGGGCTACGCTGGCGGCCGCGGGGAGGCCGTGACCCTCACCGATTCTTCCGTGACCAGCCTGGAGATCAAGCTCGCGCCCGGCGGAGAGATCACGGGCCACATCTCCGGGCTTCCCTTCGACCAGCTCGCCAAGGTGCGGGTCTTCGCCAACTGGGAGGGGAATGCAGGACGCGTCGACCCGGAGGGGAACTACCGCATCTCGAACCTCCGGCCCGGCGACTGGGAAGTGCGGGCCCTGGTGCCCGACAGCGCCCTCCACGCCGAAGGCCGGGTCACCTTGGAGGCCGGCGCTCCCGAGGCGCGGCTCGACCTCCGGTTCGGCGGCGGCTTCGAGCTCCGGGGCTTCGTGACCAGGAACGGCAGCCCGCTCCCGGGGGCCTCGGTGTCGTTGCGCCACCTCGGGGACCGCCCCGCCCTCCCTGTCACGGCCTCGACCGACACGGGCGGGGTCTTCGTGCTGCGCGGCCTCGAAGCGGGGAATTGGGAGATGGAGGTCACCCACGCCAGCGGCAAGACCCGCCACGAGGAGAAGCTCGAGATCACGGGAGACCGCGAGGTCCGAGTCGACCTGCGCACCGCGAGCCTCGCCGGCCGCGTGCTGGACGCCTCGGGAGCCGGCCCCGTGCCCGGAGCGAAGGTCAGCCTCGAAGGAACGGACGGCCGGCCGGTCTTCCTGGCGGACACCACCAGCGACTCCCGGGGCGCCTTCCGCCTCTCCGAGGTCAGCGAGGGCGCCTGGACCCTGCGGGTGGCCAAGGACGGCTACGCCTCCGCCCGGGAAGACATCCGGATGGACGGCTCGCCGGTCGAAGACCTGGAGGTGCGGCTCCAGCCGACCGAGGGGATCAGCGTGGAGGCCCGGCTCGCGAACGGCCGGTCTCCGCAGCAACTCCGGGCCGTCGCCTTCGACGCCAACGGAAGGGTGGTCGCCCAGGGGGACTACCCCGCGGGCGAGAACGGCGTGACGCGGCTCGCCAACGTGCCCGCCGGGAGCTGGCAGCTCCTCGTCGAGTCCGCGGATTCCGCCCCCGTCACCGTCTCCGTGACCTCGCCGGGTCCAGTCGTCCCGGTGGTTCTGCCCCAGCCGGGTCAATTGCGGGTGAGGGTGCCTGCACTCGAGAAAAGCGACATCGCGGCCACCGCCACCTTGACCGACCCCACCGGCGCGCCCCTGCGGCTCCTGGGCTGGGAAGGCCTCAAATCCCAGTGGGACCTGCGCTCCGGAATCTTGACCCTCGACCGCCTTCCCCCCGGCTCCTGGCGGATCGCGGTGCAGGCCGCGGACGGGCGGACGTGGACGGGCGCTACCTCGGTGGCGCCCGGCCAGACAGCGGAGGTCACGCTGGAATAGCCGGGCTACTTTTCCGGCGAGACCGGCTTGCCCGGATCGAAATAGGCACGCTTGAATTTGAGCGGCGACCGGCCGGGGCTTCCCTCGACTTCGAGAGTGAGCGAAACCTCGCTCTTTCCAGCCAGGAGCCGCGAGGCCGTCTCGTTGAGCGGTACGGCGAGAGTCATCTTCTGGAGGGGCTCCTTCGGAACCTTCTGGGGCAAGCCGACCGTCGCGGCCTGCCCCAGAACCGGCCGGGGCTTCTCAGAGCCGGGCTCGGGTCCCAGGACGAGGAGTGTGAGACCTTCTCCGTCGCCGACTTCCAGATCCTCCAGCATGAGGATGGGGGGCGGCGAGATCGCGTTCCCCGCCGCCCGTGACTCCGCCTGGGCCGACACCTCCCGAGGCACGGTCAAGCGGATCGTCGTCCGCGTGTCCGGCTGAGCGGCGCACATCAGAACGCCCGCCGCCGCCATCCCGAGGAGCACAACGCCCACATACCGCATGCCTCGAGGATACCTCATCCGATGACCGAGACGTCCTCCGCCACCAGCGGTATGGCCTCGGCCGAGGTCTTGCCCGCGTCGTCGAGCGGCGCCACAGTCAGCTCCAGGGTCGAGGCCCCGTCCCTTTCCGGAGCCATTCCGCCGAGCCGGTCGGTGACGTTGAGCGCCGCCGAAAGCGGAGAGGGATGGTTGTGGCTCTCGCTCAACACCCGGCTCACCTTGCCGAGGAAGCCCGGCGCCCCTTCGGCCTGGGTGCCCACGGCCGGAGCGCCGTGGAAGATGCCGAAGTCCACCGTGCTCTCGGGCAGCCGCTCCAGGTTCTGGATGTTCCGGATCAGGAGGAAGTCGGGACCGGCCTGCCGGACCTTGCGGAGGGCGGGCGCCCCGAGCGTCACGCGGTTCGCCGACCTCGCGGCCGGGAACTCCTGAAGCGTCGAAACCCTGACCCTCGGCTGCATGAGCGAGGAGTATTTGTACCCGAGCTTCGTCTCATCGCGCAGGTCGTTCATCAACACGTAGCTCCACACGCGGTTCTCGTCGTAGAAGTAGACCTTGGCATCCCCGAAATCGGGGTTCTTGTGACCGGCAGCCACCCACGAGCTCCACAGCCGGTCGATGTTGCCGTGGTGCGCGTAAAAGACGGGATCCCGCGGCGAAAACTGCAGGTTCGCCATGTCGCCGGGGCTGAAGGCGTTGTGCACGGGGGCGTGGGGGCCCGAGTACGCGATGGGAACCGGCTGCTTCTGGACGGAGGTGCCGCCGAACCTCGCGAAGTCGGGCACGGCGAGCGAGGGCTGGACGTCGACATCCGAATCCTTGAGCGGCCAGCGCGGGCCGTCCAGCTTCCGGTTCGCCCAGTAGAGCGGCTGGTCCGGCGGCGCGTAGATCGAAGGCAGCGTGCGGCTCTGCGAGCTCTCCCAGTCCCAATAGACCAGCCGGAGGTCGTCGTGCCCGCTCAACTTGCGCAGGCTGCGCTCGAGGAAGTAGAGCAGGCCGCGATGCCACGGCAGGAACTGCCAGTTGTAGTGGATGTTATTCGTGTTGCTGGACGCACAGTTGATGCAGTGCTGGGCCACCAGCTTGGTCCAACTGATCACGTCGTCCGGCGGCAGATCCCGCACCTTGCAGATGGCGTCCCGGAACTGCTGAAGCTGGGTCGCCATGCTGGACTGCGCCATCTCGCGGGCCGAGTAGCGCGTCTGGACCTTCGGCTCATTGGGAACGAACCGCCTGGCCTCCCCGGGGTCGGGCAACGTGCAGTCCTTCCCCTGGACCGGCAACCCGCACTGGCCGGCCCAGGCCCACGCAACGTCCTTCTCGATCCAGAAAGCCATCGCAACAGGCCCGAGGTACAGCGTCTGACGGACGAAACTACGGCGGCTGATCGCCATCGATCCCTCCTGTGCGCAAATGCGGGCGCAAAGTCATGCTGCAGGTTTATTTGACTATAGCACGGCTGGAGATCCCCTGGCGATGACGCGGGCCTCGTCGGGAGGTGTCCCCTCTCCTCCTGCAGACAAAACGGGCGGCTCACCTGAAATAGAAACCTGAGAATATTTCAATGACTCGGAAGGGAGACCACCCTGGACGATTGCGCACGTGGGCGGCAGCCGTTTACAGGAATTCTGCACCGGGGCTCCCGCCTCTGCGGATGCCTCGGCCCTGGTCAATCCCTGCTGCCCCGGCAAAGCGTCGATGGGTGGCAACCTTCACGACTCGTCGTCACCGATCCAGTGGTCGTAGCCGTCTTCGAGCGCGTGGTAACGCCCGTGCGCCCATTCGTAGAAACCCTGCCACGTCCGAAGCGTCGCCGCGCCTTCAACCGTCACCACAACGCCTGCTTCCACGGCACGGCGGATCTCCCGAAGCTCCTCGACCAGGATGCCCCAGCCGGTCGGTCGCCCGGTCGTCGACCGTTCTTCATACAACCCATCGAGCTCCCTGAGCCTTTCCGCCGGGATCGTGTGGTCCCGCTTGGGGATCTGAATCTCGATGCCGCTTTCCTTGAGGGCCAACGCGAAGCTCGCTTCGTGTGCGAGCATCCTGGCGATGAATGCGTCCTCGAAGCCGAGCCAGGGTGTCGGCCACTCTCGACTCTTCGCCCAGGCTCGCAGCGCCTTGGGTTCGGGCCACTTGATCTGCATTGTGCCTCGGCGATGCGAGTCTCGCACCACGAGTTGATCTTCCGCCCCGGCCTCTCTCATCGCCCACGCGGGAATGTCTTTTTTCATGGCAACCCCCCTGGCAAAAATCCGAGCCTCGTACGACTCGCCCTCGAAAACGTAGCTGTCCACGCCGAGCAAGGTGATGCCTGGAACAGGATCCGGCACGGGCGACGCGCGACCTATCGTCGATGTTCCCCAGCCTACTTCATCGCCTCGATCTGCCCGATCAACGTCTCGAGGTTCCGGCGGGCGGCGGCGTCGGGGGCCTGGCTCAGGGCGGCGCGGGCGGCGGCCAAGGCTTCCGCCTTGTGGCCCAGGCTCATGTGGCCGCGGGCGAGGCCGACGTTCACCGGCCACTGGCCGGGGAACCGCCTGGCGTTCATCTCGAAGACCTTCATGGCCTCGTCGTTCTTGTTCTGGGCCTGGAGCTGGCGGCCGTACTGGTGGACCTGCGACGGCGTCGTACCCGGGAGCCCCATGGCGCGGTCCAGGGTCTTCTGCGCGTCCTCCGCCTTGTTGTTCGCGGCCTGGAGCGCGGAGAGCGTCGAGAGCGTCAAGAAGCTCTCCTCGCCGCCTGCCTGCGGATCGGACGCCCGCTCGGCCCAGCGCAGGCCCTCGTCCAGGTTCTTCCGGGTCTGGAGCGCGTACTGCGCCGCCGCGTTCCAGTTCTGCCAGTTGAATCCAGGGCTCGACCGCAGCTCGCGGCGAATCTGGTCGAAGTAGAGGTCCGCGACGTTGTCGACCGCCACGGTGAAGGGGACCTGGAGGTCCTCCCACTTGAGGGCGACCGTGGCGCGGTCCGGCTTGCGGTCCATGAATTCGTAGGTCAGCCACTCATTGTACTCGCCCCTGGAGGGCTTCACCTGGACGCGCAGGGCGTCCTCCTTGGGATCGTAGAAGTAGCTCCCCCAGGAGGTGTGGTTCTTCGAGAAGACGACCGTCCACTCGTCCGCCGCCGGGATGAAGTGGAGGCCGTAGGAGCCCGCCGGCAGGCGCTGGCCCTCGACCGTGACGTCGTGGCTGACGGTGAAGACGGTGTTCTCGTTGGCGCCGCCGCGCCACGGACACTGGTCCCCGCAGGTGCCGAAGCCCAGGTCAACCAGGCCATAGGGCACGAGAGCGCCCCAGATCTTCCCCCGGCGGTCCTCGCCCTGGGGGCCGTGGACGTCGGGGCTGTTGTAGGTGATGTTGACCCGGACGGGGCCGATGCCCTGGGTGACGGACGAGTACTGGTTGTCGCCGGACGGGGGCAGGCTCAAGCCACCGAACTGGGCGGAAGCCGGCGTGGCCAGGACTGCGGCCAGCGCCAGCGGGGCCAGGGACCGAAAGAGGTTGCGCTTCATGGGACTCCTCCATGGAAGAGAGCAAGGCTGATTTTCGCCTCAATCCTCTACGCAGGGAAGACCCCAAGGATTCGCCGGCGGCAGGCGTTTACAGAAACTTTTCAAACGGGGCTCCACGGACCAACCGGATCGGGCACGGCCACGGTGGTCCCTGGCGCAACTGCCGAGGTCAGCCTCGGTCAGGAGGCTCCTCCTCCAAGACCCGACCTTCTGAAGCCGGCGGCTCCGGAGGCTGCTTCTTCCTGGACTTGAGCCCCGGCCTGAGGAAATGGCGGGAGTAGGCCTCCTCGAGATTCGGATCGCCGCTCTTGGAGAACCGTAGAGGGGTTCTCTGCCCCTTCCCCCATTTCACGTAAGCCGTGTGGGACGGGGTCATGTCCAGATCGTGGACATGCATGCGGAGGATGCGGAGAATCCGGTTCGCCTTGGCCAGATTGCACCGCAGGACCCTTTCAAGATAAGCCACACGCCCGAAGCGCCAGGACTCCACGTCCGCCTTGCCGAGCAGCTCCAGGTGGACGAAGACGTCGATCGGGCTCACCACATCGCCCTTGGCAAGGATCGCTTCAACGGCACGGACGATCTTTGGGTAATACTTGTCGTCCCGGTAGTTTTCGACAGTGACCTTCTTCATCGGCGAAATAGTAACCCTTCGGGCAACGCCCCTTCAAACTCTCCGAAAGAGGTGGCGGACTGTTACGACACAGGGCTTCCTGCGTGGTACCCAACGACAACTTTGGAACGCGAAGTGGCTTGGGTCCCTCCACCCCCCGCGGGGAGAGGGAGACAGAGGGTGAGGTTTCGGAGGGCACGGCACTCGAGCGGGCGAGATGTGTAGAAGAGGGTGGCATAAATGCCCGGGACTTTCGAGACACCCTCTCAGAAGTGGCCAGAAGCCCACTCCGTGAGCACTCCAGAAGATCCTCTCGGCCCGAGTGAGGGGAATCCAGAATTCCAGTCGTTAAGAGATTTGGACAATCCGTTGCTCTTTGATTCCCCGGAGAGAATCTCCCTTTCCCTCTGAGGTCCATGGGTGCAGCGGATGCAATGCCTGTCAGGAGGTTCCATGCTATGCCGTACCTCGCACGCCGTCCTGTCGCGTCTCTGATGGTCGTGTTATCTGTTCTCGCAGGTCTTGTGGCCATGCGGCCCGCGGGGGCCGGCGCCCGCCTGGTCGGCCTCGAGCCGCTCGGGGCCCAGTCGGGGCGCTTCACGCTCTTCGAGAGCGGCCAGGTCCGCCCTCTGGCGCTGTCACCGAGCGGGAAATTCCTTTTCGCGGCCAACACACCGGACAACCGCCTCGAAGTCTTTCGTATCGAAAACCATGGCCTGGAGCATCGCGCCTCCATTCCTGTCGGCCTCGAACCTGTGGCCGTCGCGGCGCGCAACGACAACGAGATCTGGGTCGTCAACCACCTCTCCGACAGCGTCAGCGTCGTCGAGCTGACCCAGGGCGGGCACAGCGGCCGCGTCGTGCGCACCCTGCTTGTGGGAGATGAGCCGCGCGATATCGTTTTCGGCGGAGCCGGGAAGAACCGCGCCTTCATCACCACCGCCCACCGTGGCCAGAACGTCCCGTACGATCCCCAGCTCACCACCCCCGGCGTGGGCCGGGCGGACGTCTGGGTCTTCGACGCGAATCAGCTCGGCGCCACGCTCGCGGGAACGCCGCTCACCATCGTCACCCTGTTCAGCGACACTCCGCGCGCACTCGCAGTGAGCCCGGACGGCAGCAAGGTCTACGCGGCGGCGTTCCACTCCGGAAACCAGACGACGACCCTTCACGAGACGTTCATCCCGAACGGCGGGGAAGCCGCGGGGGGCCTGCCCGCGCCCAACACCAGCGCCGACGGCACTCCGCAGCCGGAGGTGGGGCTCATCGTCAAGTTCAACGGCACCCACTGGGTCGATGAGCTCAACCGGGTCTGGGATGACAAGATCCGCTTCTCCCTGCCCGACAAGGACGTGTTCGTGATCAACGCGAACGCCAATCCGCCGGCAGAGCTCGCCGGAGCCGCCGGGTCCTACCAGGGCGTCGGCACCATCCTCTACAACATGGTGGTGAACCCGGCCAACGGAAAGGTCTACGTTTCGAACACCGAGGCGGAAAACGAAAAGCGCTTCGAGGGGCCCGGCACCTTCGCCGGCCACAGCATCCGTGGCCAGATCCACAAGAGCCGGATCACCGTCCTCGACCCGGCGGGTGGCGTCACCCCGCGGCACCTCAACAAGCACATCAATTATGGCGTCTGCTGCGACGCGATCCCCAATGCCGAGAATGACAAGAGCCTCGCCATCCCCCAGGAGATGGTGGTCACGAGCGACGGCAGCACCCTGTACGTAGCCACGCTCGGCACGTCCAAAATCGGCGTCTTCGACACCAGCGCCCTCGAAAACGATACGTTCACGCCGAACACCGCCGACCAGATCCAGGTGTCCGGCGGCGGCTTGACCGGCCTGGTGCTCCACGAAAGCAAGGACCGCCTCTACACGCTCACCCGCTTCGACAACTCGATCGCCGTGATCGACACGGCCTCGGGTGTGGAGGTCGCGCACGTCTCCATGCACAATCCCGAGCCGCCGAGCGTGGTCGCCGGGCGTCCGTTCCTCTACAACACGTCGCTCTCGTCGAGCCACGGGGATTCGTCCTGCGCGAGCTGCCACGTCTACGGCGATTTCGACAGCCTGGCCTGGGACCTCGGCAATCCGGACGGCTCGGTGGCCCCCATTCCGGGGCCGTTCGAGGTCGCGCCCTCGGTCTTCGGGCTGCCGGATACCCATCACCCGCTGAAGGGCCCCATGACCACGCAGAGCCTGCGCGGAATGGCGAACCACGGGCCCATGCACTGGCGCGGCGACCGCACCGGCGGCATCGCCAACCCGAGCGCACAGCCCGACAGCGGATCGTTCGACGAGGTCGCGGCCTTCAAGGCCTTCCTGGGAGCCTTCCCCAACCTCCTGGGGCGCAACGAACCGATCGAAGAAGCGGACATGGACAAGTTCACCGACTTCATCCTCCAGGTCACGTATCCGCCCAACCCGGTCCGGAGGCTCGACAACCAGCTCACCCCGAGCCAGCAGGCGGGGCACGATTTCTTCATGAACAACGTGTCCGACTTCACCAACCAGGGCACCTGCGTCTCCTGCCACGTGACCGATCGCAACGCGAACGCGGAGTACGGTGTCGCCGCTCCCGGCTTCTTCGGCACCGACGGCCGCTACACCTTCGATGGAGGGACGGAAGGGGTCAAAACGCCGCACCTCAGAAACCTCTACCAGAAGATCGGCATGTTCGGGATGCCGACCAGCCCGGTCCTCCCCACCAGCGACGCCTTCCTGGGTCCCCAGGTCCGCGGTTTCGGCTTCAATCGCGACGGGAGCATCGCGACGGTCTTCGACTTCATCAGCGTCGTCTCCGACGGGGCGGGCTTCAACCAGTCGCCGACGACTCCCGGCGGGTTCCTGCCCGGGCCGGCCGGCGAGCTCCAGAAACGGCAGGTCGAGGACTTCCAGCTCGCCTTCGACAGCAACCTGGCCCCCATCGTCGGGCAGCAGACGACGCTCACCCAGACGAACGGCGCCGTGGTCGGAGGGCGGATCGATCTCCTGATCAATCGCGCCCAGGCCGGCGAGTGCGATCTGGTGGTCAAGGGCGAGAGCAACCACGGCGAAAGAGGCTACCTCTACGACGTCATTTCGGGTCGGTTTATCGGAAACCGGAGCTCTGACGCGCCGGTCTCCGATGCCGGCCTGCGGCAGCGCGCCCTGCAGAAAGGCGGTGAGCTGACCTACACCTGCACCCCGCCGGGATCAGGGGTACGCGCCGGCATCGATCGCGATGAGGACGGCGTCCTCGACGGCGATGAATGACATTTCTGTAAGCGGAGTGACCGGGCGCTTCCCCGCCGCCGCAGGTGCGTGAGACGCCACCGCAGATGCGTGAAACACGACTGCACGTGCGTGCAACACCGCCGCAGGTGCATGAGACACAAACGCACGTGGATGAGACACGAACGCACCTGCATGAGACACAAACGCACGTGCGTGCGACGCAAACGCACGAGCATCTGGTCCCGCTGCACGTGCGGGCGTGTCTCATCCACGTGCGGCGGGAGCTGCTACACGTTGCACGGCACCGTCTGCACGTGCGGTGGCAAGAGCCTCGCGTGCGCATCTGGAGCGAGTGGGTACACCTCCGCCTCCTCTCCAGGGAGGAGGCGAAATCCTCTCTCGAAATTGGTCTTTGGGCGGAGCTGATGAGCGCACTTCGACTACACTTGGCAGAAACCTGGCCGGTCCGATCTGTCGAACCCGACGGAGAAAGGATGAGACGTG
>DATHUD010000161.1:0-2250 GCA_035462575.1 Thermoanaerobaculia bacterium | reverse complement strand
CCGCCCGCCGGGCCTTCTTCCGCGGCGCGGGGAGCACCGCCTTCAGATACTGCCCCGTGTAGCTTTCCGCCACCGCCGCCACCTCCTCGGGAGTGCCCTCGGCCAGGAGCTGCCCGCCCCCCGCGCCGCCCTCGGGCCCGAGGTCGATCACCCAGTCGGCGCTCTTGATGACGTCCAGGTTGTGCTCGATCACCACCACCGTATTGCCCAGGTCCACCAGGCGCTGCAGCAGCGAGAGGAGCTTCCTCACGTCGTCGAAGTGGAGGCCCGTCGTGGGCTCGTCCAGGAGGTACAGGGTCCGGCCCGTCGAGCGCTTGCAGAGCTCGCGGGAGAGCTTCACCCGCTGCGCCTCGCCGCCCGAGAGCGTCGTCGCCGGCTGGCCCAGGCGGATGTAGCCCAGGCCCACCTCGCAGAGGGTCTCCAGGATCCGCTCGATCGAGGGGATGTTCTTGAACAGCTCGAACCCCTGCTCCACCGGCAGGTCCAGGATCTCGGCGATGTTCATCCCCTTGTAGCGCACCGTGAGCGTCTCCCGGTCGTAGCGCTTGCCGCCGCAGACCTCGCACGTCACGTAGATGTCGGGCAGGAAGTGCATCTCGATCTTGATCTGCCCGTCCCCCTTGCACGCCTCGCAGCGCCCGCCCGGAACGTTGAAGCTGAACCGCCCCGGCCCGTAGCCGCGCGTCCGCGCCTCGGGGGTCATCGCCATCAGATTGCGGATCGGGTTGAACACGTTCGTATAGGTCGCCGGGTTCGAGCGCGGCGTCCGCCCGATCGGGCTCTGGTCGATCGCGATCACCTTGTCGAGCTGCTCCAGCCCCAGGATGCGGCCGTGCTCCCCCGGCTTGTCCGTCGCCCGGTAGAAGTGGCGCGCGAGCGACTTGTAGAGGATGTCGTTGACCAGCGTGCTCTTGCCCGACCCCGAAACGCCGGTGACGACCGTGAACACCCCCACGGGAAACTCGACGTCCAGGTCCCGCAGGTTGTTCTGCCGCGCTCCCTTGATCACCAGAGGCTTGCCCCGCCCCTCCCGCCGCTCTACGGGCACCGGCACCTCGCACTCGCCCGAAAGGTACTTGCCGGTGACCGAGGTCTTGGACCGCGTGATCTGCTCGGGCGTCCCCTGGGCGATCACTTCGCCGCCGTGGACCCCGGCGCCCGGCCCCAGGTCGATCACCCAGTCGGCCGCGCGGATCGTCTCGTCGTCGTGCTCCACCACCAGGACCGAGTTGCCCAGGTCCCGCATCCCCTTCAAGGTCGCCAAGAGCCGCGCGTTGTCCCGCTGGTGAAGGCCGATCGACGGCTCGTCCAGCACGTAGAGGACCCCCATGAGCTTGCTGCCGATCTGGGTCGCCAGGCGGATGCGCTGGCTCTCGCCGCCCGAAAGCGTGGCGGACGACCGGTCGAGCGTGAGGTACCCCACGCCCACGTCGTCCAGGAACGACAGCCGGTCCGAGATCTCCTGAACCACCTTCTCGGCGATCGCCTTCTCCCGCTTGTCGAGCCGGAGCTCCTTCATCCAACCCTTCAGGTCCTCGACCGACTGGCGGGACAGCTCGTCGATCGAGCGCGTCTTCACCTTGACGGCCAGCGCCTCGGGCCGCAGCCGCCGCCCCTCGCACGTCGGGCAGGAGTGGACGGACATGAACTTCTCGAGCTCCGCCCGCACGGTCGGCGAATCGGTCTCCTTGTACCGCCGGTCGAGCATGGGGACGACCCCCTCGAACTTGCCCGTCCACGAATAGCTCGACTTCTTGCCGCTCAGGTTGAAGCTCAGCTCCTTGTCCCCGCTCCCTTGAAGGATCACCCGCCGCGCCTCCGCCGGCAGCTTCTTCCAGGGGGTGGACAGCGAAAAGCCCATGGCCTTCGAAAGGGTGTCGACCATCTTCAACCGCCACGACTTCGACCCCTCGGGCCACGGCGCCACCGCCCCGGCGAGGATCGAGCGCTCCGGATCGGGCACCACCTTGTCCTCGTCCACGCCCATGAGCGTCCCCAGCCCCGAACAGGTCGGGCAGGCGCCGTAGGGGCTGTTGAAGGAGAAGAGCCGCGGCGTGATCTCGGTCAGGCTGGTGCCGCACTCCACGCAGGAGTAGCTCTGGGACAGGGTCTCCTCGGCTGCACCTTCGGCGGCGAGCACGACGAGGCCGCCGCTCACCTTGAGCGCGGTCTCGATGGAGTCGGCCATCCGCTTCTCGAGCCCCGGCTTGATCACGAGCCGGTCGATGACGATGTCGATCGAGTGCTTCT
>DATHUD010000160.1:0-3347 GCA_035462575.1 Thermoanaerobaculia bacterium | reverse complement strand
TCGACGGCAACGTCGGGTACATCGAGCTCCGCGGATTCAGCGCGTCACAGGAGGCTGGCGGGGCCGTCGCAGCCGCGATGAACCTGCTCGCGAACACGGACGCCCTGATGTTCGATCTGCGGCGTAACGGTGGCGGCTCGCCCGTGACCATCGGGTTCATTTCCAGCTATCTGTTCAACGGCCGCGTCCATCTGAATGATTTTTACGTCCGCGAGACCGGACGCCGGCAGTCGTTCCATACATCGGAGACCGTGGACGGCCAGCGATACGGGGAGAGCAAGCCCGTGTACATCCTCACGAGCAATCGCACCTTCTCGGCCGCCGAGGAGTTCACCTACAACCTCAAGAATCTGAAGCGCGCGACCCTCGTGGGCGAAACCACCGGCGGCGGCGCCCATCCGGTCAACCTGCACCGGGTCAAGGGGTATCCGGTGGGCGTGAGCCTGCCGTTCGGGAGGGCGATCAATCCCATCAGCGGCACCAACTGGGAGGGGACCGGCGTCGAGCCCGACGTCAAGGTGCCGGCCTCGGAAGCCCTCGGCGAAGCGCACGCGCGCGCCCTCGCCGCCATCGCGGAGAAGGCGACCGATCCGGAGCACAAGGCGGGGCTGGACTTTGCCCGCGGCGTGCTGGAGGACCGCCGCAAGCCCGCCACCCTGCCTCCCGCCGAGATCCAGGCCTTCGCCGGCACCTACGGCCCGCGCACGGTCAGCGTCGAGAACGGCGAGCTCTGGTACCAGCGCGGAAACGGGCGCAAGCTGCGGCTCCTCCCGGTGGGCCAGGACCGTTTCCTGGTGGGCGATCTGGACGACTTCCGCCTCCGCTTCGAGAGGGATGGAAGCGGGAAGGTCGTCCGTCTGGTCGGCCTCTACCCTGATGGACGGGAGGAGGGGCACGAGAGGGGCGGGACGTAGGGCGGTCCTTGCCTCCGAGAGCCCAAGCCGATCGCCCAGGGTGGCCCTTGGCGATTCGAGCCCGATCCGCTAAAATAGAGCTCTGTCCGAGGAGCGTTGCAGGAGGCCCCCCTCCCAGGCTCGGACGCCGGCCATGACCGGGGCACAAGGAAACGGCGCTCACCTCAACCCTTCCCGGGCCTGGTGAGCGGACGCTCCCGCCCGGACCTTCTGAGGAGGTCAATCATGACCGTCGCCACGCAGACTGCAACCTCGTCCGCCACCCAGACCGACTACCGCGTCGCAGACATCTCCCTCGCGGACTGGGGCCGCAAGGAGATCCGCATCGCCGAGGGCGAGATGCCTGCCCTCATGGCCATCCGCAAGGAGCTCGAGGCGAGCCAGCCGCTCAAGGGCGCGCGCATCGCCGGCTCCCTCCACATGACCATCCAGACGGCGGTGCTGATCGAGACTCTGAAGGCCCTCGGCGCCGAGGTGCGCTGGGCGAGCTGCAACATCTTCTCCACCCAGGACCACGCCGCCGCCGCCATCGCCGACGAGGGCACCTCCGTCTTCGCCTACAAGGGCGAGAGCCTTGCGGAGTACTGGGAGTTCACCCACCAGATCTTCGAATTCCCCGAGGGCACGGCCAACCTGATCCTGGACGACGGCGGCGACGCCACCCTGCTCGTCCACCTGGGCGCCAAGGCCGAAGACGATCCCTCCGTGCTGGCCAATCCCACGAGCGAGGAAGAGCGCGTGCTCTTCGCCGCCATCAAGAAGCGCAACGCCGCCCAGCCCGGCTGGTACAAGAGTCAGCTCGCCGCCATCCAGGGTGTCACGGAAGAGACCACCACGGGTGTCCACCGCCTCTACGACATGGCCAAACGGGGCGAGCTCCGCTTCCCCGCCATCAACGTCAACGACAGCGTCACCAAGAGCAAGTTCGACAACCTTTATGGCTGCCGCGAGTCCCTCGTGGACGCCATCAAGCGCGCCACCGACGTGATGATCGCCGGCAAGATCGCCGTGGTCTGCGGCTTCGGCGACGTGGGCAAGGGCAGCGCCCAGACCCTGAGCGCCCTGAAAGCCCAGGTGTGGGTCACGGAGATCGACCCCATCTGCGCCCTCCAGGCCGCCATGGCGGGCTATCGCGTGGTCACCATGGAGGAGGCGGCCGAGCAGGCGGACATCTTCGTCACCGCCACGGGCAACTACCATGTGATCACCCACGACCACATGCAGCGGATGAAGCACAACGCGATCGTCTGCAACATCGGCCACTTCGACAGCGAGATCGACGTCGCGAGCCTCGAGCAGTACCCGTGGGAAGAGATCAAGCCCCAGGTGGACCACGTGATCTTCCCCGAAGGCAAGCGCATCCTCCTCCTCGCCAAGGGCCGCCTCGTGAACCTGGGCTGCGGCACCGGCCACCCCAGCTACGTGATGAGCTCGTCCTTCGCCAACCAGTGCCTCGCCCAGATCGAGCTGTGGACGAAGAAGGGCGAATATCCGGTGGGCGTCTACACCCTGCCCAAGCACCTGGACGAAAAGGTGGCGCGCCTCCAGCTCACCACCCTGAACGCCGAGCTCACCGAGCTCCGCGACGACCAGGCCAAGTACATCGGCGTGCCCAAGGAAGGGCCCTACAAGACGGATCACTACCGGTACTAAGCCGGGGGCGCTGAGGCGCTTCCCCTCGCAGCGACGGAAAGGGACCGAGAGATCGGTCCCTTTTTTCGTTGAGGGGGAGGACTCAGCGTTCGAGCTCGCCGAGAACCAGGTCGATTTCCCAGGGCCGCACGAAGCGAACAGGGACGCCTTCCTCGACGGTGTCGAGCCGCAGGGAGGCGTTGACCACGCCCAGACAGGCGGGACGGTAGGCTTCGAGAAAACTGTGGGTTCCTCGTGACACCGTCGGTCGAGCGATCTCTGCCGCTTTGACCTCGATCGCCACCATCCGTTTCCCGCGCCGCACCACGAAGTCAACCTCAGCACCGCCCTTCGAGCGCCAGAATCGGATCTCGTCGAGGAGATCCAGGCGTTTTGCCAGCTCGTTGAAAATCGCATTCTCCCAGAGAGCGCCGCGATCGGCTCTCGTGCTACTCGCCTGGAAGCCGCCGAAGACCGCGTTGCGCAAGCCGTTGTCGAGGAAGAAGACCTTGGGGGTTCCGGTGACCTCTGCGCGCTTGCCCCCTGCGAACGGCGGCACCAGCCGGAGCACGTGGGCTTCCTCCGCGATCTCGAGGTAACGCCCCACCGTGTTACGGGAGGCCTGGGCCAGGCCCGCCCAGTCCGTGAGGTTCACCAGATTGCCGACGTCCGCCGCCGCCAGCTCCAGCAGCTTGCGGAACACTGCCGGCCGCTCGATCTGATGGAGATCGGAGGTGTCCTTGAGGACAAAGGCCTCTACCAAGTGGTGAAGTGCCGTCGCGGGTTCGGGATCAAACCAAG
>DATHUD010000159.1:0-3216 GCA_035462575.1 Thermoanaerobaculia bacterium | reverse complement strand
AAGCTTGCCCGGCGCCGTTCAAGCCTGGAGCCGAGCGATCCGAGCTTGCGACGGGCCGCAGGAAGCTTGCACCGGTGCGGTCGAAGCATCTTCCGGGCGGAGCAAGCTTGAGCTCCTAGAGAGAACCTTCATTTCGGGATCTCCTTCCCTGGGGCTGACGCCCCAGGCTCTATGCTGTCGGCCCTTCGGGCCTTTCCAGACACTCTTTCACGGACGCACGACCACCTCGGCCGGCAGCTCCCGCACCACAGTCTCCCGGTCCCCCCAGCGGATGACAATTCCGCCGGGCGGCACGGTGAGTCCCCCCTCGATCCGGAACCGGACGCCGCCCTCCTCCCTTTTCGCCGTGTAGGAGACCGGACCGTATTCCGTTCGGAGTCCCCGGACGGCGATCCCTTCCCCCTCGACCCATTCCGGGAGGATTCCGGCGCCCAGGACGAGCGCCTCGTCGCTCTCGCGGATGTAGGCGAGGAAGTCGAGCACGGAGTGGAGAAAGTCCGAGCCGACCCAGGTGTGCGGCATGTCTCCCAGAAATCCTTCCGAACGGGGATCGCGCCTCACCACTTCCGCCCACTGGTTCCAGGCGGCGGGGCGGCGGTCGTTCAGGAAGAAGGCGAGGAGCTCGTGGGCGCGTTCGAGCCAGCCGAGGCGGAGGAAGGTGCGGACGTTTCGTAATTCGTAGGGGGTGTAGCCCTCCCATTCCTTTTTTCCGTCGCGCCGGGCGACGGACTCCTCCCAATAACGCTCGAAGGTGTGGAGGAGCTCCTTTTGAGGGAGGCGTTCCATTTCGCCTCCGGGCGCGATTCCGATGCTCGTGGAGGTCGGGTCGTAATCCCCCTTCTCGGCCGAGCCGGGGATGTAATCGATCTTGTGAAGAGCGATCGTGCGCCGCAGGGAGGCGTGAAGATCCGTCTGGAACTCGTCCCGGATCGCGGCATAGCGGGCAGCGTCCTCTCTTCCCAGGGCGCGAGCGAGGAAGGCGGCGTCCTTCAATCCGCGCAGGGCGAGGAAATCATCCCAATAAGAGTGGACAGGCCGGTCCGAATATCCCTCGTGGCTGATGGATTCGGGGAGAAGGCCGAAAAAGTGGAGCTTTTCGGGCGTTTTGTACTCGGCCGTGCGCCGCGACTGGCGCAGGGTTTCCATGTAGGTGACAGCCTTCTTGACGTGCGGCCACATTTTCGTGGCGAGATCCCGGTCTCCGGTAAAACGGAAGTATTCGACGATCAGATGGATCAGCTCGCCGTGGCTGTCATTTTCGGGGACGGGGTCCGCGCCGCGGGCATCCACACAACAGGGGACCTTGCCGCTTGCGAACTGGAACGGGGCGAACCATTCGATGAACTCGCGGACCTCCCGCTCGTGCCCGAGCCGCAGGAGAGCGGTCGAGGTCAGGGCGCCGTCGCGGATCCACGAGCGCTCGTAGGAGCGGGAGCCGGGCTGGATGGCGGGGCCGTCCCGATTGATCAGGATGTAGGCGAGCGTGCTGCGGACGGTGTCGGCCAGGGGGGCGGGGAGGCGGATCTCGACTTGGTTCAGATCGTCTTTCCACGCCCGGGCGGCCTGTTCGAGCTCGCCGGGAACAACCTTTTCGTGGAAGGGAACCGCCACGGAAATCTCTTTCGACTCCCCGGGCGCGAGGCGGAGATCCCACGCCAATGCCGCCGAGGCCCAACCCAGCGGGTCCGAAACGTGCGTGCGTTCCGGAAGCCGGCCGGCGGCGAGATGCTCGGCAATCTCTCCTTGATCGAAGGTGGCGGCTCCGAACGCCGAGGGTGCGGTCGAGGGGATCACCTTTCTCTGGTCGATTCGGACCTCGCGGCCGTCCCAGGCGATCTCCGAGACCTTCGCGACACCGCCCGCGGTGTTCAGGAACTGCGAGGGCGGGTTGACCTGGAAGGGGCGAAGGGCCACGTAGAGACGCGGCCGGGCCTCGGCGCTCCCCCGGTTCTCGACCTTGTAGCGCGCGTGGAGGGTCGACGCCCCGCGCTCTCCCGTGGCGAAGGCGGTCACGTTGAGGGCGAGGTCTCCGCTCTCCCACGCGACGGACGGAATGGGAAGGTATCCGTCCCGTAAAGACGGCGTGCTCTTCACGGCGTTCCACGTCACGAGCCGGCCGTCCACCGCGAGGAACGGCTCGAGAGAGAAGGCCCCTTTCCCCGGCTCCAGGCGGCCGTCCTCGTCGAAGAGCGCCTCTTCGGGATCGCTGTTCACGCCCACCAGCGTCCAGTACACCTGCTCCCCCGTGGTGGCGCGCGGATAGGCGCCGCGCGGGGCTTCCCGGGCGATGGCGCGGAAAAAAGCGTTCGGAGTGGCGCTCCACTCCAAGGGTTTCACGTCGATCCTGGGGACGCCGGAGCCTTCGAGGTATCGGAGGCGCAGATATCGCGACGCGGTCTCCGGCAGGAAGACGAAGTCCCGTCCTCCGTTGCTGCCCTCGACCGTGTGGACTGTCTCCCAATCCTTGCCGTTCCCGGAGGTCTGCACGGCGTAGCGCGTCGCGTGCGGGCCGGTCCCCCAATCGATCACCAGGCCGCCGTACTCGCGTTCGATCAGGAAATCGAGAGTGGTCCCCTCACGGTTCGAAGTCACCTGCGGCGTTTTGTCGTAGGGGCGGTCCGGCGGCAGCTCGGTCAGCGTCAGCTCGTCCAGAAGGATGTGCCCCGTCCCTCCCGTTCCGGCCGTGACGGCGAATTCGAGGGACGCGGCGCGGCGGAGCTCTTTTTCCCTCACCGGGCCCCAGGCGAACTCCAGGTGGCGCTTCCTGATGCGGAACCGCGTCCACTCGCGGGGGAACTCGTAGGTGCGCTTGTTGACCCACCAGACGTTTTCACCGGAAGGATCGACGAGCTTCACCTCGAAGTTGTTGACCGGCGCCTCGCCGCGGATGTGGAAGGAGAGCTCCCAGTTTTCCGGCAGCTCGATCGGAATCTTCTTCTGGGCGACCGCGTACCCCGCGCCGCCGTGAAAATCGAAATCGAGGCGCAGGGCCTTTCCCGCAAAGCCCGGGGCCGACGAGAGATCCAGGGAGACGCCGTCCGACGGTGCGGTCTTCCAGCCGGAGATGTCCTCGAAGCTATCGAGGACGCGGGGAGCGGGCGCGGCGGCGAGGAGAAAAAGGGCCAGGAGGAGCACGGACCGGCTTCGCGCGCTCGCCCCCACCCGAGGACCCTCACCCCAACCCTCTCCCAGCCGCCCCCCCTTCCGCCGGGAGAG
>DATHUD010000158.1:0-4826 GCA_035462575.1 Thermoanaerobaculia bacterium | reverse complement strand
GGGAGACAAGCGTTCCTGCTCCCTCCTCTCCCAGGGAGGGCGGGCGGGGTGGTGGTAGAGGAGTGCTGGGGAGGTGAGGGCTGGGGCGGGGGAACGTTAAAAATCTCCCCATCATGACCACGACCCTCGCCGCCGACCTCCGCCGGATCTCCGCGTTCGCCGACCTTGCCGACGACCAGCTCGCCTGGCTCGCCGGGCACATGAAGGAGGTCCGCCTCCAACCCGGGGAGATCTCGACCGTGGAAGGGGAGCCCGCCGACTCCATGCTCATCGTGCTCGAAGGGGAGATCCAGGCCCGCCGCGAAAAAACCCCTACGGACGGCCGGGTCTACATCGTCCGCGCCGGGGAGGTCTCCGGCATGCTCCCGTTCTCGCGCATGACGAGCTTCGGCGCCACCGGCCGCGCCGTGATCCCCACGCGCCTCGCCCGCCTGCCCGCCGCGCTCTTCCCCGAGATGCTCCAGCGCATCCCCGTGCTCGAATCTCGCCTCGTGGGCATCCTCGCCGACCGTATCCGCGAGACGACCCGGGTGGAGCAGCAGATCGAAAAGCTCACCGCCCTCGGCAAGCTCTCGGCCGGCCTCGCCCACGAGCTGAACAACCCGGCCGCGGCCGCCCGGCGCTCGTCCGGTGAGCTCAAGGAGCGCCTGCAAACCCTGAGGTGCCTGACCGCCACGCTGCTCGAAAAGGGGCTCGCCATGGAGGCGGCCCATGCCTCCTGCGAGCTGCGGGAAAAAGCCGTGGAGCGCGCGCCTGAGCCCGCGCCCGATACCCTGGCCGCGAGCGAGCGGGAGGACGAGATCACGGCGTGGCTCGAAGACAAGCACGTCCCCCGCGCCTGGGCTCTCGCCGGCACCTTCGCCGCCGCCCGCCTGACCGTCGCCGACCTCGAAGGCTTGGAGGCCCGGGTCCCGCCGGACGCTCTCGGCGACGTCCTGGCCTGGGCCGAGACCGGCCTCGCCGCCGACTCCCTCGCCGGCGAGGTCGAGTCCGCCGTCCGCCGCATCTCGGAGCTCGTCTCCGCGGTCAAGTCCTACTCCCACATGGACAGCGCGCCCTCCCGCGCCGAGACGGACCTCCCCCAGGAGATCGACGGCGCGATCACCATGCTCACCCACGAGATCCGTAAGAAAAACGTATCGTTGACGCGGGACTACGCCCCGGATTTCCCCCGCGTCTCCGTCTTTGCGGGCGAGCTCAACCAGGTGTGGACGAACCTGCTCGACAACGCGATCGACGCCGTGGCCCCGGGCGGGCACGTCACCGTCCGCACCTTCCGGGAAAACAGCCACGCCGTGGTCGAGATCGAAGACGACGGCCCCGGCATCCCGCCCGAGATCCGGGACCGCATCTGGGAGCCGTTCTTCACCACCAAGCCGATGGGGGAGGGGGTGGGACTCGGGCTCGACACGGTCCGCCGCATCGTGGTCCGCCGGCATGGAGGGGAAATCGCGGTCGCGTCGGTGCCGGGGGAGACTCGGTTTACGGTGCGGCTGCCGGTGTGAGGACGTTTCTCTACGGGAGCGTTCCCCCACCCGGCCCTCACCCCCGGCCCCTCTCCCACCACCCCTTTCCCCCGCCCTGGGAGAGGGGAGAAAAACGGGGTTGGTGGTTTCAGCTCCCTCCTCTCCCAGGGAGGGCGGGCGGTGTGGTGGGAGAGGAGGGCCGGGGAGGTGAGGGCCTGGGCGGGGGTGCCTCCCCTCGCGATATCATCAACCCCTGATGAGCAAACCAATCCTCTTCGCGATCGACGACGACACCGAGGTGCTGGGGGCGGTGAACCGCGACCTGCGCAGCGAATACGGCGAGCGCTTCCGGATCATGCGGGCGGACTCCGGCGAGCGCGCCATCGAGGCCCTGGAGCGGTTGAAGCTCCGCAACGACTCGGTCGCCCTCTTCCTGGTCGACCAGCGCATGCCGCAGATGACCGGGGTCGAGTTCCTCGAGCGGGCGATCCCGCTCTTCCCCAAGGCCCGGCGCGTCCTCCTGACCGCCTACGCGGACACCGAGGCCGCCATCCGCGCCATCAACTCGGCCCGCATCGACTACTACCTCCTGAAGCCCTGGGATCCGCCCGAGGAGAACCTCTACCCGGTCCTGACCGACCTCCTGGACGACTGGATGGCCGCCTACCGGCCTCCCTTCGAAGGCGTGCGCGTGGTGAGCGACCGCTGGTCTCCGGACGCCTTCGCCGTCCGCGACTTCCTGGCCCGCCACCAGGTGCCCTACCAGTGGCTGGACATCGAGACGGACCCCGAGGCCAGGCAGCTCCTCGAAACCTCGCACAAGGAGGGCACCTCGGCGGATCTCCCCCTCGTGGTCCTCGCCGACGGCACCGTCCTCTCCCGCCCCGCCCGCTCCGATCTGGCCGAGAAGGTAGGGTTGAGGACGCAGGCGGAAAAACCTTTCTATGACTTGGTGATCGTGGGGGGCGGCCCCTCGGGGCTCGCCGCCGCGGTCTACGGCGCCTCGGAGGGCCTGCGCACGCTCATGATCGAGGGGGACGCCCCGGGCGGGCAGGCGGGCACCAGCTCGCGGATCGAAAACTACCTGGGCTTCCCCTCGGGGCTCTCCGGCGCCGACCTCGCCCGCCGGGCCGTGGCCCAGGCCGCGCGCTTCGGCGTCGAGATCCTCACCCCACAGGAGGCGACCGGCCTGCGGCTCGAAGACCCCTACCGCTTCGTCAAGCTCTCGAACGGCGAAGAGGTGAGCTGCCACGCCCTGCTCATCGCGACCGGCGTCTCCTATCGCAAGCTCGACGCGCCCGGGGTCGAGCAGTTCACCGGCTCGGGCATCTACTACGGCGCGGCCATGACCGAGGCCATGTCGTGCCGGGACGAGGACGTCTTCATCGTAGGCGGCGCCAACTCCGCGGGCCAGGCGGCCATGTACTTCGCCAAGTACGCGAAGCGCGTCGTCATGCTCGTGCGCGCCGACTCGCTCAACAAATCCATGTCCCAATACCTGATCGATCAGATCTGTTCGATGCCCAACATCGAGGTCTGGTTCCACTCGAGCATCACCGCGGCCCACGGCGGGGACCACCTGGAGTCGCTCGCGATCGCGAATTCCGAAACCGGCAAGACCGAGACCGTGCCCGCCCGCTCCCTCTTCATCTTCATCGGCGCCGCCCCCCGCACCCAGTGGCTCGAAGGCGTCGTCGAGCGGGACGACCACGGCTTCCTCCTCGCCGGCCCCGACCTGATCCGCGAGGGCAAGCGCCCCAAGGGGTGGAACCTGGACCGCGACCCGTTCCTCCTGGAGACGAGCGTCCCCGGCATCTTCGTGGCGGGCGACGTGCGCCACGGCTCGGTCAAGCGGGTCGCCTCCGGAGTGGGGGAGGGCTCGATCGCCATCTCCTTCGTCCACCAGTACCTCGCCAAGCTCGGCGCCTTAGGAGGCTCCTGAGGAGGCGCCTGAGGAGGAAAACCCCCCATGCTTCACGATCCCAACGAGGAATCCCTCTTCCCCCGGCTCGAAGGCGACGTCCTCCAGCAGCTCATCGAAGCGGGCACCGAGGTCGAGCTCCAGGACGGCGACGTCCTGTTTAAGGAGGGGGACCAGAACTATCAGTTTTTCGTGGTGCTGGACGGCGAGGTCCGCATCACCAAGCAGGTGGGCGAGGACGAGACCCTCCTGGCCGTCCACGACGCGGGCGAGTTCACCGGCGAGATCTCGATGTTGACCGGCGGCCCGGCCATCGCGACCGGCCGCTCCGACGGAAAGAGCCGCGTGCTCCGCATCGAGCCGGACAAATTCCGCCGCTTGATCGCCGACTGCCCCGGCGTGGCCCGCGTCGTCCTCTCCGCCATGGCCCGCCGGTCGAGCGACGTGGACGCCCAGCTCCGCCAGCAGGAAAAGCTCGCGGCCTTAGGCAAGCTCTCGGCCGGCCTCGCCCACGAGCTCAACAACCCCGCCTCGGCCGCCAAGCGCGCCGCGAGCCAGCTCCGCGACACCATCAACGCCGTCCAGAAGCTCGTTCTCGCCCGCCAGCGCCCGTTCACGGACGAGGAGAGGAAGGCCCTGGCCGAGGTCCAGCGCCAGGCCCTGGACTGCGCGGAGTGCAAGGACTCCGTAAGCCTCGATCCTCTGGAGCAGAGCGACCGCGAAGACGCCGTGGCCACCTGGCTCGACGACCACGGCGTCGAGGACTCCTGGCGCCTCGCGCCCGTCTTCGTCGCCGGCGGCATCGACGCCGCCCGCCTGGACGCCCTGGCCGCCGAGATGGGCACCGAGGATCTGGTCGAGGTCATCCCCTGGATCGAAGGCGTGTTGAGCCTCGCCGACCTCCTCGATCAGGTCGAGCAGAGCACGGGCCGCATCTCCGATCTCGTCCGCGCCATCAAGGACTACTCCTTCATGGACCAGGCCCCCCAGCAGGAGATCGACCTGCACGAAGGACTGGACTCGACGCTCAAGATCCTCGGCCACAAGACGAAAAAGGGGATCGAGGTCGTCCGCGAGTACGACCGGACCCTCCCCCGGATCTGCGCCCACGGCAACGAGCTCAATCAGGTGTGGACGAACCTGATCGACAACGCGATCGATGCGATGGGGGAGACGGGGAAGCTCACGCTGCGCACCTCGAGCCAGAAGGACTCCGCCGTCATCGAGGTCATCGACAACGGCCCCGGCATCCCGCCCGAGGTCCAGCGCCGCATGTTCGAGCCCTTTTTCACCACCAAGGGGCAAGGCAAGGGGACCGGCCTCGGGCTCGACATCGCCCGGCGCATCGTGAAGAACCGCCACCAGGGGGAGATCCGCTTTGAGTCACAGCCCGGCGAGACCCGGTTTGAGGTTTGGCTGCCGCTGGGGGCGGGGGAGAT
>DATHUD010000157.1:0-2286 GCA_035462575.1 Thermoanaerobaculia bacterium | reverse complement strand
GTGCCTGGTCGCTCCGCGGCCGGATCGCGACCCGGGCGCGCGTCCCGGTCTCGCCCCGGGCGTCGACCGACTCTCTGCTCGCGTTCCTGAAGCTCGAGGAGGGCGCGGAATCGGTCCGGCAGGCGCTCGCCAGGGTTCCGGAAAACGAGGCCGTCGTCTTCGTCGGGCCGGGCGAAGACCCCACGTTCAGCCAGGTCCTCTTCACGGTCAGCCTCCTCGCCCTGCCGCACCAGGTGGGCGGGCTCCGCTGCCGGGAGGGAGCGGGGGAGATGGCCGTGCCCCTGGACGCCGATCAGAAGATCACCGCCGTCGTCTTCTACCGATGGGAGCCGGGGACGGCCGCCGCGGAGCGGCTCGCGCCCGAGCTCGCCCTGCTGCGAGTCCCCCCGCAGGGCGCCAACCGGCCATGGACCTCCTTCTGTTCCTCGCCGCAGCCGCCGTCCTCCTGATCGCGGGCTTCGGGGCCGCGGCCCCGGCGCTCTCCGGGCGGGAGCGGGTCTCCCTCGGGGAGGTCATGGCGCTCTCCGTGCTCCTGGGCGTGCTCTTCGTCACCCTCGCCTGGTGGGGCCTCTCGATGCTCCTGCCCGGGTCCGGGTCCGTCCGGCTGGTGACGCTCCTCGCCTTCGTCCTCGGCGGCGCGGGCGTTGCGAGTTGGGCCCGGCGGCGGCCGCGGATCGAGGGCGCCGGGCTCTTCTGCGCCCTCGCGCTTCCGCTGACCGCGGCGGTCGCCTGGCTCGCGGCCACCACCCGCTTCGAGTGGGACGGCCTGTTCATCTGGGAGATCAAGGCGGAATCGATCGCCGCCCAGGGGGGGCCGCCATGGGACTATTTCCACGACGACAGCCGGGGCTGGTCGCACCCGATCTACCCGCTCCTCGTCCCCTTCTTCCGCGCCTGGTTCCAGGTCTGGAACGGAGGAATTCACGAGGCATACGGAAATGCGATGGGGGCGCTCTTCGCCCTGGCGGCGGCGGGCCTTCTCGTCTCGCTCGCCCCGCGGCTCGGGACCGCCACGACGCTCGTCGCATTCGCCCTCTTCACCTTCACGCCGCTCGAGATCCTCGGGGCGGGCAGCGCCACGTCGGGCTACGCGGATTTCCCGCTGGCCGTGTACTACCTGGGAGCCCTGTTCTACGTCTTCCAGGCGGCGGGCTCCCCGCGCCCGGGCGACCTCTGGCTTGCGGGATGGCTCGCCGCCGCTCTCCCCTGGATCAAGCAGGAGGGGACGATCCTCTGGGTCTGCCTGCTCGCGCTGGCGCTCGTGGCGCTCGGCCGCCCGGGCTGGCGCGGCCTGCTTGGGCTCGCCGCGCCGGGGGCGGCGGTCCTCCTCGCCTGGCGGGTCTTTGTCGCCGTGGTCCGGGTGGAGACGACCCCGGTCTTCTACCCGGTGAGCCTCGGTTTCTTCCGCGAGCGGCTGCACTTCTGGGACGAGATCGGCAAGGAGATGGCGCTCCGGGCTCTGGACCCCGGGAATTGGGGGCTCCTGTGGGTGCTGTTCCCCGTGGCGGCGCTCTTCGGGCTCCGGGCACGCCGGTCGCGGCGGATGCTCCTCCTCGCGGGGGCCGTGGTCGCGCCCCTGCCCCTTTTCAGCCTTCCCTATTTCTTCACCCGTTGGGATCCCACGGTCCACGTGCACAGCTCTTTTTCCCGGCTTCTGCTCCCGCTCTCGCTCCCGGCCCTCGTGCTCATCGCGTGGATCACGGCCACCCTCGCCTTTCCGGCCCCTCCCGAGACAGAATAGGCCCATCATGACGATGTTCTTCTTCACCTTCCTCGCGGTCCCCACCCCCGACGCGAAGGAATATCCCGACACCGGGGGTGCCTATGTCGACTGCTGGATCCAGAGCGGCGAACGCTCCGAGGCCGAAGAGCGCGCCCGGGGCCTGATCCAGGACTACGGTTGGTCTGTCGAAGCTCTCGAATCGGGGGCGACCGTCACCGGCCAGGACTACCAGGACGACGAAGAAAACCGCGAGTTCTACGAGCAGGCGCTCGTCGAACAGGAGGTCCTCGTCTTCAACACCTGGCCGCCCGGTGAAGAAGACGAGGACGAGGACGAAGAAGGAGACGAGGAAGACGAGCTCGCCTGAGGTCCTTTAAACCGCCGCCTCCGGCCTTTCGTGCGCCGCCAGGAACGTCTCGGGTTTGCTGAACACCTTGGCGATGTTCATGCCCTTGCGCACCGCTCCCAGGGAGACCTTGCCGGTCGCGAGAGCCGCCCCCAGCGCCAGGTAGGTGCGCGCCTTTCCGCGGTGGCGGTAGCGGACTTCGAGGACGTGCCGCCAG
>DATHUD010000156.1:0-9113 GCA_035462575.1 Thermoanaerobaculia bacterium | reverse complement strand
CGGGCGGTCTCCGCGCCGAAGAACTTGACGAGCGTGGGGATGCCTGCCGCCTCGGCCGCCTCGGCCACGTTGGCGGCGGGCTCGATGCCGAAAACCGGGATGCCGCGCTCCACGAACCAGCGCAGGAGGTAGCCGTCGTTGCTCGCCACCTCGACCACATGGTGCGTGGGCCCGAGCCCGAAGCGGGCGATCATGGCCTCGGCGTACTCGCGGGCGTGGCGGAGCCAGCTCTCGGAGTAGGAGGAGAAGTAGGCGTAGTCCGAAAAGATCTCCTCCGGCCGCTCCTCCTCGGGGAGCTGGACGAGGAGGCACTCCCCGCAGACGTAGACGCAGAGCGGATAGAACCGCTCGGCCTTGCGCAGGTCCGCCGGCTCCAGGTACGAGTTGGCGAGCGGCTGCGCCCCGAGATCCACGAACACGTGGGAGAGGGGTGCTCCGCAGAAGCGGCAGGAAAGGGAGGCGCTCACCAGATCTTCCAGGGGACCTCTCCTTGCTTCCAGACCTCGTTCAGGTGGAGGTAGTCGCGGTAGGTGTCCATGGGATGCCAGAACCCCTCGTGGAGGTAGACCGAGAGCTGGCCGTCCCGCGCGAGGCGCTGGAGCGGGCGGTGCTCCAGGAAGAGGTCCGGGTCGTCGTCGAGATAGTCGAAGACCTCGCGCTGGAACACGAAGAAGCCGCCGGAGACGACGCCCTCGGCGAGCGTGGGCTTCTCGTTGAACTCCACGACCTTGCCGCCGTCGGTCCGCATCTCGCCGTAGCGCGAGGTGGGATGGACGCCGGTGACGGTCGCGATCCTCCCTTGCGACCAGTGGAAATCCAGAAGCGCGTCGATGTCGACGTTGCCCACGGCGTCGCCGTAGGTGAAGCAGAAGGTGGGTGCGTCGATGTACTTCCGCACCTGCCAGAGGCGCGCGCCGGTCGCGGTCTCGGCGCCGGTCTCGGCGCAGGTCACCCGCCAGGCTTCGTAGCCGTCCTGGTTGTGCATCTCGATCGGCCGGCTGCCGTCCATCGAGACGGTGAAGTCGCAGTGCATCTCCTTGTAGCGAAGGAAGTACTGCTTGATCTCCCAGCCCTTGTAACCGAGGCAGAGGACGAACCGGTCCAGGCCGTGGGCGCCGTAGATCTTCATGATGTGCCAGAGGATCGGCTGCGGACCGATCTCCACCATCGGCTTCGGCCGGTATTCGGTCTCTTCGCGCAGCCGGGTGCCCTTGCCTCCGCAGAGGATCACCACCGGCAGGTCGCGCTTGTCGGGCCTCGTCATTCCTCTCGGTCTCCTTCGGCGGAGGATTCTATTAGAGATACCCCAGCGACTTGAGCTTTTCGAGCTCCTGCCGGTCGAGCCCGCTCCCCTGCTTGACGCCCGGGAGCCCCGGGGAGAGCCCCAGGACGTCGTAGCTCGGGATCGTGCGCACCGGGTGGCGGCGGACGAACTCCGGGTCCAGAGCGTGGAGCAGGACCTTGCCCGGCGCGTCCTCCGGCACGGGCATCCCCAGCAGGTAGGCGAGCGTGGGGAACACGTCGAGCACGTGGCTCCCGGAGAGGGCCGCGCCGGGCTTCACCGGGCCTCCCTCCATCAGGACGATTCCCGGCGGGCCGTGCCAGTGCTGGGAGTAGGAGTCCGAGTGGAGGATCGTGGGGCTGTGGCCGTGGTCGGAGACGACGACGAGCACCGTGTTCGGCTCGAGCCGCGCCCGGAGATCTCCGAGGAAGCGGTCGAAATCCTGGTGGAGCTGCCGGACCTTGCCGCCGTTCTCGGCCACGGCCTCCGGAGTCACGCCCAGGTAGTGGTCCGGCTGGAGCCACTTCCAGTACCAGTGGTAGTAGACGTCCGGCTGGTGGGTGTAGAGGTTCACGAGCTTCGGCTGCGGCCCCTGCTTCAGGAGATCCAGGAGCGCCGCGGATTGCCAGTAGAAATCCCCCCGGGAGAGGAGAGGCCGAACCTGCCGGAAGAGGCGGACGGGCTGCGCGAAGAGCGCGGCGTCGCGGGAGCCTCCTCCCCCCTTCCCCATCTGGGCGTTGAATTCGTCGAGCCCATAGGCCAGGAAGAAGCTCTCGGGGTGCTCTGGGCGGAGCGCCGGGAAGGAGAAGAAGTAGCCGTCCACCACCCCGATCGACATCCCGAGCCGGTCCGCGATCTCCCAGATCGGCGGCGGGCCGATCGAGTAGCGGGAGACCGTGCTGCGCCGCGCGAGCCCCACCTTTTCCAGGAGCCCGGCCATCTCCTTGGCGTAGACCTGGTGGACGGGAAAGAAGCCGTCCGATCCCATGCCCGCCACGTGGACGCGGTAGAAGTCGTGGACGCCATGGCGGGACGGCGGCGCGCCGGTGTAGATCGAGGCCCACAAGACCGGCGAGTTCGTGTGCGGCATGGGCCGGATCTCTCCCGAGGCGCCGCGCTTCTTCATGGAGGCGAAGTTGGGCAACTCGCTCCGGTCGATCATCGGCTGGAGCACCTGCCAGTCGGCGCCGTCGAGCCCCACGACGACCACTTTGAGCCCGGTCTCCTCCACCCGGATCTGCGGAGTGGCCGCCG
Source organism: Thermoanaerobaculia bacterium (assembly GCA_035462575.1). Classification (GTDB taxonomy): domain Bacteria; phylum Acidobacteriota; class Thermoanaerobaculia; order Multivoradales; family UBA5704; genus DATARR01. The sequence continues at coordinate 6,577 of DATHUD010000156.1, read as the reverse complement.
CGGTCTTCGCCTGCCCCGGGCTCGCGTAGAGCGGGGCCGCGGCATGGACGAGAACGGCGCCGACGAAGAGGCCGGCCGCGGCCCGGGCGAGCCACCCGCGCCGGGCGAGAAGCTCGAAGAGCCGGAACAGGAGCCAGGAGACCGCCGCGGCGGCCAGGGCGACGAGCAGGCCGAGCCCCGCCGCGTAGGCCAGCATCCCGCCGGGGCCCGAAGGCCGCGGGAAGAGGAGCACCTGGTCGTAGGTCATCCCGTAGAGCCAGTAGGGGACCCAGAACATCAGGTTGAACAGGAGGATGCCGAAGAACAGGCCGCGCCGGAGCCGGAACCTCGCGAGGAGGAAGCCCGCCGCGAAGGTCGCCGCCGCCCAGAGGCCGTAGAGGAGGGCGAACGTCGCGAGGGCGAGGAGGGCGTCCCGCACCGAGCCCAGCCGGCTGTAGACGACGTGGATCAGCGACAGGATCCCGCCGTAGAGGACGGCGCCGTAGGCAAAGCCGGCGAGGCAGGCGGAGCGCAGGTCTCTGGATTTCATGACCACCGGTTTCTACGGGGAGACACCTGAAAGGGTCTATGGATCGAGGGGACGAGCCCGCGAGAAGCTAGCAGAACTGCCGCGGGCCGGCAAGATGAGGCCTAGGCCATCAGCCGGTGGTAGTCGCGGGTCGTCTGCGGCATGGGGGCCACGCCCAGCTCTTCGAGGAGGAGCTGCGAGAGGCGGTCGTACTGGCGGCGCACCAGGTCACGGCGGCCCTGGCTCGCGTAGATCCTCATGATCGCCAGGTGGACGCGCTCCTGGAGCGGGTCTTCGAGGAGGACCGAGCGGTAGGCGTCCATCGCCTCTTCGAGCCGCTCCAGGCGCATGTAGAGGTCCCCGAGCTCGCGCAGCAGCTCGAGATACAGGCGCTGGTACTGCTCCCGGCGCTCGGTCACCCAGGTCTCGTAGTGCCCTTGAAGGAACGGCCCCCGGTAGAGCTTCCACGCGGTCTGCCAGGCTTCGACCGCGCCCTGGAAGTCTTCTTTCTCCTGAAGCTCCTTCCCCAGGTCGATCAGCCGGGAGAGCTCGATCACGTCGATCTCCCACTCGATCTCCGGGTTCAGCCGGTAGATCCCGCCCCGGAAGAGCAGCGGGGCCGGCCCTTCCCCCTTGCGCCCGCCCTCCAGCGCCCGCCTCAGGTGGCTGAGCGTCGGGTGGAAGTTCCTCTCGATCGTGCGCTCCCCCTCGGTCGGCCAGACGGCCTCGATCAGCTCCTCGCGGTTGGCTTCGAGGCCCGGCGCGGAGGCCAGGTAGGCCAGGACCTGGAGGGAGCGCCGGAGCTTGTAGTCGATGTCGCGCTCCCCTTCGGGCGTCCGCTGCTTCGCGATCGTGCTCCCCAGGAGGCCCAGCACGAAGACCGGCTTCTCGTCCGGTGCCTCCGCCGGCTGGACCGCGGGCTGGGCCGCGGGCTGGGCCGCTTCCCGCCGGTTCCCCCGCCTCCGCCGCTCCCGGTCGAGTGCGACGGCGAGCAGCCGGGGGAGCCGGTCCCTCTCCGCGCCCTCCACCCAGAAGCCGCGGGACTCGAGGAGGTGCCAGCCTTCCTCCGGCTCCCCGCGCTCCTCGGAGGTCGCGAGCAGCAGCTCCCTCTGATTTTCGGAGAAGGTGTCGAGCACCTCGTGGCGGAGGAAGAACCGCACCGGCGGAACCTCCAGGAGCCCCTCCGCGGTCGCTCCTTCGAGCCCCATCCCTCCGGTCGCCTCGATCGCGAGCCGCAGGGGGCGGTACCACCCGTCGCTCGCGGTCCGCAGAGCGCGGACGGTCTCGCCGTCCGGATCGACGCCGGTGAGCAGATTCCAGAGAGAGGCGACCTCCTCGGGGGAGAGCAGCATCTCCTGGGGCGGAATCACGGCCATGGGGAGGCGAGCCCCTCGAAACCGGGACCCGCTCGCGAAGACCAGGCGCTGGCCCGGCCGCAGCCAGCGCTCCGCCTGGGCCAGGCGGTCTCCGGGCTCGCCGCTCGCCACCAGCCAGCGCGCCCCCTGCCCGTGCGCCTCCTCGATCGCGCTCCGGAGGGCGTCGTCGCTCTCGAAGGCGGCCCAGGGGAGCCCCACGGCAAAGCGCCGCTCCCGCTCGAGCAGGGCTTCGAGCAGGAGCTCGCGGCCGGTCCCCGGCCATCCCCAGACGTGGACCAGAGGGGACTCCTGGGAGTCGATCCGCCGCAGAAGGCGCTCCAGATGAGGGAGCAGCGACAACGATTCAGACATCACGGTTCTCAGCCCGAGAAAACCTCGCACCGGCGGCAGCCGGGCTTCTGTGGGATCAACTGCCGGATCAGCGGCGCGCGAGCCGCGCGGCCGGAGTATTGGAATCGGAGACCTCTTCGGCCAAACCCGAGGCGAACAGCTCCCGGGAGAGGGCCGCAAGGCACCGCGTGGTGATCTTGCCGATGCTCGACGTGCGGTAACCGAGCTTCCGGGCCACCTCCGGAGGCTCGTAGCCGAGCCGGAAGCGGAGCGCGAGGAGAGACCGGCAGCGGGCCGGAAGCCGGCCGATCAGGTTTTCGAGATCGGCCAGCAGGTCCGCCCTCTCCTGCGACGGCGCGATCGGCTCCGAAAGCCACTCGAGGATCGCCGAGTCCACCGCCGAGTAGATCCGGCGCCGGTTCGTCCGCCAGTACATCAGGCAGTGCCGCTTGAGCGTGCCCACAAGCCAGCTTTCGGGATCGCGCACCCGTTCCCACTGATAGAGGAGAGCCAGAAGGGTCTGTTGCAGGACATCCTCCGCGTCTTCGCTGGGAATGCGATACGTGGCGAGGAGCCGCTTCAACCTCGGCTCGACCCTCTTCAAGAAATCCTCAAAGAGGATGGCTGGCTCAGGACGTTCCGGAGTAAGCATCAAACGACCACGAAATCTTTCGAGGTTGAACCTCAAGCTAGCACCGTTGGACGGAAGCTGTCCAGCTTATAGACCGACTGGAATCCGCCCCCAGCCCCGTGGACGGACGGCTCAGCCGATTTCGCGCAGCCGGTCGCGGACCTGCTGCATGTCTTCCCAGGTGGGACGCTTCAAGGCGGGATTCCGCAGCAGGGCCGCGGGGTGGTAGGTGACCATCGTGGGAATCCCCCGCGCCTGGTGCCACTGCCCGCGCAGGCGGCCGATCGGGCCGTCGTCGCCCAGGAGCGCCTGGGCCGCGACCTTGCCCAGAGCCACGAGGAGCTTCGGACGGACCAGGTCGATCTGCTTGTCGAGATAGCCGCGGCAGGCGGCGACCTCTTCGGGCTGCGGATCGCGGTTGCCGGGAGGACGGCACTTCACGACGTTCGCGATGTAGACGTCCTCGCGCCGCAGGTCGATCGCCTGGAGGATCTTGTTCAGGAGCTCCCCCGCCGGCCCCACGAAGGGGAGCCCCTGGCGGTCCTCCTCCGCCCCGGGCCCCTCGCCCACGAGCATCAGGTCTGCGGTCGGAGTCCCCGAGCTGAACACTACGGAGTGGCGCCCCTCGGCCAGCCGGCAGCGGGTGCAGGTGGAAGCCGCCGTGGCCAGGGCGGCGAGCTCGGCGAGCCGGGCGGCGGTCGCCTCGTCGGGCGGAGCCGCCGCGATCACGGCCGGGGGCACCTCCGGCACCACCCCGGCGGACGCCGCGGCCCTCCGGGGGGAGAGGTAGAGATCCTCGTAGCCGATCTCTTTGAGATAGACGAGGAGGTCAGAGAGGGCGGGCCGCAGATTCATGCTCACGGACGGAGAGTTTAGCCGCGAACAGGTCGAAGAGGGAGGCCGCGAGCTCGGACTTGGGGCGGCGCGGGAAGAAAACCGGGTCTCCCTCGCGGCGGAACACCGTCACCTCGTTCGCCTCGCTCTCGAAGGCGATGTCGGGCCGGGAGACGTCGTTGGCGACCAGGAAGTCGGCCCCCTTCTTCGCGAGCTTCGCGCGGGCGTTCTTCTCCAGGTCGTCCGTCTCGGCCGCGAAGCCGACGAGCACGGCGCCGGGCGCCACCCGCCGCAGCCCGGCCAGGATGTCCGGGTTCTCCGTAAGCTCGATCGCCGGCAGGCCCAGCGCCTTCTTGATCTTGGTGGCCGCGGGATCGCGCGGCCGGAAGTCCGCCACCGCGGCGGCCATCACCACCAGGTCGGCCCCCGGGGCGTGCTCGTGGACGGCCCGCTCCATCTCCCGCGCCGTGACCACGTCGATCCGCCGGGCTCCGGGCGGCGTGGCGAGCGCCACGGGGCCGGCGACGAGGATCACCCGCGCCCCGCGCCGCGCCGCCTCCGCGGCCAGCGCGAAGCCCATCCGGCCGCTCGACCGGTTGCCCAGGAAACGCACCGGATCGACCGGCTCGTGGGTCGGCCCGGCGGTGACCAGGACCGTCCGCCCCGCGAGAGGGCCGGCGCCCGCCGCGGCTTCGACCGCCTGGACGATCGCCTCGGGATCGGTCATCCGCCCCATCCCGACCTCGCCCGAGGCGAGCGGGCCCTCGATCGGCCCCGCGATCCAGACGCCGCGGCGCCTCAGGGTGTCCATATGCTCCTGGGTGGAGGGCTTTTCCCACATGGCGGAGTGCATGGCCGGGGCCACTACCACGGGGCCGGTGAAGGCGAGCGCGGTCGTGGTCAGGAAGTCGTCGGCGAGGCCCAGCGCCAGCCGGGCGAGCACGTGGGCGGTGGCGGGAGCCACGCACAGCACCTCCGCCCAGGAGGCGGCCGTGATGTGCGCCTCCTCTCCGGTGCCGGTGGCGGAGAGGTACTCCTCCTGGTCAACCGGCCGGCCCGAGAGCACCTCGAGGGTGAGGGGGGTGACGAACGAGGCGGCGCTCCGGGTAAGCGCGCAGCGCACCTCATGGCCGCGCGCCCGCAAGCGCCGCACCATCTCGGCGGACTTGTAGGCGGCGATGCCGCCGGAGACCCCCAGGAGGACTCGCAACGAGCGGTTCATGGGCGGGCGGCGGCTCTCCGGGAAAGGTGAGAGGCTAGTGGACCTCGGCGGGCGTCTGCTCTTCGGCCTCGGCCGGCTCGGGCTCGGGAGCCGGCGGCGGGCCGTAGCCCCAGTCCACCAGATGCTGGTCGACTTCCTCCAGAGCTACGCGGGTCGGCTTGCGCTTCCCCGCCTCGATCTTGGGGCGGGCGCCGCGCATGAGCTGCTCGGCGCGGTTGGCCGCCACCAGCACGAGGCGGAACTTGCTGTCCACGTTGTTGGGGTTCTTCGGCTCCATCGTCAATGACTCCTTGGCGGGCGTGACCTTCGCCGCCTTTCGTATTCGGATTCAGCCTGGGGGGGATACGCCCCGGTCCGGGAAGCTCTCGAGGACTTCTTGAACCCGGCCCAGCATGCGCTCGCGCCGGTGACGTTTCTCCAAGATGATGGCCGCCAGGACCTCGCTGGCCCGGCGGGCGTCGTCATTGATGATAACATATTGATACCGATCGGAACGCTTGATCTCCCAGATGGACACGGCGAGGCGCCGGGCGATCGCGTGCTCGTCGTCCAGGCCCCGCCGGTAGAGGCGGTCCTCCAGATCCTGATAGCTCGGCGGCATGATGAAGATGCTGTGGGCCTCCGGGTACCGCGAGAGCACCCGCTCCGCCCCCTGGACGTCGATGTCCATCAGCACGTCGATGCCCTGCTCCAGGCGCGGCATCACCTCCGCCATGGAGGTGCCGTAGTAGTGGCGGTGCACCTCCGCCCACTCCAGGAACTTCTCTTCCACGATCATCGCCTGGAAGGTCTCGTGGTCCACGAAGTGGTAGTCCCGGCCGTCCACCTCCCCCTGCCGGGGCTTGCGCGTGGTGTGGCTCACCGAGAAGGCGAGGCCGCCGAAGGCGGCGAGCCCGCCCGTCATCAGGCTCTGGATGAGGGTCGTCTTCCCCGAGCCCGAAGGCGCGGAAAGGATGAACAGCTCGCCGCGTGGTGTCGATTCGCTCAAGAGATGCCAGGGGGTGGTGTCAAGGTGCGTATCGTACCACTACTCGACGTTCTGCACCTGCTCCCGCATCTGCTCGGAAAGCACCTTGGCGTCCAGCACGGCCCGGGTCATCTCGGCGTTCCGGCACTTGGCGCCCAGGGTGTTGAGCTCGCGGAAGATCTCCTGGGTGAGGAAATCGAGGCGCTTGCCCACGGCCCCGGGCTCGCGCGTCACGGAGCGGAAGTGCTCGACGTGCGCGCGCAGGCGGTCGATCTCCTCGGAGACGTCGCTCCGGTCGACGAGGAGGGCCACCTCCTGCGCGATCCGCGCCTCGTCGAGCGGCTGGCCTCCCAGGAGCTCGGCCAGGCGCTTCCTCAAGGCCGCCGCGATCTCCTCGCGCACGTTGCCGCGCATCGCGTCCAGCCGGGCGACCACTGCGTCCAGGCCGTTCAGGCGCTCGTCCAGGATCGTCACCAAGTTCGCTCCCTCGCGCTCGCGGCCGGCGGCGAGCTGCGCCACGGCCTCCCCCGCCACCCGGAGCAGCAGCTCGTGGTCTTCCGGCTCCCACGCCTCGGACCCCACGTCCACGCGGAACGCCTCGGGGAGGCGCAGGAGGTCCCCGGCGGAGAGCCCCCTCTCCACGAGCCCGGCCTCGACGAGCTGGTGAATCGTCGCGTGCGCCGCCCGCACCACGCCCATGTTCACCTGC
>DATHUD010000155.1:0-4912 GCA_035462575.1 Thermoanaerobaculia bacterium | reverse complement strand
AAACCCAACAAACCAGAGCCCCTCTCCTTTAGGAGAGGGGGGGGGGGGAGGTCGCAGGCCACGGCCGCCCAGGGTTTCCACCCTGGGCTAACCGAACGTCGCCCCCGGAGGGGCGAAGGGGGCGATGGGAGATTTTTTACCCCACCACCGGCAACACCGGCATCCCATGCTTCGGAGCCAGCCGCCCAGGCTCCAAGCCCGCCACCTCCCGCAGTGCCGCTTCCGTGTAGCGCTGGACCATCACGCCGCGCCACTGCGTCTGGAAGTCGGTGTTGTCCATGGGGGTGGCGATCTTGCGGGCCAGCTTCGCGGCGTGGGTGACGGTCTCTTCGGTGAGCGGCTTGCCAATCAGGAAGCTCGCGGCTTCGAGCGCGGGGACGGGGGCGGAGGCGACGGCTCCGAGGTAGATCCTTGCCTGGGTGACGACTCCGGCCGGATCGGTCCAGACGGCGGCGGCTACGGAGAGGACGGCGAAGTCGATCGAGCCGCGGCGGCGGAGCTTCCAGAAGGCGGAGCGGCAGCGGGTGGCGTCCGAGCCGGCGGGGAGGTAGAGGCTGGTGAGGATCTCGTCCGGCCGCTTCGCGAGGTAGTCGATGCCGTCTTCCTTGTAGAGATCCTCGACCGGGATTGCTCTCTCGCCGTCTTTCGAGACGAGCTTCACCCGGGCTCCCAGGGCGATCGCCATGGGCGCGGAGTCCGAGGCGGTGTGGGCCCAGCAGCGCGGGGAGCTGGTGGCGACCCAGCAGATCGTCCCCTCTTCCTTCATGCAGTAGTCGATCGAGCGGCGCCAGTCCTCGGTCTGGTTGTAGTAGGTGCAGCGCGTGTCCACGCAGAGGTTGCCGCCGATCGTCCCCATGTTGCGCAGGGGGGGCGAGGAGATGGACTGCACGGCCGCGGCGAAGGCGGGGTAGCGCTCGCGCACGGCCGGGTGGCGGGCCACGTCGTCCAGGAGCGTGGTGGCTCCGATGTGGATCTCGCCGTTCACGTCGATCCCGGAGAGGCCGGGGATGCCCATGAGGCTCACCACGGCCTGCGCCTTCTGGTGGCGGCGCTTCATGTTGGGCCAGAGGTCTGTGCCGCCGGCCACGAGCCGGACGAGCTGTCCTTCGGCCGCGCCCTCTCCGGAGAGGATGGCCGCGGCCTCGGGGAGGGTCCGCGCGCGGTGAAAATCAAAAGCGGGTAGACGAAGCATGGATCACCGCGCTCCCTTGAGATCGGTCGTCAGCGCCGCGAGCTTCTTTTTCCGGAGCGCCTCTTCGCGGGTCATCATCGTGCCCGAGGCGGAGCGCATGCCGGAGCGGAGCTTTTCCTTGTAGTCGTTGATGGCCGTGCCGTCGCCCCCCTCTTCGGGCGTGGGAACGATCAGGTTTTCCCCGAAGTCCACCGCCGGGAAGGTGCGCGGCCCGAAGCGGGCCTCCTGCCCCTTGGCTTTCGCATCCAGGGCCTTCAACACCATGTGCGGATGGATCGGCACCTGGTCGACGCGCACGCCCACGGCGTCGTAAATCGCGTTGGCCACGGCGGGCATCACGGGCAGGAGCGGCCCCTGGCCGACCTCCTTGGCGCCGAAGGGGCCCTGCGGGTCCGGGTCTTCGATCAGATAGGTCGTGACCGGCGGCATGTCCGCGAAGGTCGGGCTCTTGTATTCGAGGACGGACGGGTGCTTGTGGACGAGCGCCGAGGAGAGGTGCCTGGGGAGGCGGCGGAAGACCTGTTCTTCCATCATCACCTCGCCCAGGCCCATGTAGACGCCGCCTTCGACCTGGCCCATCACGAGGACCGGGTTGAGCGAGCGGCCGACGTCGTGCGCGATCCACACGTGGACCGGGTTCCAGAGGCCGGTCTCGGGATCGACCTCGACCTCGATGACGGAGGCCGAGTAGGAGTAGGCGGGCGACGGGCCCACGCCCGCGCCCCGGTAGCGGCCGGGGGAGCGAGGCGGGATGTAGCTGCCGGCGGTGGCGATGGTGCCGAAGCGGGCCTCGGTTGCGATCACCGCGTCCTGGAAGGTGATCCCCTTGTCCGGATCCTGGGCGTCGAACACCCGGCGCTCGGCGAAGACCAGCCGGCCCGCGGGCACTTCGAGCTGCTCGGAGACGGCCTTGACGATCATCTCCCGCGCCCTTTCTGCAGCCTGGAGAGCCGCGTTGCCCATCATGAGCGTCACGCGCGAGGAGTAGCTCCCGAGGTCGACCGGCGTCAGGTCCGTATCTGCCACGCAGAGGCGGATGTCCGACAGCGAAACCCCCAGCACCTCGGCTACGATGGCGGCGAGCACCGAGTCCGATCCCTGGCCGATCTCGGCTTCGCCGCAGAAGACCGCGACGCCGCCCGAGCGGTCGAGCTTCAGCATGACGCCCGACTGCGGCATGTGGTTCCAGTAGATGGGCAGGCCCGCACCGCAGAGGTAGGAGCCGCAGGCGAGGCCGAGCCCGCGCCCTTCGGGGAGCCGGCCCCAGCGCTCGCGGAAGCGGCTGCCGGAGACGACGGCCTCGATGCACTGGCGCAGCCCCATGGAGCCGATCTTCAGCCAGTTGGCCGTGATCGTGTCCGGGGGGGCGAGCATGTTGAGGCGCAGGTCCGCCGGGTTGATCCCGAGCTTCACCGCGATCTTGTCCAGGTGGACTTCGAAGCCGAAGCGGGGCTGCGGCGTGCCGTGGCCGCGCTTGGGGCCGCACGGCGGCTTGTTGGTGAAGGTGCGCACGCCTTCGAACTGATAGGCCGGCATCTTGTACGTCACCGTCTGGAGCGCGCCGGTGTAATAGGTCGAGGCGACACCATAGCTCCCGTAGGCTCCGCCGTCGAGCGCGGTCCGCAGGTGCTGGGCCGTGATCGTGCCGTCTTTCTTCACCCCCGTCTTCATCGCCATGAGCACGGGGTGGCGGCCACGGTGGCAGTAGAAGACCTCCTCGCGGTTGAGCGTGATCTTGACCGGCCGGCCGAGCTTCAGCGCGAGCTTCGCCGCCACGATCTCGTGGTTGAACGGATCGCTTTTGCCGCCGAAGCCGCCGCCGTTCGAGCAGGCCACGACGCGCACGCGGGAGGCCGGCAGCTCGAGGACCTTGGAGAGCGCGCGGTGCACGTAGTGGGGCGTCTGGGTCGACGAGTAGAGGGTCACCCGGTCGTCGTCCTCGGGCACGGCGACGCAGGCGTGCTGCTCCATGGGGAGGTGGGTGTTGCCCTCGTAGTAGAAGACGTCCTCGAAGATCTCGTCCGCCGCTTCGAAACCTTTTGCCACGTCGCCGAAGGTCATGGACACGGACTTGTGGACGTTGCCGTGATCGCCGTAGTCGTGGATGCGCGGCTCGGGCGTCGCCAACGCCTCCTCGATCGTGGAGATGGTGGCGAGCGGCTCGTATTCGACCTTCACGAGGAGCGACGCCTCGTACGCCGCATCCTCCGTGGTGGCCGCGACCGCCACGACGGGATCGCCCACGAAGCGGACCTTGTCCGGGCAGAGCGCGTGCTCGTCCTGCGAGACGGGGAGGATGCCGAACGGGATCGGCGTCTCCTTGCCGGTGAGATATCCCAGGAAGCCGGGGACCTTCTCCGCCTCCGACACGTCGATCGATTTGATCAGCGCGTGCGGCACGTGCGAGCGGACGAGCCGCGCGAAGATCATGCGCGGAAAGGTCAGGTCGTCCGCGAACCGGGTCGCGCCGGTGACCTTGGCGCGGCCGTCCACGCGGCGGAACGGCTTGCCGATGATGTTGTTCTCGCGCTCGGGCTCCTGCGCGGGCTCCTCTTTGCGGACGGGTTCGGCCATGGTCTCAGTTTTCCTGGAAGCTCTCGGTGTCGATGAAGTTCTTGTTGGCCCCGGCGGGGCTCACGTAAACCTTTTCCTGGGGATAGAAGGGCGGATTGACCTGGCCGCGTTGCCCGACGTGGACCTTGAATTCGAGATTGGTGTTGCTGGAGATGAACACCCACCAGCGTCCGTTGACCGGGCGGCCGTCCAGGATCTTGACCAGGATTTCCGGGTTCTTCCCCTCGAAGAACCAGAGGTAGCCGGCCTCGTGGGACAGCGGCACGCCGTAGGCCTCTCCGCGGAGAACGCCGTCGGAGGTGGACCACTCCACGCGCACTCGGAACTCGCCGTCCTGGAGGAAGAGATCGTGGCTGGCGGGGATGACGTCCACGGTCTTGCTGACCGAGGGCTCGCCGTCGATCGTCGTCTCCAACCTCCAGGTGCCGGCCGGCAGCGGGCCGAGGGTGACGGTCTCGGAGAACGGCTGGGGGAGGCAGATCGGGCTGTGGACGTTGACGATCGGGATGACGACCCGGCCCTCCTCGACACGGACAGGATCGATCGTGACCCCCTGGCAGGGGGTTGTGCCGGAGACGGTCACCTCGATCCGGTCGAGCGCCGTGGGGAGCCGCGGGCTGACTTGGATCTTGGTGGGCTGGGCCGAGGCGGCGCCGGCGGACAGGGCCAGCACGGCGAGACAGGCAAGGGGGGTGCGCAGGGTTGTCATGGTGTCAGTTCTCCCCGAAGCTCGTGATGTCGATGAAGTTCTTGTTGGCGCCGGCGGGGCTCACGTAGGTCTTTTCCTGATCGAAGGGCGGATCGGCTTCGATGCGCCGCCCGACGTGGACCTTGAACTCCAGACTCGTATTGCTCGAGATGAACACCCACCAGTGCCCGTTGACCGGGCGGCCGTCCAGGATCTTGACCAGGATCTCCGGATTCGATGCCTGGAAGAACCAGAACAGGCCGGACTCTTTCGAGAGCGGCACGGCGTAGCCGTTCCCATGGAGAGCGCCGTCCGAGGTCGACCATTCGACCCGGACCTGGAACTTCTGGTCCTGGAGGTGGAGATCCGGGGTGGCCGCCGGATCGACCTCCACAGTCTTCTCCACAGGGGTCTCTTCATCGATGATCACCGCCACGGTCCAGGTGCCGGCGGGCAGA
>DATHUD010000154.1:0-8622 GCA_035462575.1 Thermoanaerobaculia bacterium | reverse complement strand
GGTGCCTTGGACGCCCTGACCCGCCTGGAGCTCCACCGCCAGTTCCTCGACCGGAAACGCCGGCTCGGCCTCACAACCGTGCTCGTCACCCACGACCTGGGCGAAGCCTTCCGCCTGGCCGATCGGGTGGGCGTCATGCGGAACGGACGCCTCCTCCAGCTCGGCCCCCCGCCGGAGCTGGTGGACCGCCCGGCGGACCCGTACGTGCGCGAGCTGCTGGAGGAGCGGCGTGTTTAGGCCGCGAAATGCCCTTCCTCTCGGGAAAGACGGCGCCGCTTCGGAGACGCCCCACGGGGCGTCTCTACATTGGGGGATCAGCGGAGGTGGTCACGGCGGCGGTGTCTCCTTGTCGAACGGTTCGGAAAGGCGTCGTCGCCTCGATCAAAGAAAACGGTTCCCCCCCACTGTAGAGACGCCCCGTGGGGCGTCTCCGAATCGGAAACAACGGTCTGAAAAGGCAGGACGAACCGCGGCGCGCCGGATCTGCCTCCTCGCCCTCGCGGCGTCCCTCCTCCTGGCCCTCCCCGCCGTGGCCGCGGACCGCATCGTGGTGGGCTCGAAGAACTTCGAGGAGAGCCGCCTCCTTGCCGAGATGTTCGCCCAGCTCCTGGAGGCCCGCACGGACCTCGAAGTGGAGCGCCGGCTGGGCCTCGCAGGCACACAGATCTGCTTCGAGGCGCTCCGTTCGGGCGCGATCGACGTCTACCCCGAGTACACGGGGACGGGGCTCGTCTCGATCCTCGAAGAGCCGGCCCGGGGCGGTGCGGCCGAGACGTTGAACCGGGTCCGCTCCGAGTTCCTGAAGCGGTGGGACCTCTGGTGGCTCGCCCCCCTCGGGTTCGAGAACTCCTGGGAGATCGCCGTCCCCCAGGAGCTCGCGGAGCGGGAGGGCTTGAAGACGATCACGGATCTCGCCCGCATCTCCGGGCGCCTGCGCGGCGGGTTCGGCCACGAGTTCGTGGGGCGGGACGACGGCCTGCCGGGGCTCGAAAAGACCTACGGCCTCCGCTTCGCCTCCGTCCAGCGCCTCCAGCAGGCGCTCCAGTATCAAGCGGCCGGAGACCGGCGGATCGACGCCATGGACGCCTACACGACGGACGCCCGCCTCCTGCGCTACAAGCTCGTCGTGCTGGAGGACGACAAGGGCTTTTTCCCTCCCTACGACGCCGCCGCCCTCGTGCGCGGCGAGACCCTCGCCCGCCATCCCGAGGTGGGCACCGTCCTCGGCCTCCTGGCGGACGCCTTCGACGAAGATTCGATGCGGGCGCTCAACTTCCGCCTCCAGGAGCGCGGCGAGAGCGAGGCCGTGGTGGCGCGGGATGCCCTGCGGTCCCTGGGGCTGGTCTCTGGCGGAAAAGAAGAGGAGGCTGCGGAGGGGCCTTCCGTGGGCGCGGGGCTCTGGGGTTATCTCGTCGGCGAGCGCCAAGCCCTGGGCCGTCGGACGCTGGAGCACCTGGGCCTCTCGGCGGCGGCGCTGATTCTGGGAGCGCTCCTCGCGATCCCCCTGGGGCTCTGGCTGGAGCGCCACCGGCGGGGGGCGGAGCCGGTGATCCGCCTCCTCGGCCTGTTCCAGACCGTCCCGTCCCTCGCCCTCCTCGCCTTCATGGTCCCGTTCCTGGGCGTGGGGCTTGTCCCCGCCTTGGTGGCGCTCTTCATCTACGCGCTCTTTCCCATCGTGAGGAACACCTACACCGGCGTGCGGGACGCGGACCCCCGGGCGGTCGAGGCGGCCACGGCTCTGGGGATGACACCGGGCCAGATTCTCCGGCAGGTCCGCCTCCCCCTCGCCGCCCCGGTCGTCATGGCCGGCCTCCGCACCGCCGCCGTGATCACCGTGGGAACCGCCACCCTGGCCGCTTTCATCGGAGCCGGGGGCCTGGGCGAGCCGATCGTGACCGGCCTCCAGCTCGCCAACACCGCGATGATCCTCTCGGGAGCCATCCCCGCGGCCCTCCTCGCCCTCCTTGTGGACGCCGCCTTAGGGCTCCTGGAGCGGGCGCTCCGGCCGCCGGGGCTGGAGGTGGGGAGGTGAGAGCTACGCCGCCTTGACCTGCTCGGCCCCGCTCTCCGTCAGGAAATACCAGGTCCCCGCAGCGTTGGCCTTGAGCAGCCCCTTCTCCACCATTGCGTTCAAGACCTCCCTCAAGTCGGGGCCTGAAGACTGGTGATAGCGGATCGCGTCGAAGCGCATCCCGTACCCTGTGTTGACTCCGCCTGCCCGTAGGCATCTCTCCTTGAAACGAGCGAGGATGGCCTGCTCCACGTTCGAAAGATCCATGGCGCCTCCTGAGTGGTGCGCGGATTCTACCTCAATCCACCCGACTTCGTGCATGATGAGCGTACATGATATAATTTCTTCATGCCTCTTCCCTCCAAAGTCTCCGTGATCACCGAGAGGGGGCAGGTTTCCATACCTGCACATCTCCGCAAAGAGCTTTCCCTCGCCAAAGGCCAACGCCTGCTTTGGGAGAAGACGGGTGAGCGTGAAATCCGCATCACCGTTCTCTCCGAACCCCAGCCTCGGGGAGCCCAAGCCATGCTCGGCTTCGCCAAACGATTCCGCCAGACTCGCAGGACCAAGGAATGGATGGAGGAGATCCGAGAGGGCGAGACCTGATGGCCTGGGTGGTCGACACCTGCATGCTGATCGACATCCTGGAGGATGATCCCGAGTTCGGCTCTGTGTCGGCCCTGAGCCTCGATACCCATGCAGCCGACGGTCTTGTGCTTTGCCCCATGACCTACGTCGAGCTCGCTCCAGCCTTTAACGGTGATCAATCCCTCCAAGACGAGTTTTTGATGGGGATTGGCGTGGACTTTCGGCAGGATTGGCTCTGGGAAGACTCGGTTCGGGCTTTCGACGCCTGGAATACCTTCATCCAGAGGAGACGTGCACGTCTTGCTCCCAAGAGACCTCTGGCAGACATCCTGATCGGATCGTTCGCATCCCGCTACGACGGTCTCCTGACCCGCAACCCCGATGACTTCCGGTCAGCTTTTCCGGACCTGCAGCTCCGAGTTCCTTCTCCTCACGACGAAGGTACAGACTAACCCCCGAACGTCTCCCGCCACCCCGCACTCTCCGCCAGCAACCCAAGCGCCCGGTCCAGCAGCACCTGATTCTCCCGGTTCACAAGCCACGTGCTCCGGCCGGACGGGTGCGGCAGGGGGATCACCCCAAACCTGACGTCGCCCCGGGAGACCTCGAAGATCCGCCCCACGCGCTCTTTCAGGGGCGCGGGCTCGGGGAGGAACTTGGCGATGGCGAGCTGTCCTACGGCGAGGACGGTGGCCGGCCGGATGAGCCGGATCTCCTCTTCGAGATAGGGGGCGCAGTTCGCGATTTCCAGGGGACCGGGGACGCGGTCGCCTCCCTGGGGCGCCCGGCCGGGGAAGCAGCGGATCACCGCGCCGATCCACACCCGGCGGCGGAGCTCCTCCTCGGAGACCCCGAGCTTCGCGAACCAGGCGAAGAGCCGGGAGCCCGCCGTGTAGGCGAAGGGGCGCTGCTCCACGACCTCCCGCGGCCCGGGGGCCTGCCCCACGAGCATCATGCGCGGCCAGGTCTCGGGCCGCGCGGCGACGGGTGGCGGCTCGACCGTGGGGCACTTCCGGCAGCCGCGCACCTCGGAGAGGTGACGGTCCAGGGCTTCCCAGTCTTCTCTCGGGATGGGACTCAGCTCCGGTGCCACGGCCGCTCGACGAGGCAGTCCAGGAAGGCGTCCACCACCCGCGGATCGAACTGCTTGCCGCGCTCGTTCCGGATGATGTTCACAGCCTCCTCCGTGGTGAAAGCCTGGCGGTAGGGGCGGGTCGTGGTCATGGCGTCGAAGGCGTCCACCACGGCGATGATGCGCGCCCCGAGGGGGATGCTGTCTCCGGCGAGCCCGCCGGGATAGCCCGGGTGCCGGCCGCTCCGCAGCCCGTCGAAGCGCTCCTGGTGGTGAAGGACGAGCGGCGCCGCTTCGTTCAGCAGGTCGAGTTTTTCGAGCATCCGCGCGCCGATCTCCGGGTGCCGCCGCATGAGCTCCACCTCGCCGGCATCGAGCGGACCCTCCTTCCGGAGGATCTCCTCCGGGATGCCGAGCTTGCCCACGTCGTGGAGCATGCTCGCGTAGTGGAGGGTTTCGAGGTCCTGCCCGCGCAGGCCGAGCTTCTCCCCTACGGCCACGGCGTACTCGGAGACCCGCCGGAGGTGCCCCTCCGTATAGGAGTCCTTCGCCTCCACCGCCTGGGTGAGGGCCCGGGCCACGCGCAGGAGGTCCCGCCGCAGCAGGCGGTTGGTATCCATCAGCTCGTCGCGCAGGCGGATCTCCCGCTCGCGGGTCCAGCCCCCCAGGGCGGCCGCGAGAGAGAGGATGAGGAGGTCTCCCCGGTTGGCCCAGAGGGGACCCGGGCCGTGGGCCGGCCCGAGGACCGCCTCCATCCAGGAGAGCCCGAGCAGATAGCCGAGGCCGCTCCCCGAGGCCGCCAGGATGCCTCCGCGCAGCCCGTGATAGAGCGCCGCCCAGAGGATCGGCCCGAGGTAGAGGAAGGTGATCCACCCGGCCCCCTCCGGGAGCCAGCGGGTGACGGGCACGGCGAGCGCCGTCACGGCCAGGATCATCCCCGCGCCCTGCAGCACCTCCTTCATCCCCCGGGTGCGGGACGGCATCTCCAGGATGACCGTCTCCTCCCCCGTCGCGAAGCTCTCGGCCTCTTCCCGGGAGCCGTGGACCGGCACCTCGTTGCGGATCGGCACCATCCAGCGCCGCCAGAAGCGGTCCATGGCGAGGAGCATCGGGGGAGCGAGCAGGAGGACGCTGAGCACGCTTCCCGTCACCGCGATCCAGATGCGGACGGCCAGCAACATCCCGGTGACCTCCGAGAGGTCGGCGAGCGAGAACAGGAGGGCTCCGAAAAACCCTCCGAGCACCGCGCTCCCGAAGAGGCACAGGAAAGAACGGAGATTGGGGAGCCCGCGCCCGAGCCCGGGCACGCGCCGGAAGGCGAGCCACCCGGCGAGCCCCGTCAGGGAGTAGGACGCGGCGAGGGCCAAGGCGAACAGAAAACTCTTCTTGAGGATCCAGTCCGCCGCGAGCTGCCCCACGGCGGAGCCGAGGAGGCCCTGCCAGCCGAAGAGGACGCCCGAGGCGAAGGAGACGAAAGGAGTGAGGGGGAGCGGGATGAAAGGAGCGGTGACGCCCCACCCCGCGAGGATCTCGCCGAGGAAGCCGGCCAGCAACGACACCAGGAGACGCACTCCCCTTCCCCGCCCGAGCCACACCGCGACCGGATGGGAGCGCCGGTAGGTGAAGGCCGCCCCGGAGGAGACCGGAGCGGCCGGAGTGTCGCGCGTAATTATGCTCATCCCTTGGGGCTCATCCCTTGGGGCTCATCCCTTGGGCTGCTGTTTCTGAGCCTCCTGAGACTTCAACGCTCCCTGCCCGGCGTCCGGCGCCGTGCCCTGGGCGGGCGATCCCGCCACCAGATCGGTCGCGGCCTCCTTCACCGCCTCGGGCAGCACTTCGACCGCCGGCTCCCACCACGGCTCGCCGGACGCGAACGCCTCCCCCTCGTGCGTGCACGGGGCGGCGATGTGGTCCTTCCCATACATGGGCTTGCCCCGGTGCAGTGCACGGTGGAGCGGGTAGATCTGCCCGCAGACGAGGCAGAAGCGGCCGATCGTCCGCCCCCGCCGCTCCTCGGGGAGCTGGCTTTCGGGAGCCGCGTGGGGAAATCGGTAGACCATGATCGTCGCCCAAGTCTACCGCGCCGCGAGCAGCTCGGCGCGGGAGAAGAAGAAGGACAGCTCGATCGCCGCGTTCTCCGGGGAGTCCGAGCCGTGGATCGCATTACGCTCGATCGACGTGCCGTAGAGCTTGCGCACCGTGCCCGCCTCGGCCTTCGCAACGTCCGTCGCGCCCATCACCTGCCGGAGCTGGGGGACGGCGTTGTCCCGCTCGAGCGCCACCGGCACGACCGGCCCGCTCGTCATGAACTCGACAAGGCTGCCATAGAACGGACGCTCCTTGTGCACCTCGTAGAAGGCCTGCGCCTGCGCCTGGGTCAGCCGGACCTGCTTGATCGCGCGGATCTTGAAGCCCTCTTTCTCCAGGTGGGCCAGCACGTTGCCCGCGTTGCCGGCCTCGACGGTGTCCGGCTTCAGGATCGCCAAAGTCATCTCCATGAAACTCTCTCCTCAAAGATAAGGCCGGAGCGCCTCGCGCCCGGCCGTTCGTTAGATCTCTTCGGGCCCCTCGAGGACCTCGATGTCCCCCTCCGCGCCCTCGATGCGGAACGCCGTGCCCACCACCTCGACCACGCCCGCCGGCCCGATCAGCACGGCCGAGCTCGAAGGGATGCCCAGGCCGAAGCGGACGCCCGCCCCGGCGAGCATCTTGCGCAGCCGCCGGTCGTGGGCCGGGTCGAAGTTCGGCTCCACCACCCCGTCCGGCACCCAGCCGAAGCCGGGGATCAGATCCCCCTTGAAGATGCTGCGGGCCAACCGCCCCGCGCACTGGGAGGCGGCGGCGATCGTCACCACCACCCCGCCGTCCAGGATCTTCCGGGCCAGCGCCTCGGCCGCCGGGGTGTCCTCGATCGCCTCCAGCAGGTGGTCCGGAACTCCGCCACCCAGGTAGACCGCCGCGACATCCCTTATCCGCTCCGAGTTCCGCCCCCGCCGGCCGTCCCGAGAGCGGTAGATGGGGATGATCTCCACCTCCCGCCCGAACGCTTCGTCCATGTACTCGGCGAAATGGCGGGGATAGTCGTTCGACCCCGAAGCCGCCGGGATGAACCCGATCGGCCCCGGAGGCGCCTTCGCGAGCCAGGCGCGGTCCGCCTCCTCGGTCTCCCCGAAGCTGAACTCGCCGCCCCCGAGGAGGGCGAGCCAGCCCCGGGAGGGCATGTGGGTGATGTTGTCCGGCATCGCCATTTCTTGTCTTGCTCCGTCTCCCCCACCCGAAGACCCTCACCCCTAGCCCCTCTCCCAGCCCCCACCCTTCCCGCCGGGAGAGGGGAACCCTTCCTTTCTTCCTCCCTGCCGTGCTCCCTCTCCCGGCGGCCGGGAGGGGGCTGGGAGAGGGTTGGGGTGAGGGCCCGGGGCCGCAGGCCCCGGGTTTTTACCGCCCCAGCGCCCCCGCGATCGTCTCGCCCAGCTTGGCCGGCGACTCCACCACGTGAATCCCCGCGGCCCGCAGGGCCTCGAACTTCTCGGCCGCCGTGCCCTTGCCGCCGGAGATGATGGCGCCCGCGTGGCCCATCCGCCGTCCCGGAGGGGCGGTGCGGCCGGCGATGAAGCCCGCGACCGGCTTTTTCATGTTGGCCTGGATCCAGGCCGCGGCCTCTTCCTCGGCCGTGCCGCCGATCTCGCCGATCATCACGACCCCCTCGGTCTGCGGGTCGGCCGCGAACTGCTCCAGGACGTCGATGAAGTTCGTGCCGTTGATCGGATCGCCGCCGATGCCCACGCAGGTCGACTGCCCGAGCCCGAGGTTCGAAAGCTGCCAGACCGCCTCATAGGTGAGCGTGCCCGAGCGGGAGACCACGCCGACCGAGCCCTGCTTGTGGATGTGGCCCGGCATGATGCCGATCTTCGCCATGCCCGGCGAGATCACGCCCGGGCAGTTGGGGCCGATGAGGCGCGTCGGATGATCGCGGAGGAAGGCCTTGACCTTCAGCATGTCCGCCACCGGGATGCCCTCCGTGATGCAGACCACCAGCTCGATCTCCGCGCCGGCGGCCTCCATGATGGCGTCGGCGGCAAAAGGCGGCGGCACGAAGATCATCGACGCGTTGGCGCCGGTCGCCTCGCGGGCCTCGGCCACCGAGTCGTAGACCGGGATGCCCTCGACCGTCTCCCCGCCCTTGCCGGGCGTCACGCCGGCCACCACCTTCGTTCCGTAATCGCGGCAGCCGAGGGCGTGGAACGTGCCCTCCTTGCCGGTGATGCCCTGCACGAGCAGGCGCGTGTCGTTGTCCACCCAGATCGCCATGGTCCTACGCTCCTCCCTTCGCCGCGGCCACCACCTTCTCGGCGGCGTCGGCCATGTCCTTGGCCACGATGAACGGGAACGGCGCCTCGCTCAGGATGCGCCGCCCCTCCTCCACGTTCGTCCCCTCGAGGCGCACCACCACCGGCAGGTTGACGTTGCCGAGCTCCTCGATGGCGCCCACCACACCGCGGGCGATGCGGTCCGTGCGGGCGATGCCGCCGAAGATGTTGATGAGGACCGCCTTCACGTTGGGGTCCGACACCAGGATGCGGAACGCGTTCTTGACCGCCTCCTGCGAGGCACCGCCCCCGACGTCCAGGAAGTTCGCCGGATCGCCGCCGTAGAGCTTGATGATGTCCATCGTCGCCATGGCGAGGCCGGCGCCGTTGACCATGCAGGCGATGTTGCCGTCCAGCTTGATGTAGTTCAAATTGAACTTGCTCGCCTCGACCTCCAGAGGCTCCTCCTCCGCGAGGTCACGCATATCGAGGATGTCCTTGTCGCGGAAGAGGGCGTTGTCGTCGAAGCTCATCTTGGCGTCGAGCGCCATCACGTCGCCGCCGCCGGTCACCATCAGGGGGTTGATCTCGGCGAGCGAGGCGTCGGTGTCCGCGTAGGCGTTGACGAGCCCGGTGATCAGCTT
>DATHUD010000153.1:0-14624 GCA_035462575.1 Thermoanaerobaculia bacterium | reverse complement strand
CAGCAGGTCGTCTGGAACCTCCTGTCGAACGCGGTCAAGTTCACTCCCCGGGGGGGCCGCGTGGAGGTGGGCCTCGCGCGGAGAGGCTCCCAGGTCGAGATCCGGGTGAGCGACAGCGGAATCGGCATCGACTCCGATTTCCTGGACCACGTCTTCGACCGCTTCCGGCAGGCCGACAGCAGCAGCACCCGCGCCTACGGCGGCCTGGGGCTGGGCCTTGCCATCGTGCGCCACCTGGTGGAGCTCCACGGCGGCACGGTCTTCGCGGAGAGCGGCGGCCCGGGCCAGGGCGCCACCTTTACCGTGAGCCTGCCCGTCCCCGCCGCCCGGCCGGTTCCCGAGCCGGAGCCCCGGCTCCTCTCCCCGCCCGCCCCGGAGCTCCCCGACGCCCGCGAGCTCCACGGCCTCCGGGTGCTCGTGGTGGACGACGACGACGACGCCCGCGAGGTGCTGCCCACGCTTCTCCGGCAGTTCGGCATCGAGGTCGCCGTCGCCGCCTCCGCCGCGGAGGGCCTGGACATCCTCCAACGCCACCCCATCGACGTCCTGGTGGCGGACATCGGCATGCCCGAGGAGGACGGCTACTCCCTGATGACCCGCATCCGCAAGCTCGACGGCCATCTCCGCGACCTCCCGGCCATCGCCCTCACCGCCTACGCGGGGGACGGCGACCGCCAAAAGGCCCTCGCCGCCGGCTTCCAGCGCCACCTTGCCAAGCCCGTCGAGCCCCACGAGCTCATCGCCGCCGTCGCCTCGGTGGCCCGGAGGGCGGTCCAGGAGAGCTGATTCCCGTGGTACCTTCCTGCGCGGGAGGATGCAATGAGGAGACGGGAGACAGGCAAGACCATCGACGTCGAGCCGTTCCTCGGAGACCTGCGGAGCTATCTCGAAAGCCTGGACGGGCTGGTCGCCGCCTGGATCTACGGCTCTTACAGGACTCAGTATCAGACTCCACTGAGCGACCTGAATCTAGCGTTTCTTTACCAGAGAGACAGCCTTCCCGATCTAGCGGAGGAGGGGCGGCTCTGGTTGCGCAGCGCCGACATCCTTCATGAGGAGGATGTCTCGGTTGAGATCGTCAACCGCCTGTCGATCCTTCGCCAGTTCAGAGTTATCAAAGAGGGCCGGAGACTCGTCTGCCGCGCCCCGATCGCTCTCGCTGACTTCGTCGAATGGGTCCTCTCCCGACACGCCGACTACATCATCCATCACCAAGAATTCGCTGCGGAGTACGACCAGGCGCTTGTTGAACGGTACGGCTCCGAAACGAAAGAGAGGAGATCATGACAAAACAGATCCTGTTCACTTTGTTGATGATGGTCCTCCTCCCCGCCTTCGCCCACGCCGGCGAGGAGGAGGACATGAAGCGGATGGCCCAGGAGCACCAGCACGACAAGCCGACGGCGACCCCGGCGGCCACGGCCGAGCCGGCCCGGCCGGTCACGGCCGAGGAGGTGGTGTACGGCGACGTCGGGGGCAAGCCCGTGCGGGGCTATCTCGCCCGTCCCAAGGACGCCAAGGGCCCTCTGCCGGGCCTCATCGTCATCCACGAGTGGTGGGGGTTGAACGACAACGTGCGCGCCATGACCCGGCGCCTCGCGGGCGAGGGGTATCAGGCGCTCGCCGTGGACCTTTTCGGGGGAGCGGTCGCGGACAACCCCGACGCCGCCATGAAGCAGATCAACGCAGTCATGCAAAACACCGGGGCGGCCGAGGACAATCTGAAGGATGCGTATACTTTCCTGGAAGGCAAGGGCGCCCAAAAGATCGGCAGCATCGGCTGGTGCTTCGGCGGCGGCTGGTCGCTCGCGACCGCCATGCTCCTCCCCGACAAGATCGACGCCACCGTGGTCTATTACGGCCGGGTGGAGACCGACAAGGAGAAGCTCGCTCCGGTCAAGGCGCCCATCCTCGGTTTCTTCGGCGGCAAGGACAAGAGCATCCCGGTCGAGGGAGTGCGCGCGTTCGAAAAGGCTTTGAAGGATCTGGGCAAGCCGGTCGAGATCCACATCTACGAGAACGCCGACCACGCGTTCGCCAACGCCTCGGGCGGCAACTACAACCCCGAGGCCGCCAAGGACTCCTGGACGAAGACGACGGCGTTCCTGAAGAAGAACCTCGGCTAGCGGACCAGGAGCGCGGCGTGCCGGGCGGCGCCCAGAAGCGCCGCCCGGTCGTTCAGGATCACCCGGACGGCGACCCGCTCGAGATAGGGCACGAAGCGCCCCTTGGCCTCGAAGGTGTGCAGGAAGAGGCCGGTCTTCAACCGGGGCAGGATCTTCGGCGTGATCCCCCCTCCCAGATAGACCCCTCCGATCGCCGTCCCGGTCAACGCCAGATTGCCCGCGACGGCGCCGTAGGCCGCGATGAACAGGTCCATGGCCCGGGAGCACAGGTCGCAGGCGGCCGGGGTGGAGAGAGCGTTCTCGCCGATGACCCGCGCGGGATCGTCCCCCCGCGCGATCGCCTCCCGCACCGCCGGGCTCTCGGGAATCCGGTGGGTGTCCCGCAGATAGCTGTAGGCGTTGAAAAGGCCCGGCCCGGAGACCACCCGCTCGACGCTCACCCGCCCGAAGCGCTCCCGGAGGTACCGCAGGAGCCCGACCTCTTCCTCGGTCCGCGGGGCGAAGTCGGCGTGCCCCCCTTCCGAAGGGACCGGCACCCAGCGGTCGCCGATCCGGGGCAGGAGCGCCATCCCCAGGCCCGTCCCCGGGGCGACCAGGACGCGGTTCCCCGTGACCCCCGGCACCCCGCTCTGGAGGACGGCCACCTCGCTCTCGTCGAGGAGAGAGATCCCCTCGGCCGTGGCCACCAGATCGTTGATCAGGACGACGGACGGGATGCCCGTCCCGGCGGAGACCGCCGCTCCGTCCACCAGCCAGGCGAGGTTGGGCGTGCTCGCCCGGTTTTCGATCACCGGCCCCGGGATGCCGAAGCAGGCCACCTGGATGGGGAGGGCCTCCTCTCCGGCCGCGAGGAAGCTCGCGATGATCGCGTGGAGCCCGGGGAAGTCTGCGCTTCTGAGCTTGGCGGACCGCACGAGCCGCAGGGTGCCGTCCGCGGCCTCGAAGAGGCCGAGGTTGGTCTTGGTGCCGCCGACGTCTCCCGCGAGGATCACGGCGCCCTCCCTCAGATCGCCGTGCCCAGATCCTGGAGGAGCCGGTGGAGCGTGTAGTCGCTCTCGGCGCCGAGATCCAGCCGCAGAACCTTCCTCCCCCGCTGCTCCAGGGCCTTGCGGTCGCCGTCCGCCTGGGAGCGGATCAGCCGGCCGAAGGTGTAATCGGCCTCCGGCACGGCCAGATCCTCCGCGGGCTGGTCCACGAGCTGGAGGAAGCGGCCGGTGGCCGGTCCCCCTTTATGGAGCTGGCCCGTCGAGTGAAGGAAGCGGGGACCGTAGCCCAGGGTGGTCGCGAGGCGCGTCTTCTCGTGGAGGAGGTTCTGGATCGCCCGGAGCAGCTCGGTCGTCCGCGGGCCGGGCGCCAGATAGGCGTGGACTCCGAGGTAATCGCCCGGACGGGCGCCGGCGAGCCAGCCGGCGACCGCCGGACCGGCCGTGCCCGGCTCTTCCGCGCGCACCGAATTTCCCGCCGCCGTCCCGCCCCCCGCGGCCGACTCCTTCATGGCCTGGGTCGCGAGCTCCTTGGCGAGTTGCACGTCCGGCTGGTCGAAGGGGTTGACCTCGAGAACGGCCCCGGCCGCCGCGGTCGCCATCTCCCAGCGGAACATCTCCCGCCCCAGGTCATACGGGTCCGAGAGCCGGATGCGGGCCACGGGGTGGCCGGCCGCCTCCAGATCCGTGAGCTTCTCCTCCATCCCGGCGTGCTCATCCCCCAGAAGCAGGGCGACGAAGAAGCGGTCCTCCCCATAGGCGGAAGGCGGTCCGGGGCGCTCCCCGACCACGGGGACGATCCCGGCGTGCGAGCCGTCCCCCTTCAGGGATTCCTTGCCCGTGCTCTCGGCAACGAGCTGCTCGATCCAGTCGGGGAAGGACTCGACCGCGGGCGAGGTGAAAAACGTCACCTTGTCGCGGCCGGCGAGGGCCAGCTCGCCCAGGGCGGCCCCCAGCCGCAGCCCGGGGTTTTCAGCCGCCGGAACGCTTCCGGCGCACGCCTCGGCCATGGCCCGGCCGGAGGCTAAGAGCCGCCTTATGTCCACGCCCAGAAGGGCCGCGGGCACGAGGCCGAAGTTCGTGAGCGCGCTGTAGCGCCCGCCCACGTCCGGCGGCCCGCTGAACACGGCCCGGAAGCCCCGCTCGCGCGCGAGCTTTTCGAGCGAGCTCCCGGGATCGGTCACGGCCACGAAGTGGCGCCCGGGCTCGGCCGCGACCTTGCCGACCAGGTCCCAGAAGATGCGGAAGAAGGAGAGGGTCTCGGTCGTCCCGCCGGATTTGGACGACACCAGGAACAGGCTCCTGGCGAGATCGAGCCGCCGGGCGAGGGCGCGCACCGCGTCGGGATGGGTGCTGTCCAGCACCGAGAGCGAGGGGAAGCCCGGGGCCGGGCCGAAGGTGAGCGCATAGACCTCGGGAGCGAGGCTCGATCCGCCCATGCCGAGCACCACCGTGTCGCGAAGGCCCTCGCGCCGTGCCTCCCCGGCGAACGCCGTCAAGGCGTCCACGTCGGCCGGCATGGATTCAGGGAGAGTCAGCCACCCCAGGCGGTCCGTCAGCTCGGGGAGCGGCCCGCGGGGAGACCACGCCGTGTGGTCCTTCTCCCACATCTTTCGGCCGAACCCCTCGCTCTGCCACTTCGCGAGCCTCGCCTCCACCGCGGACGCATAGCGCCCCAGCCTCAGATCCGCACCCAGATTTTCCCGTTCGCTCATGCGCTCCTCCTTCCCTCCAGGGGCTCTACCTTATCTCAGACACCTCCGTGCTACGATCCGCCCCCATGAGGGGAACGAGGAGAGCGTTCGCGGCCGCGGCCGTCCTGTTGCTGGCCGCCGGGTGCGCGGAAAAGGGAAGCGGCGGGCGGGATCACACCGTCCGCGGCCAGGTGCGGCAGCTCCCCGATCCGGCCACCCCCGGGAGCGGCCTCTACCTCTCGCACGAGGCCATCGACGACTGGGCGGGCCGGAGCGGCGAGATCGAGGGCATGGACCCGATGACCATGCCGTTCGAGGTGGCCGACGGGGTGTCTCTCGAAGGAATCGAGATCGCCGACGTGATCGAATTCACGCTCCACGTGGACTGGGAGGCGGACACGCCGGTGGAGATCACCCGCATCCGGGAGCTCCCCGCGGGCACGAAGCTCGTCTTCCGCGAAGCCAAGCCGCCGGGCAAAAAGTAGAGATCACGACACCTGAGATCCGAGGAGGAAATACCATGCCGGTCCGTAAAGCCAGTGCTGTTTGGGAAGGGACGATCAAGGAAGGCCAGGGAAGGGTTTCGCTGGGGAGCGGTGCCTTCGAGGGCCGCTACTCGTTCGGCTCGCGCTTCGAGGAGGCTCCGGGCACCAACCCCGAGGAGCTGATCGGCGCGGCGCACGCCGGCTGCTTCTCCATGGCCCTGTCGGGCGCCTTGAGCCGCGCGGGCCACACGCCCAAGCGCATCGCCACCACGGCCAAGGTCCACATCGAAAAGGTGGGAGAGGGCTTCAAGATCACCCGGATCGAGCTCGACAACGACTCCGAGATCCCGGGCCTGGACGACGCCGCCTTCCAGGAGCTCGCCCGCAAGGCCAAGGAAGGCTGCCCCGTCTCCCAGGCGCTCGCCGGCGTGGACATCACGCTGAACGCCCGCCTCGCCGGGTAGATCCACCTCGTCTGTAGGGGCGGCCCTGCGTGGCCGCCCTGCTCACTTCGGCCCCTTTCCAACCCAGGGCGGCCCCGCGTGGCCGCCCCTGCAGGAAAGATTCCCGCCTTCCATAGCCGGATTTCTATTTAATCCTTGACTTCCGACTCTTCCGCCCATACCCTGCTTGTGCTCGCTCACAATTTGTAAGGAGAAGTTTCATGGTTTGGAAGAAGAGTGACGACCAGCCCAATTCCCACCACCCCGAGCCGACCCCGATGAGCCCGCCCCGCCCCGCAGCGCCCGCCCCGGCCCAGTCCGCCGAGACGCCGCGCCGGACCACGGAACGCGCCACCATCGGCCCCTCGATCTTCATCAAGGGGGACCTGACGGGCGACGAGGACCTCGTGATCGAGGGCCGCGTCGAAGGCAAGGTCGATCTCAAGCAGAACAACGTGACGGTGGGGAAGAACGGCCGCGTCCGCGCGGACGTGTTCGGGCGGGTTGTCACGATCGAGGGAGAGGTGGACGGCAACGTCTTCGCCCAGGAGCAGGCGATCCTTCGGCAGTCGGGTGCGATCCGCGGCAACATCACGGCGCCGCGCGTGATCCTGGAAGACGGCTCGCGTTTCAAGGGCTCGATCGACATGGAGCCCAAGGGCGAGATGGCCGGCCGGCACTCTTCGAACGGCAAGGAACAGCAGCAGGGGCAAGGCAAGCCGGGCGGTGAAGCGGCGCCCGCGCCCAGCCGGGCGGCCAACGCCTGATGAGCTGGTTTTCTCGCGCCTCCGGTTCCCGGAAGGAGCAGGGCTCGGTCCAGACCGAGACCCCGCCCCAGGTCCACCGCTCGCTCGCATTCGCGGCGCTCCTCGAAGAGGTCCGCAAGGGCCGCAAGGCGCAGGTCCTCGATCTCGGCTCGGCCGTCGGCTCGAACGTGGAGTACCTCTCCCAGTTCGGCTGCAAGCTGTTCATCGAGGATCTCTACGCGGCGCTCTCCTCGCGCGTCTCGAGCGAGGAGGGGGAGCTCGCGGGGCCGGGATTCTTCGCGGATTTTCTCGCGCTGCCGGACGACACCCGCTTCGACGTCGTCCTCGCGTGGGACCGCTTCAACTACCTCCAGAGGAAGGAGCTCGCCGCCTTCGGCGAGCAGCTCCGGCGCTACACCCGGCCGGGCGGCCTGGTCTTCGCCCAGATCTCGTTTTTGAAAACGATCCCGGCGCAGCCCTACCGCTACAAGATCCAGGACGAAGAGCACCTCATCTATGAACGGCTCACGGCCTCCGAGCGCCCCTCGCCCCGCTTCGTGCCGGCCGAGGTCACCGGGCTCCTGAAAGGTTTCCGGGTGGATCGCTCCTTCCTCTTGAAGCACGGCATTCAGGAGTACCTGCTCGTCCGGGAGTCGTAAGACACTTTCGTTCCTGCAACGCGGGGGGCGTGGTCGCCGGGACGGCCCGGCCAGACCCCGCCCCCGTTTCGATCCCCCCATGGCGACCCTCGAAACGCAGACAGAGCTCGCCGCGGACTCTCCCGGCGCGCCGGACTCGGCGCGGCTGGGCGTGGCCTACGGAATGTCCGCCTATCTCGCCTGGGGCCTCGCGGTCTTCTACTTCAAGGCGATCGCCCGGGTGCCGGCGGAAGAGATCCTGGCCCATCGCATCGTCTGGTCCGTGCCGCTCCTCCTGGCCTGGCTCGCCTGGCGCGGGCGCCTCGGAGAGATCCGCCCCGCGCTCCGAAACCGCCGCACCCTCCTCACCCTCCTGGGCTCGACGGCGCTCATCGCCACGAACTGGCTCATCTTCATCCGCGCGGTCTCCACGGGTCACATCGTCGAGGCGAGCCTCGGCTACTACATCAACCCGCTCGTCAACGTGCTCCTGGGGATGGTCGTCCTGCGCGAGCGGCTGCGGCCCGCGCAGTGGGCGAGCGTCCTCCTCGCCGCGGCGGGCGTGGCGTACTTCGCCTTCACCCTGGGCTCGCTCCCGGCGATCGCCCTCGTCCTCGCCGTCTCCTTCGCCCTCTACGGCCTTCTGCGCAAGACCGTCCGGGTGGACGGCGCCCTCGGGCTCGCGGTCGAGACCTCGCTCCTCTTGCCGGTCGCCGCGGCGTTCCTCCTCGCGCGCGAGGCCGAAGGGAAGCTCGTCTTCGGGCACGGCGTCCCGATCACCACCCTCCTCCTCGCGGCCGGCGTCGTCACCTCCCTCCCCCTCCTCTGGTTCACCAACGCCGTCCGCCGCCTCCGCCTGGCCACGATCGGCTTCCTCCAGTACATCTCCCCCAGCATCCAGCTCCTCCTGGCCGTGGCCGTTTACGGCGAGCCGTTCACGAAGACGCACCTGGTGACGTTCGCCTGCATCTGGATCGCGCTCGCGAACTACAGCGCGGACGCGTGGCGGAGGCGGTAGAGGGGCGGAGAAGAACCGGCGGCAGAGAGAACGCCTGCCCGCGGCCTACAACTCGTCGCCGGGTTCGGGTGGTATGTCGGGCAC
Organism: Thermoanaerobaculia bacterium; assembly: GCA_035462575.1. Classification (GTDB taxonomy): domain Bacteria; phylum Acidobacteriota; class Thermoanaerobaculia; order Multivoradales; family UBA5704; genus DATARR01. Next base: position 6,407 of record DATHUD010000153.1, on the reverse strand, counting down.
CTTGGCGAGCACAGCGAGGAACTTCTCCCGGCTGCCGTGCCTGGCTCTCTCTTCGAGGTATTCGACCGTCATCAGAGCTGCGAGCTTCTCTGCTACGGCAGTACTGATGAACTGATTGATGGAGATCCCATCTTGCTGGGCGAGATCTCGAACTCGCTTGTGCAGGGATTCGGGCAGCCTCAGGCTCAAGGTACTCATGAGGACTCCTTGAGAATACGAAGAAAGTCTCTCGGCGCAAAGACCCTTACACCGAAGCGTTCTGTGCCTACGAAGTCCCGTTGATTGTGAGTCACGACGGCTTCGCAACCTGCTGCAACTGCCAGCTCCAGAACCATGTCGTCCTTGGCATCCGGAAGACAGGGCCGCCACAGGAAAAAGATACTCTGCCGGTGAGCGATCTGGCAGATGTAATTTAGCAAATCATCCATATCCTGCGGCGTGTAGAGGCCTGCCCTTACATGACGGGCAAGGGCATCCTCGTACTCGAAGAGCAGGGGCACCGACAGGGCAACCTCGAAGCGACCTCGCTCGAGCAGTGAGATCAACTGAAAGGAGGCTCCCTGGCTGGAACGAAGAGCCGCCACGACCACGCTCGTATCGAGGACAACTCGCGCCCGCGCCACTCTGGTATCGTATACAATACCACCTCTTTAGTCTAGTCCTCCCGGAAGGGAGCGGACGTACGGTAGACTGGTCTCATCCTCTAATAGAATTGGAGGGAGTGTGGTATCGGCGTTGAAGAGGACAGAAGGCTATGAACCAGGAACCCCGCCCGCCCGTTCGCATGGTCCGCGTCCTGCGACATTCGTCGAAGGACGACGGATCCTTCGATCTGGAGTTCTGGCGGCGTGTCGGACCTGAAGGGCGCTTTGCGGCTGCCTGGGAGATGACCTCCGAGGTAAGGACCCTGCGAGGGGAAGATGCCGATCAACCGAGACTTCAGAGATCTGTTCTCCGCCTTCTCCGCCGCTGAGGTCCGCTTTCTGGTGGTCGGCGCGCACGCTGTCATCTACTACACCGTTCCTCGATACACAAAAGACCTGGACGTCTGGATCGATCCGACTCCGGACAATGCCGAGAAGGCCTATCGTGCCCTTGCTGACTTTGGCGCTCCTCTGGAGGGGGTGACGGTCCAGGATCTCTGTACACCGGGTACCATCCTACAAATCGGTGTTGAGCCCAATCGAATCGATGTGTTGACAGAGGTGGATGGGCTAACCTTCGAGCAGGCATGGGAACGCCGGGTGAGCTCAAGCTACGGTGACACTTCCATTGGACTCTTGGATCTGGATGACCTCATCCTGAACAAGAGGATCGTTGGGCGACTCCAAGATCAGTTGGACCTGGAGTGGCTCAACCGTGTGAAGAAACGGGATCCTGAAAAGCCGTAGGCAAGACAATCACCGCCCGCAGATGCACCTGGAACCCCCCATCTCCCTCCGCCCTTACCGAGTCGAGGACGCCCCGGCGGTCCTCGAGGCGGCCCTGTCCTCGGTGGCCGAGATCCGTCCCTTCTTGCCGTGGTGCGATCCCGACAGGACGCTCGAGGAAGTTCGCGCGTGGCTCGAGGCTCAGGTCCAGGCGTTCGAAGCGGGCACGGCGTTCGAGTTCGCCATTCTCGCGGAAGACGGCAGCTATCTCGGGAGCTGCGCCTTGAACCAGATCGAAAGTGCGAATCGCCGCGCCAACTTGGGGTACTGGGTTTGCACCTCGGCCACCCGGCGCGGGGTGGCGACGGCCGCCATCCGCCAGATTGTCCGGTGGGCCTTCGAGAACACGGACCTCATCCGTCTCGAAGTCATCGTGTCGACGAAGAACGTGGCGAGCCTCCGGACGGCGGAGAAGGCCGGCGCCGTGCGGGAAGGGGTCCTCAGGAAACGGCTGCTGCTGCACGGGGTCGCGCACGACGCCGTCGTGTTCTCTTTCATCCGCGAGGCGAGCTCCGCCCGGAATCTCCCCCTCCCCCGCACGGTTTAGATTCTCTGGTCCCTGGGGAGGGGGATGCCGTGCCTGATTCTTCCAACCGCGACGTACGCCTGAAACAAGCCCTGGAGCTCCTGGTGGACGAGGTCCGCCAGCGGATCGACCGCCATCCGCTCGGCCATCTGGTGGCGGGACGGGGGGAGAAGATCGAGCTCCGGCTGGATCTCCCCACGGCCCACCGGGACGGCCAGATCGCCAAGGTGAGCCACGAGGCCGGGGAGGCGATTCAGGAGGCGATCCAGTCGCTCCTCCATCACAGCTCCGTGTTCCAGCCGGGACGGGTCCTCTGCTTCCGGTGCCAGACCGCGGTCTGCGAGCATGCGGCGCCTTCGGATAGCCGCCAGGTGTTCGTGGGCTGGGGCTCGACGGGCGTTCCCCGCTTCGCCGATTTCTCCCAATGGCTCCTGCAGCGGCGGGACCCGCGGGTGGATCTTCTCTACCGCGAGCCGCCCCAACTCGTGCCCATCGTGACGCCGGAGGCGGATCTGACGGCCGACCTCATCCCTGCGTTCCGGCAGCACGAGAGCGGGTACAGGATTCACGGACAGGTGGCGGCCGGGTGGTACCGGGCGCCCGATCCTTCGGGCATCGCCGGTCTACGGCAGCCGATCGCCGTGTCGTTCCAGGTGATCTCGTCCCAGCACCGGCGCCAGAGCCGGCGGTTCGGCCTGAACGTGGTGGGCGTGGGCCCGGGAGGCGAGCCGCTGGAGAACCTGTTCGACCGCATCGGAGAGATCCCCTGGAGCGATGCCGTGCGCTGGGCCCAGGGGGCGCTCTCCACGATCGAAAGCCAGCTCACCCGCTCGCCGCGCACGCCCCGGGAGGTCATCGACCAGCGCCTGGACGGGGTGGTGAACGGCCTCGCCCGGCGTCTGGAGAAGGGTTGGCGCGGCAAGGAGCGACGGACTCTCCACGGCCAGCAACGCCACGCCGAGGGGGACCGCCCCACCCGCATGGCCCTCGCCGACTTCGCCCGGGCGACGCCTGAAAAGCTCCTCTACGACACGAGGAAAGAGACTCTCGTGGTGGTGGGCGACCGCGGCCGAGCCCACGTCTTCAGCCTTGAAGGCAAGCTCGTGACCTCGATCCATTACAACCCTGAATCGATCGAGAAGCGGCGCCAGAGGGGTATCTGGCGCCCCGCCGCGGCGCACGAGGTGAGCGCGGTGCGGGAACGGCTGGCGGCGGTCGGGGAGGCGTAGGCCTCCTACGCTCCCGGAAACACGTAGCACCGCTTCTTCGCCGTGGACAAGAGCTCCGCCCGGAAGTCCGGGTGGGCGATGCCGACGAGGGCTTCGGTCCGCTGGCGGATGTTCTTCCCCCAGAGGTCGGCGACGCCGAACTCGGTCACCACGTAGTGGATGTCCCCCCGGCTGGTGACCACGCCGGCCCCCTCTTCGAAGGTGGCCTGGATGCGGCTGACCGTCCCGCCCTTGGCCGTGGCGGGGAGCGCGATGATGGGCCGTCCGCCCTCGCTCCGCGCGGCGCCGCGGATGAAGTCGACCTGCCCGCCGATCCCCGAGAAGAACCTGCCGCGCACGGTGTCGGCCGCCACCTGTCCCGTCAGGTCCACGGCGAGCGCCGCGTTGATCGCCACCATGTTGTCGTTGCGCGCGATCTGGAAGGGATCATTGGTGAAGACGCTCGGCCGCATCTCGATCAGCGGGTTGTCGTGGATCCAGTCGTAGAGCTTCCGCGTGCCCATCACGAAGGAGGTCACGAGCTTGCCGGGGAGGAAATTCTTCCTGCGCCCGGTGATGACGCCGGCCTCCGCGAGATCCATCACGCCGTCGGACATCATCTCGGTGTGGACGCCCAGGTCGTGGCGGTCGCCCAGCGCGGCGAGGACCGCGTCGGGGATCTTGCCGATCCCCATCTGGAGCGTGGCGCCGTCGGGGATGAGCGTGGCCGCGTTCCTCCCGATCTCCGCGAAGACGTCGTCGATCGGCTCGGGCAGGCGCTCGGGGAGCGGATCGTCCACGGGGATCAGGGCGGAGATGCGGTCCACGTCCAGAAACGAGTCGCCCAGGGTGCGCGGCATGTTGGGATTGACCTCGGCCAGGATGACCGTGGCCGAGTCGACCGCGGCGCGGACGATGTCGACCGACACGCCCAGGCTCACGAAGCCGTGGCGGTCCGGCGGGCTCACCTGGATGAGGGCCACGTCGATCCCCACCTTGCCGGAGGCGATGAGATGGGGGATCTCGGAGAGGAACACGGGCATGAAGTCCGCCCGCCCCTCCTGGACCGCCTGCCGGACGTTCGCGCCGATGAAGAAGGCCGTGTGCCGGAACCGGTGCTCGAGACCCGGCTGGACGTAGGGGGCCGAGCCCAGGGTCATCAGGTGGACGATCTCGTTGCCTTCGAGGTGGTCGCCGTGGGCGACCATGGCGTCGACGAGGCGCCCCGGCTCGGCCGCGCCCGAGCCGATCAGGATGCGTTTCTTGGGACGGATGAGCCGGATCGCGTCCTCGGGCGTTGCGATCTTCGCGGCGTAGCGGGCCTGCCAGTCGTGCGATTCGTGATGATTCAAAGCCTCGTTCTCCTCATGCGAGCCTTGCGGGGTCTTTCTATGCTCCGGGGCGTTCGGGCACAAACGCCCCGGAGGGTGGCCGGGAGCTATCCTTTGGGGGAGGAAGGCCGGGCGAAGGTCGGATACGCCGGCCGCGCGGGCTTCCTGGGCGGCGGGTTTTTCGCGAGCAGGTCCAGCGCCACCTCGACGGCCTTCTCGAGCTGGGAGTCCCGCCCTTGCCGCCAGGCCTTGGGGTCGAGCTCGACGTCGACGTCCGGGGAGACGCCCCGGTTTTCGACCTCCCACTCCCCCTCCGGGCTCCAGAAGGCGACGCGGGGCGCGGTGATCTGTCCGCCGTCGAGCAGCACGGGGTAGTCGTAGATGCCCACGAGGCCGCCCCAGGTCCGCCGGCCCACGAGGGGGCCGAGCTTCTCCCGGCGGAAGTAGAAGGGGAGGGCGTCGCCTCCGGAAGAAGAGCGCTCGTTGATCATCATCACCTTGGGACCGAAGATCGCGCCGACGGGGGTCGCGAAATCGCCCCCCTCGCGGGTGGACCAGTAGGAGAGGAGCCGCCGGCTCAGGTAGTCGATGAAGTAGTCGGCTGCGTAGCCGCCGCCGTTGTAGCGCTCGTCGAGGATCGCGCCCTCCCTTCCCACCTGGGCGAAGAAGTAGCGGTTGAAGCTCGTGTAGCCCCCCTCGCCCGTATCGGGAAGGTAGACGTAGGCGAGCCGGCCTCCCGAGAGCTCGTCCACCTTGCGGCGGTTTTCCTCGATCCAGGCGCGGGTGCGCAGCTCGGTCTCGCTGTCGACCGGCACCACGGTCACCTTGCGCGAGCCTTTGCCGCCCGGATCGGGGCCGACCGTGAGGAGCACGGACTTGCCGGCCGTCGCCTCGAAGAAGCTGTCGACGTCGTCTCCCGCCCGGAGCTCGCGGCCGTCCACGGAGAGCAGGTACTCGCCGGCCTTGACGTTGACGCCCGGCTGGGTCAGGGGAGCCTGGAGCTCGGGGTTCCAGTTCTCGCCGGAGAGGATGCGGGCGAAGCGGTAGCGCCCGTTCGCGATCTCGTAGTCGGCTCCCAGGAGCCCGCCCGGCGTCCCCTCCTCCTCCCCGGGATCGTCCTCGCCGGCCACGAAGAGGTGCCCCACCGTGAGCTCGCCCAGCATGTCGACGAACAGGGCGTTGAGCTCCGAGCGGTGGCCCAGGTCTTCGAGGTACGGCTCGTAGCGCGCGGTCATGGCCTCGAGGTCCAGCCCGTGGAGCCCCGGGTCGTAGAAGAAGTCGCGCTCGATCCGCCACGCCTCCCGGTACATCTGCTTCCATTCGGCGCGGGGGTCGACCCGCACCTGGGCTTTCGAAAGGTCGAGGGCGCCCTTGCCGGGCGGGGGTGGCTCGGTCGTGGAGGCGATCGTCCAGGTCCGCCCCTGGCGGACGAGCATCTTCTCGCCGTCCCCCGAGACCTCGAAGGGAAGAACGACACCCTTCGTCATCTCCTTCGTCTCTCGGCTTTCGAGGTCGAACTTGTGGAGGATCGAGCCCTCGCCACCGAAGCCGGCCACGGGAGCGTCTTCCAGGAGGAAGATCACGCCGGCCTTGCCCGCCGCGAGCCCGGTGTAATTGCGCGCCGGCACGGGGAGCCCCAGGATGCGCTGATCGATCCCTTCGAAATCGACCTTCACCCGAACCGGCTTTTCCTCCTTCTTTTCGTCCTTGTCCTTGCTGTCCTTGTTGCCCTTTTCCTCATCGCTCAGGGGCGCGAGCGGCGAAGGCAGGTTCTTGTCGAGCACCGCCACGTAAACGCTCCGCGAGACCGGCCGCTGCACGCTCGAAAGGTCGAGCCAGCCGCTCGTGGGGCCCACGTCCGTGCTGGCCGTGAAATAGAGGTATTTGCCGGACTTGTCGAAGGCGGCGAAGC